>JBKJIX010000013.1:0-21434 GCA_046598205.1 Chitinophagaceae bacterium
GACCAATGGAGAAATTCTATGGATCTAAATTTATAGCATTGTTAGGTTTCCTCGGTCCGTTCTTCTTCATATTTGTCGGTATTATGTTCCTGGTTAGAAGATTGCAGGGAAAGAAAATATGGCTTGGAAAACCAAAGCAGGTAGTTAAAGAAGCTTGATCTTATTAAGATAAATGTGATTGTTTTTTGGTTATAAAAAAAGCGGCTCTCTGTGGAGGGCCGCTTTGCTTTTTTAATCAATGAAGTGTTAAAACCCTTTCTTCTCTATTTTCTTTCCGTCTGCATCCAGTTCTACTATTTCATACCCTAACTTTTTCACCCTTTCCAGAATTTTTGCTTTATCGCCTACCAATAGAATATTCATTTTGGAGGGGTTCAGCATTTTCTTCGCTACTGCATCTATTTCTTTTTTGGTCAATTTAGCCAGCAACTTATTTTGCTGATCAACATAGTTGGCCGGTAAATTATAATCAAGGATGCGACCAATGAAACCTGCTTTTTGAAAACCTGTTTCGTAGAGTAAGGCATCTCTTTGGCCTAAAGAATTTTTCATAAAACTCAGCTCGGCATCCGTGATACCGGTTTCGCTATAATTTTTCAACTCTTTCATTACTTCTACTAATGCACTATCTGTAGCATCGGCCCGGATGCCGGAACTGAATTCAAAATCACCAGTGTATTCATCCGCAGAGAAAGAACTGCGGGCACCGTAGGTCCAGCCCTTGTCTTCACGAAGATTCAAATTCAACCGGCTATTGAAGTCACCACCGAGTGCATAGTTCATCAATCTCGATTTGTAGTAGTCACCGGTAGCATCATATTTCAAACCAGTGGCATAGCCCACCCGGAACTGAGACTGTGCCGCCTTGGGAATATCAACCATGTAAACTTTTGTTTTATCAATATTGGAAGCCATGCCATTTACCTTTGGCATATTAACTTTCTTATTGGGGAGTTTATTCAGGAAAGATAATTTCGGCACTACTTCTTCCTGTTTTACATCACCTACTATCACCACTTTTACTCCTTGCGAAGTCATATAGTTATTGTAATAGGTTTCTATATCCTGTAGTTTCAGGTTGCGGATGCTATAATCTGTTCCATCCTCACTCATACTAAGGATACTGTTAGGGCCATAATTTACTTTGGCAAAAACTATGTCAGCCACTGCAGCCGGGTCAGCTTTCGTTTGCTTAAAGCCTTCCAGTCTTTGTTTTTGTATGCGGCTGAAAGAAGCCTCTGTGAATTTTGGATTAAACATTCTTTCCTGCACAAGAGCTAATGTTTTATCTAAATTCTTCTTTAGTGTTTGAACGTTAAACGTAATGCCATCAAAATTGCTTCCAACAGAAACATTGCTGCCTAATTTTTGTAACTCAACAGACATTTGTTCGGCAGTATAGTTTTTTGTGTCTTCATTCATCATACTGCTGAAAAGGCTGGCCAAACCAACTTTAGCTGTATCGTTTGCCTGCAACAAATGACCACCCGGAACAGTAATTGTAATAGTTACAGTGGGTATCTCATTGGTTTCAGTGCCAATCATTTTTACACCATTTGGCATGTCTTTTCTCCAGAACTTAGGAACTTTCACGATGGGGTTAGCACCGTTGCCGGGAGTTTTGCTACGGTCAAAATTATCTCTTGCCTTTGTATATTTTAAATCTGCGTAACCATAATCCGGTGCATCATAAACTGAAGAATCAATTTTGAAATTATCAGCAGCAGCAATCATTTTCTCCTGGCCTTTTGGCAGCACACTCAAAAACACCGCATGTTTTCCTTTGATATAATATTTATAAACCCTCATTACATCTTCTTTGGTAACGGCCTGGTACATTTTAATGTTGTCAGCAATTTTATTCGGATTGCCGGTAAATGTTTGGAAGGCGGCCAGTTGAGAAACTTTACCTGACACACTTTGCAGGCCATTGATCTGTTGTGCTTCGATACCACCTTTGAATTTTGCAATATCATCATCGGTAACACCTCTTGCTTCGAATGAATCTAATGAACTGCGGAAAAGACTGTCAATTTTAGCAAGCGACTTGCCCGGAGATGGAACCAACTGGAAACTCATTTCACCAGACAGCTCAGATAACTGGCTGGAACCACTTGCCTGTAGGGCTAATTGTTTTTTAACCAAATGCTGGTATAGTACAGAATTTTTTCCCTGTCCCAAAACCTGTGCAAGACAAGCCAATGCTCCCATGTCTTTATGATAATTCGGTACAGTAGGATAGCTTATCACTAACAAAGGCAGTTTAGCATAGTTGTCAACATAGGAAGCATAACGGTCAGTTGCTAAAACAACCTGTGGTACTATTACCGGTTTTACTTCGGGCCCACGGGGAATAACACCAAAATATTTTTCTACCAGCTTTACTACATCAGCAGTCTTTACATCACCACCAATTGTTATTGTTGCATTGTTGGGGCCGTACCATCTTAAAAAGAAATTCTTCAGGTCATTTACATCGCCACGGTTCAGGTCTTCAACATACCCGATAGTTAGCCAGGAGTAGGGATGACCATAAGGATATAAATTCCTTGAAATGGTTTCACCGGCAAGGCCATAAGGACGGTTATCATAATTCTGTCCTCTTTCGTTTTTTACAGTTGATCGTTGTATCTCAAATTTCTTTTGTGTAACAGCATCCAGCAAAAAGCCCATGCGATCAGCTTCTAACCACAGCATTTTTTCTAACTGATTGCTCGGCACTGTTTCATAATAATTGGTACGGTCACGGTTGGTACTTCCGTTTAATGTACCACCTGCATCTGATACAATTTTAAAATGTTGCTCGTCTGCTACATTATCACTTCCCTGAAACATCATGTGTTCAAAGAAGTGGGCAAAACCAGACTTGCCGATTTCTTCCCTTGCAGAACCCACATGGTAGGTAACATCCACATGCACCACCGGGTCGCTGTGGTCTTCATGTACAATAAGAGTTAGGCCATTTGGCAACAGATATTTTTCATAAGGGATAACCAGTTCGCTTCCTTGTTTGGTGATTTTTTCCACCAATTTAGTTTGCCCGTTTACAATAGATAATGCTATTGTAAAGACAGCAAGCAGTAATAATCTTTGTTTCATGTGTTTATTTTTTTGAAGGAATTCAAAGTAAGGTAATCCTGCGATTAAAACAGCACCACTTATCATTTTTGACAGGCTATTGCCAGCGGCATCTGAACAGTGTATGGAAAGAAAGAGTTTTGTCAGGTTAAAAAGGAATTTTGTCAGGATAACCCGCCTGTTAATACCTTTGAAAAAAGTTACAACTATGAGTACAACATCCCGCAACAACCATGAAATAGACTACAAAGTATATGGTGAAGAATTACAATTTGTAGAAATAGAACTGGACCCGCAAGAAACCGCTATTGCAGAAAGTGGTGCTATGATGATGATGGATGATGGCATTACCATGCAAACTATTTTTGGCGATGGCTCTGCACAACAGCCTACTGGTTTTTTGGGTAAGCTGATGAGTGCCGGCAAAAGGGTGCTAACAGGGGAGAGTTTGTTTATGACCGCTTTTACCAATGAAGGGCAGAGCAAAAAGAAAGTAAGTTTTGCAGCACCGTACACCGGCAAAATAATTCCAATGGATTTGCGGGAGCTGGGTGGAACTATCATTGCACAAAAAGATGCGTTTCTATGTGCGGCTAAAGGAGTAAGTGTGGGTATTCATTTTCAACGGAAATTGGGTGTAGGCATTTTTGGTGGCGAAGGATTTATCATGGAGAAATTAGAAGGAGATGGTATGGCATTTATGCATGCCGGTGGTTTTATCATAGAAAAAGAACTGAAGGCCGGTGAAGTATTAAAAGTCGATACTGGTTGCATTGTAGCGTATATGCCAACCATGTCGTTTGAAATTGAAATGGTAAAAGGGGTGAAGAATGTTTTGTTTGGTGGCGAAGGTTTATTCTTTGCCAAATTACAAGGGCCTGGCAAAGTATGGATACAATCATTACCCATCAGCCGGTTGGCAGGAAGAATTGTAGCATACGGCACTTATCATCGTAAAGAAGAAGGAGGAATTCTTGGGGGCTTGCTGGATGGAAGAGGGTAGAAAATAATCAGTTTTTAATAATGGAACCGCTCCTTATTTCTCCTTGCGGATTTCTAACAGATATAATATAAGAACCCTTTAGAAGAGTATTCGTTTGCAGCGAAACACTATTATCGCCTTTTTGCAAAGTAGAAAATAATTTTGTGGTAACAACCCCTGATACAGAAGTTATTATAATCTCTACTTTGCCGGGAGAAGATGAGGATATATTAAGTACTGCTTTATCAGCAACAATTGTTGGGGTAATGCTTGTTATATCAAATCCTTTAGTGGTGCCATACAAACCAATAATTTTAGAAGAATAAAATTTTCCATCTAAGTCGCCAACCCGTATGCGATAAAATGATTTTTCACTTGGCTGTAAATCTGTATAGGTAAATGGCTGCCGGCATCGAAGTTCATCAGCCCGGAAAGTATGAATAGTAGAATAGCTGATGCCATTTTCTGACCGCTGAACTTCAAAATTAGCATATTGCAAAAAACAGCTAACTGCCCAGTTAAGCTGGTTGCTATTGCCACTTCTTTGCCCACTTATATAGCTTATCCTTACAGGAATACTATCGCCAACGACTAACTGTGCATGCAGATAAGATGTCATGCTTGCCAAAAGGGTCAAAATAAATAGCTTTTTCATAGTAGCAGTATAAAATATTTATATTTTTCCACTAAGATAAGTTTCTTCAACTGTCGGCTGGGTTTTGCCACCGGCATTTTCCAGAGTAACGGTAAATGCAATAGATCCGGCGGGTACATTCGGCATTTCAATAAACCTACCTCTTATTTCATCATTAATAATACCAACATTCACAGGCTTGCCATCTACTTCGGCCCATAACTGGTAATCTTTGGCAGAAGATGATTTTGGCAAATGATGAATCAGGATATAAATTTTACCAGTACTCTTATCCCAGAACATTGTACAACGGCAAATAGCATGGCTGCCAACGCCGTACATAGCTACCGGCGTAATAGATGGTTTGTTTAAAATAATATAATCAGAAGCAGGCAACGTAGCATCACTCCCGGGCGATGATTTTAAAGCCAGTTCTTGTTTTTTTGTTTTTTTATAAAGGGTGTAATTATAAAAGCCACTTACAGCTAATAGTAAAATAGCTGCGGCGGCAACTGGCCTTAGCCATTGCCTTTTTTTATTGTTTCTGTTAATATCAATAACAGGCACTTGCAAAGCATCAAGATTTTTTAAAATCCTAGCATCAACATCAGCAGGAGGAAGTGTAATATTCTTTTGCATGTTTACTTCCAGTTCAGTTTCATATCGCAGAATGGCCTCGTTTAATACGGGATGTTGCCGGCGCAGCAGTTCCAGTTCTTTTTCTTCTTCAGGGCTGCACATACCCATTACATACAGCTCAATAATGCCTGATGATATGTAGCTGTTGATATCCATTTAAACAAATTGTTTTCTTAGTTCAATAATAGCATTACGTAGCCGGGTTTTTACGGTACCTAATGGAACGTTCAGGGCTTTTGAAATTTCTTCCTGGGTAAAACCTTCAAAATATGACAACTCTAGTACATTTTTATAATCTTCCCGTAAAAGGTGTACCTGTGTCCTCAAACCTATCTGGTTTATAGAAGGCAGATTATTTTCATGTTGCTCGATAACAGATACGTAATTGCTGATGTCGTCGTTTTTCTGCTGCGATTTATAAATTTTTGACCGTGTCTTGTTTATAGCAGCATTTCTTGTCAAGCGAAGCATCCAGGTAAACAATCTTCCTTTTCCTGCATCATATTTATCAATGTTTTGCCAGATGGTGATAAAAACCTCTTGTAGTACATCATTGGCTGTTTCAATGTCTGGGATAACCTGGAGGATATTATTATACAGGGAACCACGGTAATTCATATACAAATGCCTGTAGGCAACATTGTGGTGGCTTTTCAGCCCATCAACCAGTTCTGCTTCGGTATATGATGATTGTTGTTCCAGGTAACTTCTTTGGTTTGTAAATATCATTAAAATAAACGCTTACAAATAGTAAACCAAGAAATATTTTTTTCCAAAAACTTTTTGTTCCCTTCTTGTGTATATGATTAAAGAACCTGCTATGGCTAAAAAATGATGAATAAAATGTAAGCGTAGGTTAATGGTGTAATATAAAGCCCCGGAAGTTACTTGGTGCCGGGGCTTCTTAAAAATTTTATATGAAATGAGCCATAATAATTCTTCTTACCAACCGGGATGATTATTGCGGCGAATTCCATGTGGCCAAAAACAATAAAAATAAACACATGAAAAAAATCATCTCCACAGTAATTGTTGCATCCGTATTATTTATAACTGGATGTTCTAAATCTCCTGATAACATAACTGAAACATTGCCGACTGCCGTAACTATTGTTTCTTCCGGTGTTTTTAGCAGCAACGCTCATACTACCAGCGGCACAGTAAAAGTGGTTATTGAAGCAAGCGGAAAAAAATTCCTGGTGTTTGAAAACTTCAGAACTGATAATGGTCCTGACCTTAAAGTCTGGCTTTCAACAGGTACAAGCGGTTCCACTTACCAGGAAATAGGAGCTCTAAAAGCAGTAAGTGGAAATTTTTCTTACGAACTGGATGCCAGCATTAATCATATAACCAATAACCGGGTATTAATTTGGTGCAAGGCCTTCTCTGTTTTATTCGGGCATGCCATTTTGCAATAACATTTTTGATGTAAGTCCTATCGATTAATTATTCTTTTATCGCATTTTATTTTTCGCTGGCCATTCATCCGCCTGGCATTGTATTGTCTTTATCCTAAGGACAGAAAATCATCCACATCCTGTGTTGCCGCTAATATTTATTTTAAAAAACAAAACAGCTTTTTATGAAACAGATTAAAAGACTTTCAATTATTTCAGTTACTATGCTGGTACTGGCAGCTTGCCAGAAAGATGTAAATGCACCAGGACAATCAGAAACAGCTAAAGCTAAAGCCGAAGAAGCAACTGGCCTTGCAGCCCGTGGTAATAACGAGGGCCATGTTTATACACTCAGCAACCAAACAACTGGCAACCAGGTGCTGGATTATCAAAGAGCAGCCAATGGCACACTTTCATTGGTAATGTCATATGCTACCGGTGGCACAGGCACTGGTGGAGGTCTCGGAAATCAAGACGCAGTCATTCTAACCGATGATGATGATTTTCTGCTTGCTGTAAATCCTGGCAGTAACTCTATTTCATCATTCAAAATAAACGGAAGTGGGCTTACCTTAAAGTCAACAATAAGTTCTGGTGGTATGCGGCCGGTAAGTATTTCGCAACATGAGGATTTGGTTTTTGTTTTAAATGGCGGGGGTAATGGAAATATTTCAGGTTTTCGCCTGTATGATAATGGAACATTGCAACCTATTCCAAACTCTACAAGACCATTAAGTTCTAATGCGGCCGGTGCTGCACAGATTTCCTTTGTTAATAATGGAAAAGTTCTTGTAGTTACAGAAAAGGCCACTAATAAAATAATTTCTTATACAGTGAATGAATGGGGTATTCCTGGAATGATGCACTCAATTACTTCGTCTAATCCAACGCCTTTTGGATTTGCCGTTGGGAAAAAAGAAAATATTTTTGTTTCAGAGGCTGTTGGTGGTGCGCCGGGTGCAAGCACACTGTCTTCTTATAAAATCAGCAATAACGGAACGATTACACTTTCAGATGGTCCCGTTGGTGCTAATCAAAGTGCAGCCTGCTGGGTAGTAATAACCAATAACAGGAAGTTTGCTTATACTACGAATACGGCCAGTAATAACCTGAGTACGTTCAATGTAAAAGAAGAAGGTAACATAAGTGTAAATACTGCAATATCGGCTACCACACCAATGGGACCAATAGATGCAGCCTTGAATAACAATTCAAAATTCCTGTACATACTTAATGGAGGCGGTCATAGCATCAGTGTATTTGCTGTAGCTAACGATGGAAGTTTAAGCAGTGTACAGACTGTACCAGGTTTACCGGTTGGGGCTAATGGTCTTGCAGCGAGATAAGGTTTAACAATGGTTTGAATAAAGCGGTTGTAGTAATGCAGCCGCTTTTTTTATTTTTTCAGCAATTGCATATTTTTCAACTGGGTCTGCAAATAATCGCAGTTTCTTTATTGGTGCCATCAAAATGGTTAGGTTGTTACATATTGGAATGACAATATTAATATGACGCAGGTTGACAGGACCTTGATTTACCTAGAGTACAGAAAATAAGAAAAGTAGGTTATGCCCGGTTTTGTGCCGGGTCAATATGTCTTTTGAACAACACAAAATCAGTTCTTTGTAACCATAACTTGTTTAAATTCGCCCAATCAAAATTGCTATATGGAACGTAAGCAGGAAGTTTTACAAGATGTTGTTATCAAGTTTGCCGGCGATAGTGGAGATGGTATGCAGATGACCGGAAGCCAGTTCACCAACAATACAGCTTTGCTCGGAATTGATTTGGCCACTTTCCCGGATTTTCCGGCGGAGATAAGGGCTCCGATAGGAACCCTGCCCGGCGTGAGTGGTTACCAGTTGCGGTTTTCCAGCGACAGGGTATATACTCCCGGTGATGCCTGTGATGTGCTGGTAGCTATGAATGCAGCCGCACTTAAGACAAACCTTACGGCCATTAAGAAGGGCGGAAAAATTATTGTCAACACCGATGGTTTTGATTCAAGAAACCTGCGGTTGGCTAATTATCCCGAAGGAGTAAACCCATTGGAGAATGACAGCCTGGCTAATTACGAAGTGATAAAGATGGATGTGACGAAAATGACAAGAGAGGCATTGAAGGACATTACCATGGGGATGAAAGAAAAAGACCGGGCCAAAAATATGTTTGTGCTTGGTTTTTTATACTGGATGTATGGCCGGGAAATGAATAACACCGCCGACTTTCTTAAAGAAAAGTTTGGCAAGAAACCAGAGATATTTGAGAGCAACGTAAAAGCAATGCAGGCCGGCTATAATTATGGCGATACCACAGAAACGTTTACTACTACTTATAGAGTAGAAAAAGCAAAGATGGATCCGGGCAGTTATCGTTCCATTATGGGCAACCAGGCTGTTACGTATGGCTTGATTGCTGCTTCTCAAAAAAGTGGATTGCCGATCTTCCTCGGTTCGTATCCCATCACCCCGGCATCAGATATTTTACATGATTTAGCAAAATATAAAAATTTTGGTGTCCGCACCTTCCAGGCCGAAGATGAAATCGCCGCTATTACTTCTGCGATTGGTGCAGCGTATGGTGGGGCATTGGGTGTAACTACTACATCGGGTCCGGGTATGGCCTTGAAAGGGGAGGCAATGGGATTGGCGGTGATGCTGGAAATCCCCTTAATTATTATTGATATACAACGTGGCGGCCCATCTACCGGACTGCCTACTAAAACGGAGCAAAGCGATTTGCTACAGTCATATTATGGAAGAAATGGTGAATGCCCGATGCCGGTTATTTCTGCCTCTACACCCGGCGATTGTTTTGATGCTGTGTATGAAGCCGTAAGAATTGCGGTGCAGCACATGACACCCGTTATCTTTTTAAGTGATGGCTATATTGCCAACGGTGCAGAGCCGTGGAAGTATCCCAAAGCAGAAGACCTGCACCCTATAGTTATGAAATTTAAAACTGAACTGGGTGATATGGAAGAGAAATTTCAACCCTATTTACGGGATGAAAAATTGGCAAGGCCATGGGCAGTACCCGGCACAGCAGGACTTGAACACCGCATCGGCGGATTAGAAAAACAAAATGTAACCGGTAATATAAGTTACGAACCGGAGAACCATCAACTGATGGTAAAAATCAGGCAGGAAAAAGTAGATAAGATTGCTGAGTATATTCCGCTACAAAAATTGGATAGTGGTCCCGAAAAAGGAAAGATATTAGTATTGGGTTGGGGCTCTACTTATGGGGCTATTAAAAGTGCCTGTGCGGACTTGCAGGCAAAAGGTCATGCTATCAGTCATGCACATCTTCGCTATGTCCGTCCTTTTCCGAAAAACCTTGGCGACATCATTAAAAACTTTGATACTGTTTTGATACCAGAGATCAACAATGGCCAGCTTATAAAAATCATCCGGGATGTTTATTTTGTGGATGCCAAAGGCTACAACAAAATAATGGGAGTGCCCATTACCAAAACAGAATTGGTGATGAAGCTGGAAGAAATGCTGGCTGTATAAACAATTGATTTGTACATCATCAAAAATCCACTGGCTACCGCTGGTGGATTTTTAACATTCAGTAAGGTTGATAGCTGGTATTTTCAATTAAAATTTACCAGCTATGAGAAAATTAATCGCAGCAGCGGTCGTCTTTTAGGTAGCGTTTGTGCTTACCCTGCAGGCACAGCAAAAAACAATTGAAAAAGAAAAATGGCATTGGGACAATTCGTTGAAGCAGGATACCAGTGCTGGTTATATACAAGTGGTTAAGGTTGAAAATGTACTTTATATTTCGGGTGCGGTAGCAAAGGAAGTTACTCCTGAAGGGATTACCAACTTGTATAAAGCATTAGAAAAATAGCTGAAAAGTTTTGGCGCCACTTTTCAGAATGTGGTAAAGGAAAACCTTTACACTACTGATATGGAGGCTATGAAAAAATATAATGATGCCCGCAAAGTTTTTTACAAAGGGGACTTTCCGGCAGCTACCTGGGTGCAGGTATCAAGATTGTTTATGTATGATGCAAGATTGGAAGTGGAGCTGATAGCCCAGTTACCTAAATAAAAAAAGGCCGTAAACAGCCTCCTTTTATTATTAATGATTTTAAAATTGCTTATCCTGCGGTGTAAACTTCTGTAGCATCTGGTATCATGTAGGCTACAGCAAAGGCTATCATAGATAAAATGAGTCCATACATAAAAACATTATAAGCAATACGCAGATAACGATATTTTTTTGCCAGTACCACTCCCAGGAAATAATTATCCTTGATCATGCTGCTATTCATGTAGTATTTATCGTTCAGCATTTCCGTCATACCCCAGTCGTAATCGGGCAGGCTCATATTATGAAAGTTGCCGAAGAACAACAGGTTGGTTCTTTTCGCAGCAATATCTTCCCTGGTAAAAGTGCCGCCAGATACATTGGGCCGGGTGGCCAATATGCCAAACACAATGGAGGACACACATACTATTACAATCACAGCTATGGGAATCTGCAAAGTTGGATCTGTTTGTAATCGGGGGAATAAAGCAGAGATAATAATGGAAAGAATAATAGAATTAACCGAGATAAGAATATTGGCTTTCGAGTCGGCCATCTGGCTCAGTGCCGAATGGTTTTGTGCCATGATGCGAAAAACAGTAGCCATGCCCCTTTCCGACTGGCTTTCTTTTTCCTTTTTCTTTTTAGCTTCAGCGGCTTCTTTAGCGGCCCCCGCTATTTTATCTTTGTCTTTTTGTTTTTCCTTATCTTTTTTTTCAGGTTTCATGTCATCATTTTTTTTATCTTTTTGTTTTAACTCAGCAAGATGTAATTCTTTTACCGGCTGCAATTTTTCTTTTCCATAAACGGTATGATAGGTATGTCCCTCCAAGAAACGAATATTTATTTTCCGCCACTCTTTTTTGGGAATATCTCTTTCACTGAATTCTTTAAACTCTTCCCGCAGCAAACTGTTTTTTTCTTTAAAATCATCGGTGCCCAGATGAAATAAATCAGCATCACATATAATCCGTTCAATAGTAGTGGTGGGGCTTTGCGGAATCCGGGTGGCATTGATGCAGCCAATCACTTTATTTTTTAATTCTTCGCTGGCAGCATGGGCAGTTAAAAATTCAGTGGCTATTTCCACACTGTGGGTCTCATGGTCTTTGGCGATGCCGCTGGTGTAGCCAGTATCATGAAACCAGGCGGCCAGGAACACGGCAAACCGGTCATCGTCTGGCAACTGGTGATACTCGGCCAGCTTTTCACAGGCAGCCACTACTTCTTGTGTGTGCTGAAGTGTGTGAAACCTGATACTTTTGCTAAGTTTGTTTGATAATAGGTCTGTTACAAGTGTCCGGGCCTCCTGTAAAAGGGTTATTTGATTTTCCGACATGCTATAAAGGTAACTTTTGATAAATTTAAACAAAATAAGAATAATGAAATTTTTAAATTTTCCGGCACTACTTGTCTATGTAGCTGTGCTACTGACTGTTGTAAATGCTGGTTGCCGCCAGAAAACAAGAGTACTGAGATCTCCGCCGCATTATAATTTTTCTACTCCACTGACAGATAAACTTGACCTGAAGCTTCAGGAAATATCGGGCATCACCTGGGATACAAAAAATAATGTCTTCCTGGCTATAGATGACGGATCTGACAAACTTTTTTTCCTTGATAAAGAAACTAAACTCATCGTTGCAGAATATGTTTTTGGTGATAAAGGGGATTATGAAGACGTTGCCATTCTGAATGATGTTGTCTACATTTTGCGGAGTGATGGGATGATTACCAAGTTTATAAAAGATACAACAGGTAAAACCTTTGGATTGGAGGCCGGAACAATAAGGCTTACGGGTACTAATGATTTTGAATCAATGTACAGCGATACATCCCGCAATGCATTGGTAGTTATTTGTAAGAATTGCGAAATGGATGATGATAAATCAGTTAGTGCATTTGCTTTTTATCCTGATTCAATCGGCTTTGATAATAAACCTTTATTTACAATTGATGCCGCCAAAGTAGCCGACCTTTCACCTTTCAAAACTTCAAAATTACAGCCTTCAGCAGCGGCCATTCATCCGGTACTCCAAAAACTTTTTATTCTTTCTTCTGCCAGCAACCAATTAGTAATTGCAGATCTGAATGGTAAAGTGGAATCAGTACATAAACTTTCTCCAAAACTATTTCAACAACCGGAAGGAATAACTTTCAAAGAAAAAGGAGATATGTATATTTCCAATGAAGGAATAACTACAAGAGCAACCCTGATGAAATTTGTTTATATCGCTGTTACCGACAGCGAAAAAGTGCTGGTTAGTAAATCCGGGTATAATTTTTCGAGTCCTGATGAAAAAATGGAATTGGGAAAACATCTCCGTGAAATTTCCGGGATGAGCTATATAACGGATAGAAATCTGATTCTTGCAGAGAATGATGAGAAGGGTGACATTTTTGTGGTGGATTTTAAAAATAAAAATGATAACGATGGAAAAATGAAGTTTGGGGGGAAGGGAGATTATGAAGACATCGTTTATACGGATACGGCTGCATATATGCTGGTAGCCACTGGCTCTGTTATACAGGTAATGACAAAAGACAGTACACTTGCTACAAAAGAATTTACATTAGACAGGGGTGGTGCCAGTGAATTTGAAGCCATGTACCTGGGCGCCGATAGAAAATCCCTTGTTTTGCTCTGCAAGGAATGTTCAAAAGAAAAAGATGAAGTAAGAACAGCCTACCGGTTTGACCTGGCAACGCTTACTTTTTCTGCAGAACCTTTATACAGTATCAATATAGCCGATATAAAAAAGATACTGAATGATGAGGAAGTAGAATTCAAACCTTCGGCAGCAGGTATCAATCCGGTTAATGGTAAATTGTATATTGTAGCATCTGTTGGTAAGCTACTGGTGGTGGCCGATAAAAATGGAAGAGTGGAACAGGTCTTCCGGCTTGACCCGGTACTGTATAACCAACCCGAAGGAATGACTTTTGCGCCTAATGGAGATTTATATATTTCTAATGAAGGTGGCGAAGGAATAGCCACAATATTAAAATTTATATACAAGAAATAGTTCTTCTTATTTCAGTTTTAATTTTTCTGCCTGAATCTTATTCATCGTCATCAATGAAATAATAAGCCAGGTAAAACCAAGGGTAAATCCGGCAAGTATGTCGGTAGTGTAATGCACCCGTAAATAAATGCGGCTAAAGCCAATCAGCAGGATAAGTAGTAATAAAAAAACTATTATAACTTTCTGTAGCCATTTATCAGTAATAGTAATGGCAGTAAACCATATCAGCAAACCATAAAATGCCACACTCATAAAAGCATGCCCGCTGGGAAAACTAAAGTTTGTAACACCTTCTATTAATGGGTCGGCAGGCCGTTGTCGCTGAAAAAGCCTTTTTAATGCGGACATAACAATTACATTGCTTAATGCCACTACTGCTACTGTAATAGCAAACCAGTAATTTTTTTGGCGACAGAAAATAACTATTAATAAAATATTTGCAGTAATTAAAAATCCTGTGTTACCCAAAAAAGTAACCAGCCGCATTATTTGAGTAAGAGTGCCGGTTCGTTGAGGGGCAAGTGCTGCAAACACTTTTTCGTCCATAGAGCTTCCGCCTGCTATAAAAACAACCCATGCAATAAAGAAAAATAAGACCAGTGCTATAAAAAGAACAAATACTATCCTCTTTCTTCCTGGCAAGAGCCAGGTTTTAACCGGAGTATTTTTAGAAGTATAAATATTTATCATGCAGTATATCCCGATGCCAAAATTAAGCATTGCATGAACATATGGGCCAGTAAAAGCAATTAATAATTCAGGTTGATTTTAGTGCCAATTGAAAAATTCATAACCCTGTCTCCGGCAGCATAACCGGCTGCACCGGTAATGACAAAAAGATTAAAGGGAACAAAATAAAAACCTCCGCCAATAGCGCTGTGATAAGTTTTACTTCTTTCTCCCGGCACTCTTACACGACCAAAATCATAAAAAGCGGTAAGCCCAAAAGGGCCTGATAAAATATACGAATCAATATCAAACAGCTTTGCCCTTAACTCAATGCTGGCATATCCCCCACTTCTGCCCTGGTAGCGATTATTCCTGAATCCCTGCAGATTATTATTGCCAAGTGTAATGGCTTGAAAAAATTCGTAGTGCTTGCTTAAGATGCGGCTGATACCTGCTTTAAATACCCCTACTAATCTGGAGCTATTCTTGCTTATATACAGCGTCATGTCTGAAGAATACTTGGAGAAATTATGACTGTTACTGATACCGGCAGCGTATAAAAATTCATTATCCCAATGGATGCCCCGTGTCGGGAAAATTTCGCTGTTTCTGTTGTCAAGGTGAAAGGCAAACTTTACTCCTGCATAGGTTTTTTTGCTAAAAACATTTCCTGAATCCAGGCCAATATTCCGGGGGTTCGATAAAATATTGCCTTTGGTAAATTTATAATCATTTGCATACCGGAAATAATACGGCCCAAACATCACATGAAATTTTTCTAAATATCGCAGGCGGAAAAGGGCACTTATTTCTGATGTTTTATACTTCACCCTGTAAAAATTATCAGGTTTGGACCTATCAATTTTTGTGCTGTTTCCTATTCCAAAAAAATTATATAGTCCGGGATTTACCGAGTTTGCCTGCAGCAATACATCCAGGTTACGGGTAATATGGTTAAACTCTCCCCTATAATAAAACTGGTAAGCACGGTTAAAAGAATACACAACAGCAAATTTTTGGTCAGAAGCATAGGGCAGATTTCTAAAACCAAAAGTTCTCTTTGAAAAACCAACCCCTACCGATGAACCGAAATCTGAATTATAAGAAACTAACAGTTGTGGAAACCTGGTAGTATTATATTGAAACCCTATAATAGTGTTATCATTCACCGGGGGATTCAAGGAAAAACGATTTTTAGCCCGGCTTGCATTCCTGATAAAATTTTCATCAGCTTTAATATCGTATATCAGGCTTTCTACTTGTCCCCTGAGATCAAAAGTATCATTGCCCTTGCCGCCTATTATTCTGAATTTAATCCTGGATGAAGCTGTAGAATCAATATAGAAGAGATCATCGTTATTTAATCCAAATAATCTTATTTCATTTGTTACAGCAGGATTAAAAACCCTGTCATACATAATAAAGCTGGTATCATTCCCTCTTGCAAGGCCATACACCCTTACCTGCAACCCCTTATCGGTATTACTTACTTTAAAATATTCTCTATCATTACTGCCGATAATATTTACTTTTCTGGAGATAAAATTATAATACGCCATGCCGCTCTGAGTAAGCAAATTGCGGCGGCTGATCATTTTTTTAATAAAGGATTCACCACGGATAGGAAAAATTTCGGGCGGTAGTTTCATAACTGCTTTACGGATTACAGCATCGCTTAGAGATTCCTGTACAGAACTGATTGATTGTTTCCATTCTTCCGCATCCAGATCGGTAAGAAATATTCTGTCAAAATCTCTTGCTCCGTAACCCAGCCAGGTTACTTCGGGTATTGTTTGTCTGAATCCTTTTAAAAAAGGAAGTGTCCTTCTGGCAAAGAACCTCATTTGCACACCCCTGTTACGAAAGAAAGCCATTTCCCTTGATTTTGGAATTGGATTATATATTTTACCTTTGCCAGTATCGCTGGTACTCCACTTCCACTGATCAAAATGGCGGTCAAAATCACCGATTACTATATCCAGCAACCTGGCCTTTAACGTAGCCGGTTGATTGGGCAGGTGATCGTTTTCTTCAATCATCTTACCAAATACTTTGGATGTACTGATTGTATTAGATCCATCAGCAGAGGGTTCTCTTTCTTCCAGCGTACACACTTTATCTGCAAACAATTTTCTGTAAAAAGAAAAAGCCGGATCGTCAGGCACAAAGAAAAGCTCGGGATTAGGTGTTTGAAGATCAAGACTTTTTACAAGAGGAGGAACAATAAATGAGCTGTAAGGAAATGCAGCAGTATTAAATTCAGTTGCTGTTACCTTCACTATATTTCCCTGAAAAGCTTCAGGCAATGTTTTTGTAAAATTTTTATTGATGCTTTTCAGTGTCCACTCTTTTCCTTTGGCATCTTTTAACCGCAACGATGTGGACTGCCCATCTCCGCCTAAACTCACTATCGTCATTCCGCCTTTTTCTTTTCTCAGGTTAAATACTTTCATGTTTACCGGCGTCTGCCATTCTTTCCGGTAATTTTCTCCCATAAAAAATTTTTTCAATCCGGATACATCTGTGAATTTCGGATTGGCCGCTTTGTTTACCCTATCCTTGTATTTGGTAAATGGATCTTCTTGCACCTTGGAAGTGTCTTCTAAAAACTGAGGGGGTATTTTGGAAAAATTTAATACAGTAGCATTGTAGGGATTTCGTACACTGTCTGTTACAGTATAAAAATTAACGGTTACGTTTTTGTTTTTAGATACTTCCAACACAGAAAATCCTTGTGATTCTGTTGTGAAAAGACTTTTGCGGCTCTTAGATACTCTTTGGTCTTTGCAGCCACCACCACTGATAATATAATTGTAACTGCTGTCTTTGATATATTGAAGGTTATGCTCATGCCCCGAAACAAAAATAATATTAGGCGCTACTGCTTTTACAGCTGTTGAAATACGGTCAATCATTTCTGTATAAACCGGGTGGCTCAAATCCTGCGGTGCACCAAACACACTTCTTGCAATAGGATAGGCTGAACCCAATATTGGTAAGGGTATATATGCATTACGGGAAATATCTGTAAAAGGAAAAATATGTTGCTTTAAAGTAAAAAGGCCGCCATGCACACCATTGCTTTTAAAAGGATGATGGCAGGCCAATATGATTAGTTTTTTTGAATTTCGGGCTGCCAAATCAGCTATTTGCGCCACCAGTTGATCTTTTGTTTTATAACTGCAATCAGATTCTATACCAGGCTTATCATAGGGATGTAACCACCACTGGCTGTCAAATAAAATCATTACCACATCTTTTCCCAATTCCACTAATACCGGACCCGGGCAGCCATCTTCAGGATAATAGCTTACATTTTTTTTATTTATAAAGGTTACATACAACTGTTGCCGGAGAATGGCATCGTAACCTCCGGCACTGCCATTTTTCCAATCATGGTTGCCGGGAATCATTATTACCCTGGCGGGTTTGCCTTCGGCTACCGAAAGTTGTGAGTCAAGTATGGCTCTGTCTCTACTATAGGTAGTCGACTGGTCATCTGGCAAGCCATTTCTATAAAGGTTATCGCCAAGAAAGAGAACGGTTGTTTTTTTATCAAGGGTAATCAGGTTTCTTACCGCATCTACCACGGGGTGTTTACCGTTGGTAAGCTGCCCCGCATCCCCTATCAGTACTATCCGCTGGGTAATAGTGTCTTCCTGGGCCTTGAGGGAGAGGTGGAGCATGAATAAACCAACAACCAGAAGAATATTTTTTTTCATCGCTTTGAGTTAATTAAAGGTGGTTGGTTTTTTGAAAGTTTAACTGACCTGAGAGATAAAAGCCGCTTAAATACACTTGGGAATCCCTGACTTTTTCATTCATCGCCAACACCACCTGTAAAACCCCTAATTTACAGAAAAGTTCGGCACATCAGCAGGCTGTTCAGAAAAATTATAGTTGATTTTTGTCATTAATATTTTTTGTCAACCAGTTTAAAGTTTTAGTCTTACCGCAAGGTTTATTACCCGCCCATCAATAGGTGCCCATAAGGGAACAAATGACGGATTGGTGATAGTTCCGGTAAACAAAGGCTCGTTTTTGCTTTGCCGGTAATCCAGCAGGTTTTCTCCGTTTAATACAATGCTTATATGCTTGCCGAATTTTCTTTCAATCAAGCCGGCCATAAAGAAATAATCAGGTGTTTTGCTTGCATCCAGCCTGTACTGGCGGCCATTGTATGAACCTTCTAATCCTATACGCCAGTTTTCCTCTATTTCTTTCACTATTGTAAAAGCCATCCTGTTTTTTGGGGTTAATGGTATAAACTGGTTTTGCTGCAAATATTTTCTTTCGGCTATTGTGAATGTGTAACCGGCATATAATTCCCATCCATGCAGATCAGCCTTTATATAAGTATCAAACCCTTTTGTAACAACCGGTTTTGTTGTATTGGAAAAACTTACAGTCCCGTTCGTTTGCTCAGTTGCAATCACCGGCTTGTTTATCTGTGTAAGAAAAAAAGCATGGTTGATGAAAATCTCATTACCGTCACCCCATTCCTTTTTATAATTTACCTCTGCATTGTAGCCAACAGATTTTTCTGCTTTTACAGTTGCAGCAAGCGGTTGAATATTTTCTATTGCATAATCAATAATTTGTGCACCAAGTGGGTTGGGTGTTTTATATCCTAAGCCTATTCCAAAACGGGTGGCCCAATGTTCATTGAAACGGTTAAAGAAAGCGATGCGGGGTAATAAGAAGTTTCCATAGCGGTTATGATAATCATTTCTCAGCCCCGCTTCCACTAATGTGTTTTCCTTCAGTTGCCAGGTGTTTTGTACGAATATTCCTACAGTACTATTGCTGAAGCCATTCAGATAAATATAATCAGACGGTAACTTCTTAAACTTATCGCCCAACACATTTATTCCGGCTACCAAACTGTTGCTGCCATAGGGAACCAATAAAGAAACTTCTGTAAAATAATTGAATTGATTTGCTTTAAAATAATGAGTGTTGCTGGTAATGGCCCTGTTAAAAGAACTAAGCCCGGCTTTTACATCCAATCTTTTGCCACCACTCATTTTTCTTTCTATTATTAATTCCTCACTGTGTCTTGCAGTTTTATTTTTTTCAAAATATTGGTGTTGTGCATTGGCTTTGCCGTCAATAACCAGCATATCTCCGCCATTGCGGTTTTCAAGTGCGGTAGAATATCCTAATATGATAGTGGTTTTATTATCCGGATAAAAAAACACCCTGGGGTGAAGTACCAGTGCATTTAGTTTGGCAACATCTGAGAAGCCATCTTTATTTACATCAACTTCTTTTTGCAAGGTATAGCCACCAAAGAAGTTGTAGCCAATATATTTATTCCGTTTAGCTACATAAATATTTGCATTGGATTCTTTTAAAGTGGTTTGGTTAAGGGTGAATGTTACATCTTGTTTTGTTGTCGGTCTTCTTGAAATAATATTAATCAAACCGCCAATAGCGCCGCCTCCATATAAGGTAGAAGCAGAACCTTTGATGAGTTCCACCTGTTTTAAATCCAATGGAGGGATGCTTAAGATGCCAAAGCCACCGCTAAATCCATCGTACAACGGCATGCCGTCTCTTAGTATTTGGGTATATCGTCCTTCCAATCCTTGTATCCGTACATTAGCATTACCAGTTACTGCACTCGATTGCTGAATCTGAATTCCACTTATATCCCCCAGTATACTTGCAATATTGGCTGGCTTAATGGTGTTCTCTTCATCCATTTCCTCCCGCCCCAGCACTTCTACTTTCAATGGTGAATTTTCTATGCGCTGGTTATTGCGGGTGGAAGATAAGATAGTCACATCTTCCATTATTTTCTGTTCAGGTGTAAGAAAAACCTGGATTAAAGGGCTACCAGGAACTGTAATAGCTACTTCTTTTGTGATATAGCCCACCGAAGAGAAAGAAAGTATATGACTGCCAGCCGATAACCTGATGGTAGCAATGCCCATACTATCAGTTACAGTAAGAGTTTTGTTCTTAATAGAAATACTGACAAGTGGGATGGCTTGTTGGGTAACCGTATCTGTTACTTTTATTTTTGTCAGCTCCTGTCCACATATATTACTTGTAATAAAAAGGAGGAGGGTTATAAATATATACCGGATCATTTTAGACAAAGTTAAATTTAAAACCGGTAGAGAAGTGACCTTATTGACCCGGCACCACAATAGTTAATTAACAATCTCCTTAATAAAATTTCCATTTATGTCAAAAATAATATCCTTCCCCTTTATAGCAGCTTCATATTCAATTTTACCGGTTGCAGGTGTAATTTTTGCCGCTTCTTTAATGGTGGCGCCATTATAATGATTTTTGATATAATCTTTTACCACTGAAGGCAATTCAGCGATGGCTATTTCTATCTCCGATTCTGTCATGGTGCCGTTTGCTTCAAACAAAGCACTTATCTCAAGGCCATTTTGTTTAAATCCTGCTTCATATTTCCCGTCTTCTTTCTCCCATTTGGGTGTTGCACCCGGAAATTGCCTGGCGAATGATTCTTTTACTGGTGCAGGAACCTTTACGGCATCTATTTTTTGGGAGCAGGCTGTTAGCAAAACAGCGGCATTTGCAATTATTAATGCTATTATATTTTTCATATTGATTGTTTTAAAAAGCAAACTTATATCAGCAATCTGTAGCAATTCTGTTGGAAATAACAAGCTTCAGATTGTCAACAGATTTCAATCCGACCTTCATCCCTTTAACCATTAATCAATTGCAAAAGCATCATTTATGAAAAAGCAACGCTTCCTTTTATCCTATGTTTTCTTTCTTTCTTTATTTTGTGTTATTTCTGCTTACGGTGTAAATGCTCAGAAAAAAATTATCAATGATCCTAATTATTATGAAACCTTTCCTGAGAAACTTACTACCCGGATATATCTTAATCAGAAATTTCTGAAATTCACTGTTCCTTCTGCTAACCAAACTGATATAGAATATAAAGCCAATACAAAATTGAATCTTGGTAT
>JBKJIX010000093.1:0-3908 GCA_046598205.1 Chitinophagaceae bacterium
AATATTTTGTAATTTTAGAATTAATGAGAAAAGCATTATTAAGAAGACCGGAAACGGCGGTGGATGTTTTTAAATTATTGCCGGAAGGAGTCCTTTGCCAGGTAATTAATAATATTATTTATATGTCGCCAGCACCAAGTTTTGAACATCAAAAAGTAATTGCTAAAATTATGTTCGGCATTCTTGGTTTTCTGGACAAGAACCCGGTTGGGGAATGTGTAGCATCTCCTGTAGATGTTTTTTTAGACCAATACAACGCATACCAACCGGATATAATTTTTATAAATAGTAATAATTCTACGGCGACAGTAAAAAACGGAAAGGTATTTGGGGCACCCGAAATTGTTGTTGAAGTACTTTCACCCGGAAATGCGGGGGATGATAAAGTAAAAAAAAGAAAAGTTTATGAAAACAATGGGGTAAAAGAATATTTCATTGTATCTCCATCTTCTAAGGAAGTTATCTCTTATTATCATACTGGTACTAAGTTCGAAAAAGGCACTGCACAAAAAGGAAAAATTGTCTCCCGGATCCTGAAAAGAACATTTAAGTTTTAATTAGAGTCCCATCCATTTTTTATACTCTTTCTCATTCATATATTCCAGCCTCAGTCTCAGTCTTCTAATTCCATCATTTCTATTAACTTTCCCACAAATTTTTTTACGATGCCAGATAGCACAAAATTTCTCGACACCGTAAAGACCGGTTATACTTTCAAAGGCGAATGTTTCAAAATTGGTGGTGCGATGCTTGAAGGCGCAGTAGTACCGGGCGCAGATGTGTTGATTCCTTTAAAAACCATGAACCGCCACGGTTTAATAGCTGGCGCTACCGGAACCGGCAAAACCAAAACCCTGCAGATGCTGGCGGAAGTATTGAGTGATGCCAGTGTGCCGGTATTGCTGATGGATATAAAAGGCGACCTGAGTGGTATTGCCGCTGCCGGAACAGTGAATGATAAAATAACCGACCGCTGCCAGAAATTGAATATCGAATACAAACCCACAGCTTACCCGGTTGATCTGCTTACACTCAGTAACCAGAAGGGTGCAAGGTTGCGGGCAACAGTTAGTGAGTTTGGCCCGGTGTTGTTATCGAAGATTCTGGGATTGAATAATACACAGGGCGGTTTCGTGGCCATTATATTCAAATATTGCGATGATACGAAAATGCCGCTGCTCGATTTAAAAGACTTCATCAAAGTATTGCAGTTTGTAAGTGATGAAGGAAAGGCCGACATAGAAAAAGAGTACGGAAAAATTTCTACCACATCTACCGGCACTATATTGAGAAAAGTAATTGAATTGCAACAGCAGGGTGCTGATATTTTTTTTGGCGAAAAAAGTTTTGAAGTGGATGATCTGCTTCGTATTAACAGCGATGGTAAAGGAATGATTTCTATTGTACGGGTAACCGATTTGCAGGACAGGCCAAAACTGTTTTCTACGTTCATGCTGCAGTTGCTGGCCGAGTTGTATGCCAGCTGTCCTGAAGAAGGCGATATGGACAAGCCCAAACTGGTGATGTTTATTGACGAAGCTCACCTTATTTTTCAGGAAGCCAATGATGCACTGCTGCAACAGATAGAAACGATCATCAAACTCATCCGTTCCAAAGGGATTGGTATTTATTTCTGTACACAAAATCCGATGGATGTTCCGGCATCAGTGCTGGCGCAGTTGGAATTAAAAGTGCAACATGGCTTAAGAGCTTTTAAAGGGGCTGATAGGAAAGGTATAAAAAAAATTGCAGAGAACTATCCTGAAACAAATTTTTATAAAACGGAGGATTTAATTACACAGCTTGGGAACGGTGAAGCATTAGTAACGATGTTAAATGAAAAAGGCATCCCAACTCCGTTGGTGCATTGTATGATACGTCCGCCGCAAAGTCGGATGGATATACTGACAGATGCAGAAATTGATACTCTTGTAAGCCATTCAAAAATAGCTGCCAAGTATAATGAAGTTATTGACAGCAAAAGTGCTTACGAGATTCTTACCGAAAAGTTAGAAGACGCTGCCAAACGGGAAGAAGCAGAAAAAGGAAAGAAAGCAGAAAAGAAAACCGCTGCGAAAAAAGCAAAAGGCTATTTTGATGATCCTACGGTAAGAAGCATGACGAGGACAGCTGGCAATACAATAATACGTTCCTTGTTGGGAGTATTGGATATAGATAGAAGAAGGCTTAGAAATACACATAGTGGAGAAGGAGGGGTAAATGAATTTAATGGGTCTTTAGATTTGCCGAATCATAATACTAGTAATAACCCGAATTTTTCACAGGAGTTTTCTAAGCAATACTATGATCTAATCTTAGATTTTTTACCTAGGGTTAATGAGATCAGAATCAAATTAGAAATAGACAAAAAATTACATGATAAATTAAAAGATAATATAAAGGGGATATCTATATCTGAATTTATTCAATTTTGTATTCTTTATGATTTTTATCAGATACTTAAAATCATTAGTAATGAACAAGTTAACTCTGCAAGTTTAGAAGCATTTGGACTTCTTTTGTCCTCGAGCAAAATCATGGAAAACCTCTTTGCTAACTCATTCGATATGAGTTATGAAGCTTTATCAAATATATTCTCTAACGGAATTCAAAAGAATGTAATTGAATCAATTTTTAAGATGGCCGATATAAACAACCCATTAAAAAAGAGTATTAACCACATAGATGACGAAAAAATATTCTCTTCAAAAAATATGCATGACAATTTATCATTACCTACTGCATTGAAATTGATCGATGATCCTTTATTTGATGAATATGCAACAACGTTATACCGTTTCGCAAATATTATAGCAAAGGCAAATAGTACAGTTTCAAGTGAAGAAGAAATGATTTTAAAACAAATATTTCAACTCACCCACAATCCTTTGCCAGGCCCCCAAAATAAATCACTAAATATATCTGAGGTTAATGAGAAAGAAATCTTAAATGAAGTTCTCAATGAGCTTGATAATCTCATAGGACTAGATGCTGTAAAACAAGAAGTGAAATCATTAATTAATTATATAAAAATTCAGAAAGAGAGAGAGAAAGTTGGGTTAAAGAGTTCGCAGGTATCTTATCACTGTGTATTTACTGGTTCTCCAGGAACAGGCAAAACGACCATCGCAAGGATTATAGCGAAAATTTATATGCATTTGGGAATTTTAGAGAAAGGTAATTTAGTAGAAACAGACCGTTCAGGATTAGTAGCGGAATATTTAGGGCAAACTGCAATTAAGGTAAACAAAACAGTTGATTCTGCACTTAATGGAGTCCTATTTATTGATGAAGCATATTCCTTGGTTGGGGAAAACAAAGACGATTTTGGTAAAGAGGCTGTTTCAACTTTAATTAAACGGATGGAAGATGACAGAGATAAATTAATTGTGATTTTGGCAGGTTATACCCAGGAAATGCGAACTTTCATTGATTCTAATCCAGGTATTAAATCACGTTTCAATCGTTATATTGAATTTGCTGATTATTCTCCAAGTGAGTTGCTATCAATTTTTAAACTACAATGCAGCAAGCTTGATTACAAGTTAACAGACGAGGCAGAGAAAAAATTATTCGAGATTGTCTCTAAAGCATTTATAAACCGTGATAAATCATTTGGAAATGGAAGATTTATTCGAAACTTGTTTGAGAAGACCATAGAAAGACAAGCTAATAGAATTGCAGGTGTATCATCATTGACTAAAGAAATTTTGATAACTATAGAATTTAATGATGTGCCTAACGATATAATTCCTGTAACTTAAAATTAAAATTTTCTTATGGAAGACATCACAAAATTTCTCGACACTGTAAAAACAGGCTATACCTTCAAAGGCGAATGTTTCAAAATAGGAGCTGCCATGCTCGATGGTGCTGTTGTTACGGGTGCAGATGTATTGATTCCTTTA
>JBKJIX010000086.1:0-15418 GCA_046598205.1 Chitinophagaceae bacterium
CCTGGTCACGTTTCATTACTCTTGCAGGAACAATAGTAGCCGACTGTATTGCTTCCAAAGGAGTTAAACCTGCCTTTACATAAAGTTCAAGTTCAAGATACAGGCTATGAACAGGTATGTAATTATCTGTGCCGGCAACAATAGGTACACCTGCTTTATGAAGCATTCCGATCAACGATAAAGATTTGTCAATTGCTATTTTAGCTGTATCCAAATCTTTCCCGGAAAGCCCTTTTTGAAACTTGACTTCATATAATGAAATGGGAAGTTTTGCAATTGCAGGATCAACTTTTTCAAATGGTATGTTTTCAGAATGACTTTGTAATACGTAAATTGAGATAGTTGGATCAAGTACGGTTTTATTTTTTAAATAAAATTGAATGGTATTTTTTACATCCTCTGATTCTAAATTGATTTCACTAATGCGTGAAAAGGTTTTCCGAATTTTATCATTCAGTAACATAGCAGAAAGGAAAAACGTTGTATGATTTATTTGATCCATCCCGCTTTCAACTGCCGCAATTGCATCCATCCCTCTGGGAACATGACCCGTAACAGTCATTCCTAACTTGTGGGCTTCTTCTGTAATTACTTTTACAAGTTCCGGTTTTAAACTGTTGTAAATTTTCATTTGCAGGTATCCTTTACTTTTATACATCTTTACCACGTCCCTTGCCTCTTCAGTTGTACTTGCTCTTATTATGCCGTTGCCACCAGCACCAGCACCATCAACCAATCCTGCAAGCAGTATTTCTGGTCCTATACGTTTTCCTGAATTGACAGCATCGCGGTATGCCGTGGAAAATTGTATTTCATTTCCCGGATCCCTTATTGTAGTTACTCCTCCTGCTAGGTAAGCAGGACTAAATTCAACCTGGGATGCATGTGCATGCATATCCCACAAGCCTGCGGTTAAAGTCTTTCCGCTAACATTTATAATTTTTGATCCTTTAGGAATATTAATTTGCCGTCTTGGTCCAATGGATGTAATTCTGTCTCCTTTAATAATAATGGTTACATCTTTTTGTATTGCATTTCCTGTTCCATCAATTAAATTGCCTCCCACTAATGCTACAATTTCCGGCTGCTTTTGTCTGAAACTTTTAGTGAACTCTGTAAGCTTTGCCATTTGTTCTTCCACCGACTTCAAAACAAAAAAAGAAAATGCATCTTCATATCCTTTCAGAATGATTTCCTGTGGCGAAGTGCCGGATCTTGTAACAGCAATCAGTTGCTTATTTTCATCCATCCAAACAGTTTGTATGCCCCATGTGATACCTTTTACGATGTACCGATCTAATAAAACTCTTTTTCCTTTGATTTGCACCACATCTCTGCCCCGTGGTATAATGGAAACCTCACTTGCGGGTATCACCTGCAATTTTTCTTTTACTTTATGATGCAGCCAATAACGCATCAACATCATTTCCATTGATACTGGCATGAAACTGTGAGCAGTAAAAAAAAGATCACCCACAATTATTTTTCTCATTCGTCCAGCTTCCGTTATAGTTGCTTCCTTGTCTTTTATTTCAACGAATAATTCTTTTGAGGGTTTCGACCGGGTATTGCTAACTTCTTTTCTTAATTCATACGATATCGGTGTCAGGTTATTTTTCATCCGCAATTCACCTTTTACAATTGAAGCTGTGCTTCTCTCTAATTCATTTGCACTTGAATTAACGACTAATAAATTCCCCGACTTTGCAATAGTGTAATTTTCTTCGCCTATCAGGAACTGTCTTCTGTGTACCAGATAGGTTCCCTGTTCAACAATTGTTGTAGCATCTTGTGGGTAGGCAAGGCAATAAACTTGCAGAGAAAAACAAATTAATATAATTTTTTTTATCATTGTGAAAGGAGTTTGAATAGTTGTGCTTGTTTCAACTTGGTTTATTTTTTAAATAAAATATTAGTTACCCCTTGTGCAATGAGTATTGTATTCATGGGTTCGGAATTTGTCAAAATTCCGATAGCTGTTTTTTCATCCGGAAACCGATAATAAACCGTTCTGAACCCTTGCAAACCTCTGATTCATTGAAAAATGCTGCTGGCGGGGCTTCGTTTAAGCCTTATACTGACTCGTCCTGAAAAAAGTTGACTGGTTTAGTTAAATAATCCTGTTATAGGTTGACTAAGATAAAACATCCTGAATAAGGTTGAGCAAAATGATTGTATGACGGCCCGGAATTTCACCTGTGCCGTTTAAGGTTACAGTATTAAGACCGGGTGCAACACTTACAGTACCCCACCCACCTGCATGTCCAGTTGGCAAAAGTGCCGGATTCAAAATCAAGATTGGATGGGCAAAGACCTGCCTGTGCCGTAGCAGCATTAAATGAAAAGATGGATACTATCACCCCCAGCAAATAACAAATCCCTCTGATTGGCATGTAAGTAAATTGCTTATAAACTTACTCCAAAAAAAGTTAGCTCTGGTAACCATATATCAAAAAGATAAACTTGTTGCCGTTCATCTCATTACATATTAACGTCTTATCTATTACGCAATACATATTTAGATAAAACATCGTTTCTTTGCACCACGACTGCCTGCCTCTGGAAGATATATCCAATTATAAATTTTAAATCTTCAAACCAAACATGAGCTACATTTCAGAAATCTTTGCCAGACAAATTTTAGATTCAAGAGGTAATCCTACTGTAGAAGTAGATGTGATAACAGATGAAGGGGCTATTGGCCGTGCCTCTGTGCCAAGTGGTGCCAGCACCGGCATACACGAAGCCGCAGAACTAAGAGACGGTGACAAAAAAAAATATTTGGGTAAGGGTGTGCTGAAAGCAGTAGCCAATGCAAATAAAATTATTGCCCCCACATTATTGGGGTATGATGTAGCGGACCAAACGGGTATTGATGAAATGATGATTGAACTGGATGGCACTCCCAATAAAAGTAAACTGGGTGCCAATGCGATATTAGCAGTAAGTATGGCTGTGGCAAAGGCAGCGGCAGAAGAAGCAGCATTACCACTCTATCGCTACATTGGCGGTACCAATGCCAAAACGTTGCCCATCCCGATGATGAACATACTGAATGGTGGGGCACATGCTGATAATAAAATAGATTTCCAGGAATTTATGGTAATGCCGGTAGGTGCCTCTTCTTTCAGCGAAGGGCTTCGGTGGGGTGTTGAAATTTTTCATGCACTAAAAAGTGTATTGAAGAAAAAAGGCTACAGCACCAATGTAGGTGATGAAGGCGGTTTTGCACCAGACATTCAAAGTAATGAAGAAGCAATTGATACGGTGATGCTGGCCATCAGTGCCGCTGGTTTTAAAGCAGGTTCTCAAATCGCTATTGCAATGGATCCTGCTGTAAGTGAAATGTACGACAGGGCAAAAAAAGTTTACCACTTCCATAAATCTGATGGTAAAAAACTCAGCAGTGAAAAAATGGTTGACTTCTGGGCCAATTGGGTTAAAAATTATCCCATCGTTTCTATAGAAGATGGTATGGCCGAAGATGACTGGGCCGGCTGGAAATTATTGACTGATAAAGTAGGTAAAAAAATACAGTTGGTGGGTGATGATCTTTTTGTAACCAATGTACTTCGTTTGCAAAAAGGTATTGATACTGGTACAGCGAATGGCTTGCTGGTAAAAGTAAACCAGATAGGAACTATTACAGAGACTATCAATGCCGTTACATTGGCGCAGCATAATGGTTACAATACTATCATGAGTCATAGAAGTGGCGAAACAGAAGACACCACTATTGCTGACCTGGCTGTTGCATTAAATTGCGGACAAATAAAAACCGGCAGTGCATCAAGAACAGACCGTATTGCCAAGTACAACCAACTGATCAGAATAGAAGAATTATTAGGCAGCTCGGCTGTATATCCAAAAGGAAAGATTAAATTTGGGAAATAGTTCATGGCAAATGGTTCATAGTTCATGGAAAAACATCTTTGAACTATGAACCCCCAACTATGAACCATTAACTATAAACTATGAACAATCTCCTCACCCATATCCCCGGCTTCTTAAAAAACAAGTACTTCATTTCCTTTGCAGCTTTCTGCGTAATTGTCCTTTTCCTGGACAAAAATGACTTTTTTACACAATATGAACGCCGCAAAGAACTCCGGGAATTACAACAAAGTAAAAAACACTACACTGCCGAAATAGCTTCCGAACGTAAAGAATTACAGGCACTTGAAACAAATCCTGCCGCCGTAGAAAAGGTAGCCCGGGAAAAACACCTGATGAAGCGGGACAATGAGGAGCTCTTCCTGGTACCCGAAAAGTCCGATCCCGCCTCAGGCGGAACAAAAAATTAGTCCTGCATACACAATAAGGCAAACCTAACTCCCGTTAATATAGCGGACGTTTTTAATATCTCGCTACTTAGTACACATCTTATTATTGGACATTTAACCGGATTTGCCAAATGACAAATTTTACCCCCGAGGATCTTTTATTGTATTTGTACAACGAAACATCTGTTAAGCAGACAGCTGAAATCGAAGCCGCTTTGGAAAAAGACTGGACACTTCGTGAAAAGCTGACTGTTTTAAAAGCTTCGATGCAACGGCTGGACAGAATCACTGTATCACCCCGCACCGAAGTAGTATTGAATGTGCTAAACCATGCACGGGAACACTCTGCTGAACAAGTGTAGTCGTTCACCAATTTGCTTAAAAAAGATTTAGTCCCGTCTCGCCGTAGGCCAGACGGGACTTTTTTATTTACCCTCCGTAGCTTTAGCGAAGGGGGGTTACTCATTCACCACTATCTTGCGCCATGACCCGCAAAGAACGATACACATTCGTTATTGATTACTTCGAAAAAAATATGCCGGTAGCGGAAACCGAACTGGAATTTCATGACCCGTTTCAATTATTGGTCGCAGTCATTTTATCCGCCCAATGCACCGATAAGAGAGTGAACATGACCACCCCGGCCATTTTTGCAAAATATCCCGATGCACAGTCCATGAGCAAAGCCAGCTTTGATGAACTCTTTCCTTTTATCAAAAGCATTTCTTATCCCAACAATAAAACAAAGCATCTGATTGGTATGGCCAATAAAGTTATTACACAATTCAATGGTGAAATACCGATGACCCTGGATGAACTGATGCAACTACCCGGTGTAGGAAGAAAAACGGCTAACGTCATTACTTCTGTTATTGACAGGCAACCCAACATGGCGGTTGACACCCATGTATTCAGGGTAAGCAAAAGAATTGGTTTGGTTCCGCAAACTGCTTCCACCCCAATAGCAGTAGAAAAAGAATTGATAAAAAATATTCCCGAAGCATTGATACATAAAGCACATCATTGGTTAATACTGCATGGCCGTTATGTATGCATTGCCAGGAATCCAAAATGCGATGATTGTGGTTTACGGCCGGTATGTAGGTATTTTCTGCAACAAATACACTAAGCAAAATATTGTAAAAATGCTATTACCAATTTTGATTATCCGCACCCTTGTAAATAGAAACAATAACACCTGTTGTCTCAGGGTTACCCTTATTCAATTATCCGGGAACAATTGATATTTAGTAGCTTTACGTATTGCCATTCGGATACAATAAATTATTATTTACGGACAGCACATTAAACCATTCTAACCATGCAAGAAGGAGCTTTACACTATGATGAGAATTTATTGATCAGCACCCTTTCTTTTGCCCCACTCGTAAAAGCGTTAAAAAAAAATATTGAGGAAGGTAACCCCGGCATGAAAAAACTTTACGGCCAGGTAGTGCTGGAATTTGAATCGCACCCGGAACTGATGAAACCAATCACCAATCTTGATATTCTTTCTCCTTACTCCGAGTTGATTGAAGAACTGCTTGCTGCTGTATTTCCACCCACCACCGCCAATCATATGTATGGTGTTTCCATTCCTTTTAAACATTTGACAGTATATGCATCGCCCTGGTTTAAAACCATGCTAAAGCCGGATACCAATGAGATAGTGGTACCCGAAGGAGAAATTGCTGTTAAACTGAACCAGGAAAGATTGCATTTTGCGTATGGCCTTATCCTGAAAAAATATCTTAATGTTAAAAGTACAGAATTTGCCCGTTCTGTTTATCCATACCCTGATTCAGAAACAGAGCTTACCCGCTACCTCGAATTGCGAATTGATGCCCGTTTTATTGATGTGAGGCCAATAGGCGAAATGCCATCCCTGCCAGAAAGTATTTTAAATAAACATACCAACAGCATTATGACAATGGCAGAACTGGCGGAGCAAATACCATTGGAAAAATTTGTCTTTGAAGGAATTTCGGTGTTGCGGGTAAACGATATGACCGAACAGGAAGTAATATCGAAAATAAAAAACCGCCTGCTTAATATCAATGCCTTTTCAAACGCTGATATTTATACCGAACTGGAAAAACATGTTCAGGAATTGATTGGCTTAAAAGACCTTGCCATTGGTATTACTCCTTTCTTTAAGATAAACGGTCATTATGTTTATTCTGACTTGCATAATAATAACAGCATCCTGTTCAAACATTTTCATTCATCAGGTGACAAAGATGAAATAAGCGACTATTGCAAACTCCTGTTCCGGGATAGCAAGCAACCTCTTTTATTTGAAACATTAGATGAACAATCATTGAGTGATGTACAGTGCCTGCAATATTATCACCTCGAAGGTGCGAGGAGCCTTATCATTTGCCCATTAAAAAATAATGATGGATTGATAGGTATGCTGGAAATAATTTCGAAAATCCCCGATCAGTTAAAACCGGCGCATGTTGGTAAAATTGAAGCTGCCATCTCGCTGTTTACATTAGGATTGGAAAAAAGCCTCGAAAGGCTGAACAGCCATGTGGATGCCATCATAAAAAAGAAATTTACAGCAGTACAACCTGCTGTCGAGTGGCGTTTTACCGAGGCTTCTTTGAATTATATCGTTACTAAACAACAGAAAGAAGAAGTAAAAGTTGAACGTATCGCCTTTCCGGATGTGCATCCGCTGTATGGTGCAATTGATATTCGTAATTCTTCTACCGAACGGTCTCATGCTATACAGTTAGATATTGTAGAGCAATTGGAAATGGCGCAGAAAGTAATAAAAAAAGCACAGGCCAATGTCCCTTTTCCGTTGCTACAGGAAATAGAGTTTAAGATTGATAAGTTTATTGTATCTGCATCAGATGTGTTGCAGTCGGGGGAAGAGCTTAGCATCCAGGATTTTTTACAGGGGCAGGTAGTAGCAGTGTTTAACCACCTGCACACTACAGAACCTTCTGTGAAGAATGAGGTGGAGCAATATTTTGCTTCCCTTGACCCGCAAATCGGGATGCTCTATCATCATCGTAAAGAATATGAGCAAAGTGTTTCCCGTATTAATGATACACTGGCCCGTTTTATTGATAAAGAACAGGCCGCTGCTCAAAAAGTATATCCGCATTATTTTGAACGCTATGTAACCGATGGATTAGAGTTCAATATCTATATGGGCCAATCTATTTCACCCCGCAAAAAATTTGATGAGATCTACCTGCGAAATTTGAAGATGTGGGAACTAACCGTTCTTACCAAAGCAGCAAGAATAACACATGCCCTGGAAAAAGAATTAAGTCATCCATTACGAACCACTCAGTTAATATTATCACACGGCCAAACACTCTCCATCCTTTTCCGCACCGAAGAAAGAAAATTTGATGTGGATGGTGCTTATAATATCCGCTACGAAATTGTAAAGAAACGGATTGACAAGGCCCATATCAAAAGCACCAATGAACGCCTTACACAGCCGGGCAAAATCGCCATTGTGTATTCGCAAGCAAAGGATGCAACAGAGTACACCGAGTACATTGAGTTTTTACAAAACAAAGGATTGCTGAAACCCGGTATTGAACACCACGACCTGGAAGAACTACAAGGTGTGGTAGGAATGAAAGCTTTACGGGTAGATGTAAACTTTGATAATTTACCGGTTACGGAAAAAAAAGTTGACTTATCAACTACTACTTCGGGGCAGTTGGTGGAGGGTAAATGATACTATTGCCTGCGTGAATAGCCATGAAGAATGCTGAAAACGAGTGCTTTACTGGTTAATTACATAAGGGAAAATTTACTAGTCAAAAAATAAATTTTCAAAATCACTTTCATTTTTAAAAAATTGTTTCTATTTTTCGGATTCTTACTCCTACTTACACCGTATCCAACTCCCCTCTGGCAAAACCGACCGATTATCCAACTCCTCTGACAAAATCAGTATTTTATTTCGTAACCTAAAAATTTGTTTGAAGATGAGAAAACTAATCGTTCTTGTCTTGGTGTGCAGTACAGCACTAAGCCAGCCACTTAAAGCACAGTATTACTTCTACAACGACAAGTATTATGATAAAGACATCGTACTTGACCTCGGTACTTCTTTCGGTATGATGAACTGCCTTACTGATCTGGGGGGCAAAAAAACAACCGGCATAAAAAACATTACGGAAGGTGTTAACTGGAAAAATTCAAGACCCAGTTTTGGCGCCTACATCATGGCGATGTACCGGGAAAAAATCGGCCTTAGGCTTGAAGCCACATTTGGCGAAGTAAATGGTGCCGACAGCACTTTAAAAAATGAAACAGCAGCCGGCAGCCGTTATGAATCAAACCTTAGTTTTAAAAGCCGGATAGCAGATATACAATTAGGCATAGAGATACATCCGCTGATGTTCTTGAATTATGATGATGTGGAACCTCCCCGTTTTTCTCCCTATACTGTACTCGGTGTAGGTTATTACTCCTTTGACCCACAGGCACAGCTCAATGGCCAGTGGTATTCCTTACAACCGCTTCGCACAGAAGGCCAGGGCTTCAGCGAATATTCTGACCGGAGTTCCTATAAGCTTAGCCAGTTTAATATTGCTGCCGGGCTGGGAGTGAAATATGAAATCAGCTCTTTGTTCAATGCAAGATTAGAAGTGAACCACCGCTTCTTGTTTACCGATTATCTTGATGATGTAAGTACCACTTATATTGATCCAACATTATTTCAAAAATATTTGCCTGCCAATGTGGCTACCGTAGCACAGCAACTGCATAATCGGAAAAGAGAATTGAAACCCGGTGCCGTAACGAATCCCGGCGACCAGCGGGGTAGCCCAACGAGTAATGATGCTTTCTTTACTGTACAGTTAAAGGTAGGTGTCATCATTGGCCGCCCTAAAAGATAATTTTAATAACCAACTATTTTATCAACCGGAAAGTGCTTGGCACTTTCCGGTTTTAATAGTTTTTTCCATTCAAGGTTTGTGGCAGTAAAGAATTGAGGGTATTCAGTTATTATTAGTGGCATAATAAAAACTAAGTCAGGGCTTCCTGCAGTTAATGTCGCTGGTGTTTTGCCCACCCACCACCGCTCAACTCAACACACAGACGGCGTGATGCTTTAGGGAAGACCAACCAAAGGCAAAAAATGAAACCCCTGTTTTTCAGGGGTTCAAACAAAAATATTTTTTTATGATTTAATCAATCAATTTCTACACCACCGCAATTCCTTAAATTATCAAAAATAATATTATATATGTTTGTATTAGAGGTAGCTGAAATTTGAATTACACCAGCTGTAAGGGTAGCATTATTAAGCATACTTTCTGTAACACCTGTAGTTAATAAAGAAAGATTAAGGGTTGTGAAAGCCGTAAGGCTGGCTCCATCTACAATAGTTATATTGGACTGCTCCGATTCTATTTCCAGTGCAGTGTTTAAGGTAAAAACAACGGGAGTAGTTACACCACCACCATTGGTAAAACTGCCATTGAGTTGAAAAGCTGCATCACCGCCATTCGGTTGTACTTCCACTTCAAATTCTATATCATTATAAATACCCGGAGGAACATTTATCACACCAAGGGTGGCGAGAGGTGAGAAAAGATCAATTTTTTTCCTTACTTCAGATTTGTATTCCACTTCCAGGTTTTCTTTTTCTGCTTCAAATTCAATTTCGATAACTGAAGCATAACCTGCTGTCCATTGTACAGAACCGCCCATTATGCGTCCGCTAATAGTAGCAGAGGTGGCAGAAGATTTTTTTAGTTGGTAAGATATGCTTGGAGTATTTTTTTCCTTTTTACAACTGAAAAGTAAAATGGAAGCCACTGAAGTAAGAGCAAGGATAATTTGGGATGTTTTCATTGGTATTGAATTTTGTTTTAAAATTTGTTTTTATCAACGTGGTAAAACTATTAAAATTTTTAGTATGTCAACTATTTTTTGGCTTTCATCTCTATATAAACTCTTGACCTGCGGGCTATTACCTGGTAAAAGAACTAAAACTATTTTTCCCTGGTAATAAGCATTCATACCTTCCTGTTTTTTGGCCGTTGTTGGTATGAGGCACTGGAAAGTGCCCAGCCTACCAACAACACGTAGTGCATAACTAACATTCTTGAAAGGCGGAGAAACACCAACAAAAACCGGTCCAGATACTTCGGGAAGGCAAGGGCTTCTCTTAACCGGTGTGTCGCTGGTGTTTTGCCCACCCACCACCGCTCAACTCAACACATAGCAACGGCGTACTTCTTTTTTCGGAACACCAACAACACACACACTTAGCCGGGAGCCTAAACATAGCTGCGAAAAAACAGGGGTGGTAGGAAAAAAACGCCACTAACAATAAAGCCAGCTCTTTCGAACTGGCTTTATTGCTATTTAAAAGAAGATGTATTAAAACTTCCACCCCAATCCTACCAGCGGAATATTGTCTTCTTTAGACACTGCCCAGGTAAAAGTAACTAACAGCCTGCGCAATGGCGCAAACCATAAACCGGCACCATAGCCGCTTTGAAACTTTTTTTCAATGTCATTATCTACCCACACTCTTCCCGCATCATAAAATGCCATGATACCAAATGCAGCCGGGAAAAGATAAGTTCTGAAAGTAGCAAGTTGAAGGCGCATCTCTGCCTGGTTGTAAAACTTGGATTTACCGGCAAATCTTTCCCTGCGGAAACCTCTCAGGTTATCATCTGAACCGAGGTACTGTGCATGGAAAAATTCAAAGCCATCTCCCAGCGTAATACCGCCGCCAGTGCGGTTGGCAAAAACAAGACGGCCAGGTATCAGATTTACATAAAAAGAAAAATCACTGTTCACCTGTGTTACTTTATCATAACTGTTGTCGCCCAGTCCTTTTAATATTTTGGCATTACTTACCCAGTTCACACCTTTTTCCGGCAGTACTTTGTTATCCCTCGAATCCACAACCAAAGTAACCCTGGCACCTACATACGACTGTTTTTCGAAAGTAATGTTGGTTAAACCCAAAGTACTTGGAGTATTAATGTTTACCACAGCATTCCGTACTTTATTCAATGGTTCATCCTTGTCCATACTATACCACTGGAAGGTAGGGCCAAAAGCCAGCATCACTTTATCGCTGAACCGGTGGCGTATCTGCAACGCTATATCTCCCAGGTCGTACCGTATTCTGTAAAATCTGAACCTTCTCGAATTAATACCTCCGGTATTGGTGCCTATGTTCTTATTATACACACTGTTTACTCCAAAGCCAAAGAAATTAGAAGTGTTGTTCGGGCCTTTATATTCTATATCTGTAATGATGTCGTTATTATCTCCCAATGCAGATATGAATTCGTTATTATACCTTACGTTCACTGCTTTGGTAGAAAAAGCATACAATGCTTTAAACTGGTGCAGCGATTTGTAAGGCGTTTTGCGGAAACCATGACGGATATATTTGAAAGTAGGGCCAAAAAGGAAACCATCGTCAGGGTTAAATCCAAGTGTTACAAACACTGACTGAAAAGGATATTTATATCCAAGTCTGTCAAAAGAGTTAACGGCACTGTCGTTTGACATTTTGCTGGTAAAAGCCCCTGTTATTTTATTACCGCCATCTGTCCTGTCATATACAATAGCACCTGATTGTTTTGATCCTGGATTTTCAAATGCATCTTCACCACCACCACCAATCAACCGCACTTTTATTTTATCATTATCACCATGCATTACAAATTTATCCTGGCCGTCCATGCCATACACCCTTATTTCCTTGGTTACTAAAGGCATAAATTTTCTTTCATACATTTTAGTGGACTGTGCCCCGTCTTTATCAATTTTATATACCAGTACTACGGCTGTTCCATCGCTGTTGCGGGTTATATCATACAATTCTTTTTTATCACTGCCTGTTACACTAACAATTTGGGAAATAAATGCATAATACTCCATCACCTCCTTTACTATATTATTACGGCGGGCTTTTAGTGTGGCAGCAATTGTTTGGGTAGAAATGGACCTGATCTCATGAGGTTGCATCAGCATGGCCTTGTCAATAACAGCATCTGTCATTTGGGAAACAAATTTTTCTGCCGCTGCTTTCCAGTCCTGTTCGGTTAGTTCATTTAAAAAGAAACGGTCGAGGTTGCGGGCTGCAAAGTTGAAACGGTTGATACTTTTTGCAGCAGGTTTAAATCCTTCTAACTGTGGCACCAGGGAACGGCCTTTAACTAAACCCGGCAAAAGTCCATCGTTTATATAAAAAGCCTGGTCTCTGTCTTTTGGAATAGGAAAATAAGTTTTGCCTTTCCCGTTGGCATTATCAGTAGCCCCCCAGTTCCATTGGCCTTCATGCCTGTCAAGGTCCATTACAAACATGTCCAATATTCTTGCCCGCAACAATGCCTGCTGGTCCACCATATTATCGTTATCATCTTCCAGCTTTTCTACAACTTCATCTGTATTAAAAGCTTTGTTTACAGAAGCAGGTATCCTTTCTTCAAAAGTGGCTAATGTGTTGGCAAAATCAGCCCTGAATTCTCCCAGCTTCGGATCGTCTGGTACATATACTAATCTTACTTTTCCATACGGCACACCGGCAGCATCTGCCAGTGGCTGCATAGAAAGTGATGCGTAAGGATATGATGCCGAAATACCGTCAGACACCAGGTCTGCTGCGGCTTCGCTTTGCAGATCTCCGGGTAATGTTTTGTCTGTTATAAATTTTTGAATAGAACGAAGGGTGTATTCCCTTCCGCTGGCATCTTCTAATCGCAGCGATTTTGTTTGTTTACCTCCCCCTTTTTTTATCGGCGTTAATCCGCCTTTTTCAGTAGCGAGGTTAAGAACTTGAGCTTTTACCGGGGTGTTCCATTCTTTCCGGTAATTGGAGCCCATCCAGAAATATCTTCCGCCACTGGTACTAAACGTACCGGCTTTAGAAGCCACTGAATCAGTCTGGGCATTGCTCTGCGATGCAGCAATAAAAAAACAGGCGAAAAATAAGCTAAGCAGTCTCATGGTTGAAGGTTTAGGTAATTAAGGTTAAAAGCTAATCCCAATTTGAAAAGATACGATTTTTTGAAAAATAAGCAAATAATGGAAATTCTGTAGAGAAATTGAAGGTAATTGAATTTATACGATGTTCATTTTTGCAGGCGGATATTGGCCGGTTGTCTCTTACTGTTATAAAACCGGTAAAAGCTGGAATTTGCTTACCTCTTGTAAGTCGTTTAAATTTTACTGAAAATAACAATGAAGCAGTGCTGGTCTTCTTTGAATTTATAGTCCAGGCTAAAATAATATTGGTCGCATATTTGTTTTACGATAGCCAACCCAAGCCCGGAGCCCCCGGAGTAATCAGATTTATAAAAGCGTTCAAATATTCGTTCTTTATCTAATGGAACATTACCTGCATTGAGAACAGAAAGTTTATTATCACCTGTTGTAATGGTAATACTACCAGTTGAATCATTATGCCTTACAGCATTTTGCAATAAATTACTCACCAGTATTTCGGCCAGGTGTCTGTTCATTGATACTGGCAATGGATCAAGCTGCATAGTAACTTTCAGATCAAAGGCATTCATCCAATCTTCCATCTCAGCTCCTTTCTCCTGCAATAGTTCGTTTATTGATACTTGCTCAATGGCCGCATATTGGTTATTTTCAATCTTTGTCAGTAGTAAAAGGGATTGGCATAAACGGGATAGTTTTTCTACCGCTTTATAAATGCCCTGCACCTGTTCAAGGCTTTTTTCGCTTAGTTCAGGTTCCTGGATGAGTATATCCAATTTTGAATTAATAACAGCCAGCGGCGTTTGCATTTCATGGGATGCATGGTCGGTGAAGTCTTTTAGCGACTGGTAATCTTTCAGCATTTTATGCGCCATCATCCTGATGCTTTCATTCAGTTCCCTGAATTCGGTTATGTTGGTGGGCTGCATACGGATGGCAACAGGCGCAGACAGGTTAAATTCTTTAATAGAAGACAGTGTATTATGAAAAGGTTTCCATAGCTTCTTAATCAGGAACCGGTTGGTAAAAAACAAAATCGCTGTCAGCAATGCAATAAGGCCGGTTGTTGAAAATAGAATTATCCATACCAGGTCATGTGTTGATTCTTCAGATTTGGTAACCGATACCATGTAATTTTCTCCATTTACTTTAATGGGAAAAAGCAGTTGCCGGCATAACTCATTTTCATTTTCGTCCTCATAAAAAATTTCCAGGCTTTTAAAGTTTCGTTCCCCCTTTACAGTTGTTTTTAAAAAAGAAATCCGTTGGTCTTTATACACGGTTGGCTCTGGTAGTTTATTATATTTACTTACATAATCATATAATTCCGCTTCTTCTACTTTTAATGCTTCATCCAATTGAGTGATTAATACATACCTGAGCAGGAAATAATAGCTTGCTGCAGCTATCAAAAGGATAAAAAGTGTGGAAATGATAGTAATCCTGTTATACTGTGCCTGTAGTTTCATTTATCAGTCAGTTTATAGCCGATACCATACACCGATTTAATATAATCTTTACAGCCTTGCTGTTGTAATTTTTTCCGCAGGTTTTTGATGTGGGTGTATATAAAATCAAAGCTCTCCCCGTACCCCATTTCTTCTATCCAAAGATGGGCCATCAACGCATTTTTTGGAATAACTTTTCCCTTGTTGGAAATCAGGTATAAAAGCAATTGATATTCTTTACCCGTGAGCCCGGCGGGTTTATCATGCACACTTACTTCATTGGCCATTGTATCTACAGATATTTCCTGGAAAAAAACAATGTTATTGCCAGCATACATTTTCCGGCGGATAATAGCAGCCACCCTTGCAGCAAGTTCTGAAAGGTGAAAGGGTTTTACCAGGTAATCATCTGCGCCGAGTGTAAGACCATGAATGCGGTCATCAATGGAATTGCGGGCTGATATAATAATGACACCTTCGCTCTTATGATTTTTTTTAAGCTCTCCCAATACCTGCAGCCCTGATCCATCAGGCAGATTTATATCAAGAATAATACAGTCATAATCCCAACTTTCTGTTTTTACTAAAGCTTCCTGGTAACCAGTTGCAAAATCACAGGTATAATTTTCCTGCCGGAGGTAAGCCAGCATAGCAGATAGCAGTTCTGGCTCGTCTTCTATAATCAATAGTTTCATTTAAAATAAAATTTCTGTCAACCAG
>JBKJIX010000089.1:0-12897 GCA_046598205.1 Chitinophagaceae bacterium
TAACTCAACTGCTTATACTGTCGGCCATTATTGCCAGTTGTGGTTCTAAATCGGGGAGCAAAGATGCCGGTACTGCAAATACAGACTCAACCGGTACTACAGCCACTTCTGAAAAAAAGATTGCCCGGTTAGAACCTTCCGACATTGATATAAATAAACCTATTGATGCTATTGAAGCTAATTTCCAGATTCATTGCTGGGAGAAAAAAAAGATTGACGTAGGGGGATATGGATTTGTGTTTTATGGAGATTCATTGGAAACAAAAACAGGACTGAACTTAACAGACAGTGCAGGTGGCAGCAAAAAACTGGTTGACTGCAGATTTACAAATCCGCCTTCAATGTTGAAGATTGCCAAAACAGATATGATACATATTCGTGGAACTGTAAGGGGAGATTTTTTTGGAGCCGTCTCTTTGGATAGTTGTGAGATTATATCTGTGGCAAAATCAATTCCATTACAACAAGCGGATCCCTTTGTAAAAGGGGTAATGAGTGCCATTAGTTTATCAACTGACTTTTATAAATGGGAGGGCAAAGAAATTGCAGTAATAGGTGATTATTATATGACCACTACTTCCACTACCAGTTATGGCAAGACCATAAGAGTTGACTTGAAAAACTCTGCTACCAACGACAAAGTAACCGCCTGTAATTTTAAGGAAGACCCCACTGCAAAGATGCAGGTAAATGGAAAAGGCGTTATCATAAAAGGGAAAGTAAAAACTTATTCTTACGGACATTTAATGCTGGATGATTGCATCCTTATAAACAGGTAGAGCCGATAAACATAAGCAGGCAGGCGGCTTCCAAAATAAAAAGTAAGCACATGAAAAATGCTATACTACTATTTGTCTTTTTATTTTTTTCAGTTATCTCCTTTTCACAAAAAGATAAAGCAGGCGATAAGATTCCTCTTCTCTTCCGATTGGATGATATTGGAATGTGCCATTCGGTAAATGTTGCAGCGAAAGAAGTATTGGAAACAGGGATGACGGTTTCCATGTCTGTGATGGCGCCTTGCCCCTGGTTTGCCGAAGCGGTGGAGCTATTAAAAAAATATCCCAATGTATCTATCGGCATACACCTTACTCTGAATGCTGAATGGAAGCAATACCGCTGGGGACCGGTGTCGGGTGTGCAGGCAGTGCCAACATTAGTTGATTCACTAGGCCACTTCTTTCCTTCCCGCAGCAAACTGTTTGGCAATAATCCAAAATTAAGTGAGATAGAAACAGAACTAAGGGCTCAAATAGAAAAAGCAATAAAGGCAGGGTTGAAAATTGATTACTTAGATTATCACATGGGTGCTGCCGTGCAAACATTGGAAACAAGAATGATTGTAGAGAAGCTGGCCGCAGAATATAAAGTGGCCGTATCAAGATATTATGATGAAGTGGATGTAGAAGGCGGTTATGCTGCACCTATTGCCAATAAACTGGATACACTCACGGCAAAACTAAAGGCATTACAATCCGGAGGCACCAAACTCTTTGTTGTTCATATCGGGCTTGACACACCGGAGATGAGTGCTATGGAAGACCTCAATATTTTTGGTCCAAAAGAAATGAGTAAGCACCGGCAGGCAGAACTAAGAGCATTGCTTGCTCCGGCATTTCAACAACTCATTCACAAATCGAAATACAGGTTGGTCAATTATCGTATGCTGAATGAAGAAAAAGGATTAAACACCATGAAAAGACCCGCATTGGAATAACTTTTGTTGTTTACTTTCAGTTTATGATTATGTCCTTGCCTTCACAACTATTGTTGCTATTCAATGAAGTTGAAAGAATATTATTCATGAAAGCTTAATTCATCAAGTACGGTATAAACCATGTCCATAGAAAAGGGTTTGTTCAAAAAGTAATGTACCCCCTCCTCTATCGCTTTTTCTTTTATCCAGTTCGCAGGGTCGGCGGTCATCATAATAATTTTTATTTCATCGTCAGCCGTCCGGATATTACTTATAAAGTTTATCCCTAATCCATCAGGGAAATTGTTATCAAGAAAAACAATAGTTGGCTTTAGATAAGTCAGGCAATTCTCCGCTTCAGGCAATGATTGAATTGACATTGTATGCATCTTTCTTTTTTCAAGAGCAAAGGTTAGCAGACGGCAGAAGTCTTCATCATCATCTATGATCATTGCGGTTCGGATTGGGACATTCATACTGAAGGTTTAATAACCAACCGGCAAAAAGCCCGCCTTTTTTTCTGCCTTTTATTTAAGCACAGAGCTGTGTATTTATTTACACAGTGTGATACAAACTTTTCTTAGTAACAAGAAAGCCTGGCAGGGTGGCTAAACTATTATAATTGTATCCTTTACTTATTAGCATTATTATGAAGAGGAGTTTTCATGAATCTGCTTTAAAAACAGAATTATTACATGGTATCTGGATAATAATATTTTATCTGCTAAGGGCTGTACCCACAGACGGCAGCCTTTGTTCCTCCCCACTTGTTAAAAGAGCTTGCGTCTAACATACTTGCCCGCAGGTAGTTAAAATCGTTCTCTCTGGTTTCATTAACACATTAACTCTATCTGGCACCGTTTCTGAATTATCACTAGTGTAATTCTATTTTATCATTTAAATCAACAGTTATGAAAAAATTTATCTCTATAATTACAATAACTGCAGCAATAGCAGTAGTTATGGTTTCTTGTAAAAATAATTCTGGTACTCCGCAAGTAATTTATGCAGACACCACGGGATTAGCACAGTTCCAGGCATGGAAAGCTATGAATGAACAACCTGTTGTCAGTACATCACCAAAGACTGTTGCTGTAAAAAGGACTACCCCAAATAAAACTACTTCAATGACTTCGTCAACATCGAACGAAGCAAAGGTGGCAAAAAAGAAAGGCTGGAGTAATGCAGCTAAATATTCAGTGATTGGTGGCGGAGCAGGTGCCATAGGTGGTGCTGTTATTAATAAACGCAACCGGGTAGCTGGTGGTGTAGTTGGTGGAATAGTATTGGGTGGACTTGGTTATGCAATCGGCCGTGCAAAGGATAAAAAAGAAGGCCGTTATTAAAGCAGCGGCGATTGTCTGCAGAGGGGGCTTGCATCAGCAGGCCCCCTTTTTTATACAGGATTATTTTAACGGACTGAAGAAGTTGATTTATTATGTAGTAAAGTATTAATACATCTTGTAAGTGACAGTTTATTATTTTGAACTGCTTTAAGCTGAAGTACTCCAACACAAAAGAATTTTTTTCATTGCAATCTTATATAATTTTACCTGGCACAGGTTTATTAAAACTCACTTTAACTTTCTCATGCAAACTCCTCTTGTTCTTCAAACTTTTTTTATCAATAACAAGAGCATCGAAATATTTGTACCCAACCCTGTTTATTTACGAAAAACATATAAGAAGAAAGAAGAAAATGTTACGTCCCTTTATTGGGCCAAGGTTTGGCCGGCGGCAATAGGGCTATGTGTTTTTTTGCAGAATCGTCTTCATTACATCAAAAATAAAGATGTACTCGAACTTGCCGCTGGCTCCGGCTTGCCCGGTATCTTTTGCGCAGCGTATGCCCGGCGGGTTTGTATAAGCGATATAGAGCCGAAGGCTGTTGCACTGGTCCGCCTGTCTGCTACACAACATCAGTTGGAGAATGTAAGCTGTCGTGTTATTGACTGGAATAATTTACAAGAGGTGCCCTTGCCGGAAGTATTGCTGCTTAGTGATATTAATTATGAGCCGTCACAATTTGAACAACTATTGACGGTAATCCTATACTTTTTAGATAAACAATGCACCATTATCTTAAGCACACCGCAAAGGTTGATGGCAAAATCTTTTATCAATCAACTGCTGCTGTTTTGCAAAGAGCAAACGGATACAGAAGTAGAAATGGAAGCCCAGAAAACAACTATCAGTGTTTTTGTATTGAAAAAATAACTACTGCAATATATAATCTTGCTACGGATTAAGCATACAGGCAACGATGTTTTCTTTTACCTTTATAGAACTTTTTTTCCTAAAATCAACTGCGCCATGTTACAAAAATTAATAAAGGTTGTATTGTATGCAGGTAGTTTGTTCCTGTTACATTCATGCACCAGCACTAAACAAGTAGTAAAAGAAGAACCTGTATCCACGGTGCCAAAGGCCCAGCAGGAATTCCGTGCTGCATGGATAGCCACTGTTGCTAATATAAACTGGCCCAGCAAACCCGGCCTGTCTTCCGAAACACAAAAACAGGAAGCCATCACCTTATTGGATTTTTTACAGTCGCATCATTTTAATGCAGCCATCTTACAAGTGCGGCCGCAGGCCGATGCATTATATAAAAGTGATATTGAACCCTGGTCTTATTTTCTCACCGGTACACAAGGAAAAGCTCCCGATCCTTATTATGACCCATTGGAGTTTTGGATAAAAGAAGCACATGACCGGGGAATTGAATTGCATGTGTGGTTAAACCCGTACAGGGCACATCATAAAGATGGAAAAACGATAAGCGATCAGTCCATTGTGAAAAAACACCCGGAGCTGGTCATGTTTTTAAAAGAAGGTTATTGGTGGATGGATCCGGCGCAACAAGCTGTGCAGGATATTACCAATGATGTGGTAGTTGATTTAGTAAAACGATATGATATTGACGGCATTCACATGGATGATTATTTTTATCCCTACCCTTCTTATAACGGCACTGCAGATTTTCCTGATTCAGTTAGTTGGGCAGCTTACCAACGAAGCGGTGGCAAATTATCCCGTGCCGACTGGCGGCGCAATGCCGTAGATAAATTAGTGGAACGGTTGTATAAAAATATAAGAGCGGAAAAACGATGGGTAAAATTTGGACTTAGTCCCTTTGGTATCTGGCGGCCCGGTTATCCCGAATCTGTAGAAGGCTTTGACCAGTATAATCAACTGTACGCAGATGCCCGGCTCTGGCTTAACAAAGGGTGGATAGATTATTTTTCGCCGCAACTGTATTGGCCGGTAAACAGGTATGCACAAAGCTACCCCGTTTTACTTGGTTGGTGGGCTGGTGAAAATAAAATGAACCGTCACCTATGGCCGGGTATCAGTGTGGGTGGTGATGGTGGCGATAAAAATATTGATGAAGTGATTAACGAGATTATGATTGACCGCGGTATGCAGCCACAAAGCAAAGGAGTGATACACTGGAGCATTTCATCGGTAACAAAAAATGCAAGGCTGGCTGATACACTGGTAAAAGGCGTATATAAAAAACAGGCATTGGTGCCGGCAAGCCCCTGGATGGATAACAAAGCACCGGCATTTCCTGTAGTTAATATATCTTCGGAAAGCAATGTTTGTAAAGTAAGCTGGACACATGCTGATGAGAAAGATGTTTTTCATTGGGTGGTTTATAGCCTGTATGGTAATACATGGTCGTACAAAATCCTAAACCGTAATGACCGCCGTGCAGCATTAGACAAAACAAAACAGGAAGGTACAATTACCCGGAACTTAACAAAGATTATCGTATCAGCAGTTGACAGAACAGGAAATGAAAGTGATAAAAAAATAATGGACATAAAGTAAGTTAGGAAAGCGAATACCTATTTTGAAACACAGGGTTTATATTCTTTCATTCTTAGTGCCTCCGTGGTTCGAAATCATTTTCTTTTTCGTAGCATATATAAATAAAGGCTTTCTACTTTTTTCCTGGCCCAGTCTGTTTTTCGAAGAAATGTTAAACTGGATTTTACACTTGGGTTGCTTTTAAAACAGTTGATATTAATTTGTTGTGCTAGTTCTTCCCAGCCATAATGAGCCTGTAGTTCTGTTACGATGGCTTCCAGTGTTTTGCCGTGCAGCGGATCTTTGGAGGGTAACATTCATTATTACTTTTTTTTAGGAGCTCTTTTAATCGGCTTGCCATATTTTTTCATCATCCTGTCCTTATGCCGAACAATAAAATTAACCTTACTGTTCTTTGCTGACTTTTCATGAAAGGCCGGGCCTGCATCATCTTTCTTTTTCGGTTTTATCGCATCGGTCTTCATAAATATTTTCGGCTTCTCATCTTCTGTCAACTCATCGGAGATAGTAAGATCTGTGGGCAACGGCGATACCGTCACTTCGTATTTCATTAGCGTTTCAATGGCAGCAAGCAATGGTTTTTCTTTTTCCGTAATAAACGTAATGGCGATTCCTTTTTTATCAGCCCTTCCCGTTCTGCCAATGCGGTGAATATAGTTTTCCGGTACATCGGGCACATCAAAATTGATAACATGTGATACTTCTGCCACATCAATCCCTCTTGCTACAATGTCGGTGGCAATGATAAACCGGTAAACACCTTCTTTAAATTGCTTCACGGTATTAAACCGGTGGTTCTGTTCTTTATTAGAATGTATTACACCAACCGTACCCGGAAACTTTGGTTCTAATTGTTCATACAACTGGTCGGCTAATTGTTTGGTGGCTGCAAACACCAGCACTTTGGTCATGGTTTTATCTTCCGTTAATAATAATTCAAGTAGGTTTGCCTTGGTGTAAAAGTTGGGTACTTCATACCCAGTCTGCAAAATATTTTCTAATGGCGTACCGGTGGGTGCCGCTTCCACTCTTACGGGGTTATTAAAATAAGTTTCAATAAGGGCTTCTACATCTTCGGTGATGGTGGCAGAGAACATAAGATTTTGCCGTTGGGGAGGTAAAAAGTCCAGTATGTTTTTTAATTGGGTACGAAAGCCAAGGTTCAGCATTTCATCCACTTCATCAATCACTAATTTTTTTATGGTCTTTGTTTTAAAAGCACCGTTCATGGCAAGGTCATAAAAACGTCCCGGTGTGGCTACCAGCACATCCACTCCTTTCATTACTTCAATTTGTTGTGTATTGATATTTACCCCACCGTACACACCTGTTGCAATCAGGTTCATATATGGCGTTAATAGTTTTATGTTCTCTACTACCTGCGCCACCAGCTCCCTGGTAGGCACAAGGATAAATATCTGCGGCGATTTAATTTTATCTTTTGAAAAGGTCCATTGCCGCAGACAGGGCAATAAGTAAGCAAACGTTTTACCGGTGCCGGTTTGTGCAATGCCACACACGTCTTTTCCGGACATTACTACCGAAAAGACATTGCGCTGAATAGTAGTGGGAGTAGTAATTCCAAGTTCATCTAATGCACGGAGCAACGGGGTGTTTAAATTCAAATCAGCAAATGTCATATATGTATATAATGATGTGCAAAAGTAGTTTTTAATTACCAGCCGGATTAATATCAATGTCCGTAGCTGTGTATGCTTGTTTTGGTGTAGCCATCGGTAATCTTATTTGTACAAAAGCTACCGGAATAAAATAATATTCAGCGCATAGTTTTAATAAATTAACTTAGAAATCCGGTTGTTATTTCCTGACCGGCAGTATTTCAAAAAATCACACTCAATAGTTTTTATGAAACAATTCAAACCAACTGCATTACCGTTATTTCTTTTTTTATTGTGTCTGCCTGCTTCGCTGCTTGCCATTGATCCAACAGATACCAGGATGCTTGCACAGCCCACAATCAGTGCCACACATATTGCTTTTATTTATGCAGAAGACCTATGGGTAGTTAATAAAGATGGCTCACAGCCACGCCGCCTTACTGTAGATGAAGGATTAGAGTCAAGCCCTGTTATTTCACCTGATGGAAAAACAATTGCTTTCAGTGCCGAGTATGATGGCAACCTGGATATTTTCATTGTACCAGTAGAAGGAGGAATTCCTACCCGGCTCACCTGGCATCCTTATCCTGATATTGTTCGTGGGTTTACCAGCGATGGAAAATCAGTTTTATTTGCTTCGCAGCGGTCAACGTTTACCAATCGTTATTCGCAACTATATACTGTGCCGCTTACTGGTGGTATGCCTGCACAATTGGAAATACCCAATGCGGCCTGGGCCACTTACTCACCCGATGGAAAACAAATGGCTTACAATCCTATCAGCGATGCCTTTCGCCAATGGAAACATTACCGGGGTGGTTCTATCTCCAATATCTGGATTTATACTTTTGCAGATAACGGTACTATAAAAATTCCACAGCCAGAAGGAGGATGCAACGATGTAAACCCGATGTGGATAGGCAACACTATTTATTTCCGCAGCGACAGGAATGGAGAATTTAATTTGTTTTCGTATAACACAGCATCAAAAAAAGTAGACCAGCTTACTAATTTCAATGACTTTCCCATTTTAAATGCTTCCACCGGAAATGGAGTGATTGTTTTTGAACAAGCTGGTTACTTACATACTTTTTCTCCGGGAGAAAAGAATACAAAAAAAATTAAAATAGGAATAGCTGCCGACCTGTTGGAACTGCGCCCCCGTTTTGTAAAAGGAACTAAATACATCAGGAGTGCAGGTCTTTCTCCTTCCGGTCAACGGGCCGTGTTTGATTTTCGTGGAGATATAGTTACTGTGCCTGCGGAAAAAGGCGATCCCCGCAACCTTACACAAACTTCTTCGGCACATGAAAAATACCCGGCCTGGTCACCCGATGCAAAAACAATCGCTTATTTCTCTGATGCTTCAGGAGAATACCAACTGCATATAAAACCACAGGATGGAAAGGGGGAAGCGAAAACATTTAAACTGAATGGTACTGGATTCTATGCTTATCCAAAATGGTCGCCTGACAGTAAAAAAATAAGTTTTACAGATAATGGCCGCAACCTTTACATACTGGATATAAGTTCTGGTGCTATTAATAAAATTGATGCCGATGAATTGTATGTGCCCGGCCCTTTCCGTGATATGATTGGCGACTGGTCACCCGATTCAAAATGGCTTGCTTATACCAAAATAACCGAAACACAATTCAAGCGGATTTATTTGTATTCTGTTGATCAGCAAAAATCATTTGCATTGACCGATGGATTAAGCGATGTTTCTGAGCCTGTGTTTGATAGGGGAAGTAAATACCTGTACTTTTTTGCTTCTACAGATGCAGGTCCTGTTATCAACTGGTTTGACCAATCAAATGCGGATATGCGGTCTACCAATTCTATTTATCTGGTTACATTGAAAAAAGAAACCATTTCCCCTTTTGCAAAAGAAAGTGATGAAGAAAAAGTATCCGCAGGATCCGGTGGAAAAGAACCTGCCGACACATCGAAAGCAAAAAAAGAACCGGAAGTAGAAAAAAAACCAATATCACTAAGTATTGATTGGGATGGTATTCAAAACAGGATTATTGATCTGCCCATTAAAGCCGGTAACTATGGCGCATTGGGAATGGGAAAAGAAGATGAGTTATTGTATATCGCTTATCCCGACGACGGAGGAACAGGCATGATGCATAAATACGATATAAAAAAACGTAAGGATAATGAAGTGATGGAAATGGATGGGTATCTTTTTTCTGCCGATGGCAAAAAGATGTTGTATGTGAAAGGTCCAAGTTGGGCCATCAGTGGTGCAGGAGAAAAAGGCGAACCCGGAAAAGGAATGCTGAACACAGAAGCCATACAAGTGAAAATAGACCCTAAAACAGAATGGCCGCAAATATTTGATGAAGCCTGGCGGGTGAACCGGGATTATTTTTATGACCCCGGTATGCACGGGGCCAATTGGCAGGCGATGAAGAAAAAGTATGAAGTGTTTCTGCCTCATCTTTCTTGTCGAAGTGATTTGAATAGCCTGATTCAATGGATGTGCAGCGAATTGGTGGTGGGTCATCACGGGTTAACGAATAGAGGGGAAGTGTTGCAAAATCCTGAAAAAGTAGGCGGTGGTTTATTGGGTGCAGATTATACAATGGATAAAAACCGTTATCGCATTAAGAAAATCTATGGCGGATTGAACTGGAACCCTAATCTGAGATCTCCCTTAACCGAACCCGGTGTAATTGTAAAAGAAGGTGATTACCTGCTGGCGGTAAATGGAAATAATGTTACGGCTGCTGATAACCTGTATCGCTTTTTTGAAAATACCGCAGGAAAAATTGTAGAGTTGACGATTGGCAGCAACCCCGATAATGCTGGATCAAGAGTGGTGAAAGTTGTTCCGGTAGCCAATGAATCTGCTTTGCGCAACCGGGATTGGGTAGAAGGAAATCTGAAAAAAGTAAATGATGCTACCAATGGACAAGTAGCTTATGTGTATGTTCCCAACACAGCTGGCCAGGGACATGAATATTTTAAAAGATATTTCTTTCCGCAAGCAAATAAGAAAGCCATTATCATTGATGAACGTTTTAATGGCGGCGGCTCACTGGCCGATTACTACATTGATATTTTGCAACGGCCTTACCAGGCACACTGGAATATGCGGTATGGAAAAGATTTAAAATCCCCCAGTGCTTCCATACAAGGGCCTAAGGTGATGATCATTGATGAAACTGCCGGTTCTGGTGGTGACATGCTTCCATGGATGTTCCGGAAATTTAAAGTTGGCACCATTGTCGGAAAACGTACCTGGGGAGGATTGGTAGGTATTTTAGGGTTTCCTGAATTTATTGATGGTGGTGGAGTAACAGCACCCAATCTTGCTATCTGGACAAAAGATGGGTTTGTAGTTGAGAATACAGGAGTAGCACCTGATATTGAAGTTGAACAATGGCCGGGAGATATTATCAAAGGGAAAGACCCTCAATTAGAAAAAGCAATTGAAGTTGCTTTGAAAGAATTACAAAAAAACCCTCCGGAAGAACCCAAACGTCCAGCTTATCCTAATAAAGTAAAAAATTAAATTAACCTGTTGGCGGAGTTATTTTTAATAGCCCGCCGCGGCGGGGCGAAATATTAGTAGAAATGTGCATTAAAGGCATTTCCTAAAGCTCCATCGGAGCGACATATTTTACATATCGCTCCGATGGAGCTCAATACCCTGAATTTTTATTGCTCACTACTGATATTTCGTCCGCCAAGCGGCGGACTTAAATGCAACTCCAATTTGATTAACTCCGCCAACAGGTTAAATTACTGATATTGAACGGGGCTGTATGAAAAGTATCTTTTTATTGAATAGCCGGTAAGACGGCAAGGCGGTAGGTATTGAATTTCAATTGTTGCTTCCTTCTCGTCTTACCAACTTACCGGCAAAAATTGACTTCCGGGACAACAATTTTGTTGTTATACTACTTACTTTACAATAAGCTGTTTTTCATCATATACCACTATCTCGGGCTTCTCTTTATAGATTATTATTTTGCCCGTTATGCATACTTCTTTGTCTTTATAAAAAACTTCCGGGGCTTCTTTAAACTTTTGCTCTTGCATCTGGCCAAATCACAATAGTGAGTGGCGAATTTGGGTAGTTGGCACCGGCATTTAAAAAAGTAGGAGTGCCTTTGCTTCTGTCAAGATAAATGCCACCATAAATTTTAGTGCAAATAGTTACTGAATCACCAACATGTTTATTGAGGTCTTCAATTTTTACTTCCTGTTGTGCCTGCACTACTACAGATAGTAATAATGCTGCTGTTATCAGCCAACTTTGTTTCATGCTCTGAGATTTGTACAAGGATAATGCAACTACCAGTCGGTTAAGTCGCTATTACTCACCAGAAAAACTAATCATTAACGTATCCAGGCAGGATTTACAATTGGCGGCACAGTCACCCTTTCTGCTATCTTGCGGTAGCGGTCGGCCAGTGTACATAAATACTCCTGTGCTTTCGCCGCATAATCTTTTAATCCGGTTATGCCTGCTATCTTCCATTTTTCTGTCAGGTGATTAATGATATTGGCATAATCGAAAGTAGTATAGATGCCCATTTTTTCTGTAATTACAGAAAAGCGGTTGAAGAGACTGTCTTTGTTTTCATCCTCGTCCATCAGCAATGCCGGCATGGTGATTTTCTTTTTCATCATTTTTTCAAAGGCCAGTATAGCACCATTCGGATCCAATTCAAATATTTTAGACATAAAACTCTTGTAAGCAGTTTCATGACGGGCTTCATCACCGGCAATCGTTTTGCAAATTCTTGCCAATACATCATCACCGGCCTTATCAGCCAGCTTGCCGGTATTTACATGAGAAATTTTGGTGGCTCTTTCCTGGAAAGAAGTATAGATCATAGCCTGATAAGGATCTTGTTCCACTTTTGCATCAAAGCCATTGGTAATAAGATTATGGATGGTGATCTCCACGGCCTTCATATCAGCCCTGCCGGAGAGGTACAAGTATTTATTCAGCAAATCACCATGACGGTTTTCTTCCGCAGTCCATGACCTTGACCAGCGAACCCAGCCATTATCACTGGCCATATTACCTTCACCATTCATTCCTTTCAATAAATTAAAAAAAGACTGGTAGTTGGGCAAAGCTTCTTCGGTAATCATGTTGCCTACCAATGAACTTATCACTTCATCCGGTATACCGTCACTTCTTTTCCGTAATTGTATAACCTGATCCATTGCATCTTTCTGTGACATATCAGGCAAAAAATCGGTGGGCTGCCAGCATTGTTGCGGATCTACCAGGTATTCATCAACTGCTTTAGCCGCCAGGCTTTGTAAGCCAGCAATAACTTCTGCGTTCTTATCTAATTCATTCAAATCGGTAATCATAAAAAATAGTCTTTAATTCGAACAGGGGAAAAAAGAGGTTGCCAGTCAGCCTTTATTTGTAGCAAAAAACGATAAACACGGGTTGTTTCAGCTTAGAATTCACCCGCAATTTAACCCCATTACTCCTATTTAACCGGAATATTATTACATACTACTGCTATTATCTACGATATCAATGCAATAGTGGTTGTAATAATGTGTAAAAAAGGTTGATCTGGATGATTGCTCCCGATATTGAAAATGGCTTGCCTTGTTTTGAAGAATAGGTCTGTACGGATAAAAAAATGAGGCTGTCTCAAAAGTCTATAAACAAGGAGCACAAAGCCCACAAAGTTTTTCACGAAGAACACAACGTATTGAAAGTAAAGGAATTTTTCTTTGTGAACCCGATAGCTATCG
>JBKJIX010000190.1:0-12544 GCA_046598205.1 Chitinophagaceae bacterium
ATATGGAAGTGAGCTACCACAAACATGGTATCATGCAGGTGAATATCTATCGTAGAGTTTCCGAGGAAGATTCCTGTCAATCCACCAGATATAAATAAGCTAACGAAGCCAATAGCAAATAATGTTGCCGGTGTAAAACGAATGTTACCCCGCCACAAGGTTGTTAACCAGTTAAATACTTTAATGGCTGATGGCACCGCAATCAGTAGCGTCAGCAATACGAATATCGAACCGAGGAATGGATTCAAGCCCGTGACGAACATATGGTGCGCCCAAACCAGGAAGGCGAGAATAGTAATAGCAAACAAGGAACCAAGCATCGCCATATATCCAAAGATGGGCTTGCGGCTGTTGACCGATAATATCTCCGACACCATTCCCATAGCCGGTAGCAAAATGATATACACTTCGGGGTGGCCGAGGAACCAGAATAAGTGCTGGAATAAAATAGCACTTCCGCCTTCGTTCGGCAATATTTCGCCATTTACTACAATATCACTCAGGTAGAAACTGGTACCGAGGTTGCGGTCCATTAACAATAGAATCAATCCAGATAATAATACCGGGAATGATAACACTCCAAGCACAGCGGTAAAGAACAAAGCCCAGATTGTCAATGGCAACCTGGTCATGCTCATACCTTTTGTACGCTGGTTAAGAATAGTTGTTATATAATTCAAACCGCCAAGTAGTGATGACACTACAAATAATGCCATACTTACTATCCACAAATCCATACCCAGCTTAGATCCCGATGATGCCTGGCCTAATGCACTTAGTGGCGGATACACTGTCCATCCCCCTGAAGCAGGGCCGGTGGAAATAAACAAGGATGAAATCATTACGACACTGGCCATAAAGAAAAACCAGTACGACAACATATTCAGGAATGGAGAAGCCATATCTCTTGCACCAATCTGAAGGGGAATAAGAAAATTAGCAAACGTTCCGCTCAATCCTGCTGTCAATACGAAAAACACCAGTACGGTTCCATGCATGGTGATGAGGGCATAATAAAATTCCGGTTGTATCTGTCCGCCTTTTGCCCAGTTACCAAAAAATGTTTCAAGAATTGGGAAAGATTGTTCGGGATAACCCAACTGCAAACGGAAGAGTACAGAAAATAAACCACCAATGATAGCCCATACAATTCCAGTGATTAAAAATTGCTTGGCAATCGTTTTATGATCCATGCTGAAGACATACTTCGCAACAAAGGATTGTTGATGATGGCCATGGTGGTCGCCATGATGCCCCGCATGTGCGGTGTCCGTTCCGGAATGTATATGCAATTCTTCACTCATACTCTTTTATTTTAGTAACAACCAAGGTTGTTAACTGTTTTAATTTTTCGTTTTCATTGCTACAGGAGCTCCCACAACAGGTACTTTGCTAATTACCGAATCCTTCTTAGGTGCCGACGGACCTTTATCAGGATTAGCAACAATGTATTGCGGCTTTTTACTGGCCATCCATGCATCAAATTCTTCCTGGGTTTCTACCACCACCACAGCTCTCATACTATAATGTCCTTTTCCACACATCTGATCGCAGGAAAGTTCATATACAAACTCAGGTTTCCCTGTTTTCTCTATCATTTGCCTGGTGGTGTATTTTGGCGTAAACCACATGGTAGTAGGGGTGCCGGGTACGGCATCCATCTTCATCCGGAAATGAGTTAACCCAACATCATGTATCACATCTTTTGCATTAATAACCAAATGCACAGGCTTGTTTACTACTAAGTGCATTTCACCGGCATTATAAACATCGTCATGATTAGCCGGATCATCCCAAAGCTGACCCATCGGATTTCCTTTTGCTTCATCTGTATTTTTGAAATACTTCTTTCCTAAAATTTTGTCTTTTCCGGGATAACGAAACTCCCATTTAAACTGGCTACCCGTTACTTCCACCACCATTGAATCCTTTGGTGAATTACCAGTGATCTTAAACCAATAGAACAAACCAAAACCAACCAGCACCGTTAATGCGATAGCTGGTATTACCGTCCATATCAACTCCAATTTGTTATTATGCGGATAGTAGTACGCTTTTCTTTTATCAGATTCCTGATATTTAAATGAGAACCAGAATAAACAAACCTGTGTAATAATAAATACAATACCTGTAAGGGCTATGGTTATATAAAGCATCCTGTCAATCAGTACGCCATGGTCAGAAGCAGCTTCACCCAGGATTTTTCCTTTCAGTTTTTCGTTACAATAATAAACGCCAATCAAACCAATAATAAGAAATGCCAGTAGCATAAAAGCGTTGACTTTGTTCGTTTGCTTTCTGGCCTTTTCTTCGCCACGCAATACTGCCACATACTCACTGGCTTTGGCTATCTGAAAAGTAATCAAAAAGCCCAACCCTAAAATTGCAACGATGAAAAATGTTTGCATAAACTATATATCTAAATTCAAATAATAATCCCGATAGCTATCGGGACCAAATCCCAAAAAAAAACAAATTCATTTTTACATTTCTACCTAACCTTTTTACAACTATGTGTCAGACACTCTTCGGGATGTCAGACACCTGCTTACGTATGATGTATCAAACTCTCTTTTACAAAAGGGTGATTCTTTGCCAGCAGCGGTGCTTTGCTTAACGCCCTGCCGGTTACAAACATAATTACTCCTATAAAACCTAATGCCACACCAAAATCCCATAATATCATTGGCACATGTGTTTCACCTGTTTTGGCATCTGTCATCGGACTTGGAAATACCATTTGGTAGAAATCCAACCAGTGACCAAAAATGATAAGCATGGCCATAAAGGTGACCGTAGCATAATTTCTTTTTGACCCCCTTCTCATTAATAATAACAACGGAGCGAGGAAATTGATTATAAACATCAGCCAAAATATTCCGCTGTATACACCCTGTGCTCTTGGTTTGAAATAAGTAGTCTCTTCCGGAATGTTGGCATACCAGATAAGCATGAACTGGGAGAACCACAGATACGTCCAGAATACAGAAAAAGCGAACATGAACTTACCAATATCATGCAAGTGTTCGTCATTCGTATATTCTAAGTAGCCGGTGTTTTTTAAATACACAACAAACAGGGCTATTAATGCCATACCTGAAACAAACGTACTGGCAAAAGTGTACCAACTATACATGGTGCTGTACCAGTGTGCATCAATACTCATCAGCCATAACCACGGAATGGAAGACATCACAGTTAATGAAAAAACTATAATAAAAAGGGCGGCCCATACTGTGTTCTTCCAGATATAACTTTTTCTGCCTTCTACAGTAGTAATAGGATCATTATCCAGGCTGCGGGAAAGTTTCCGCATTTTCCAACCAAGCAGCGACCAGGCTACTATGGTAAATACCGTCATAAAGGTGTATAACCCTTTATTTAAAAATCCTTTCTTGAAATTCAGTATCGAATCATGTTTTACATGTTCTGTATCTGTCCAGTGATAAATGGTGTGATTATCGCCATAAGAAATAGCCAAAAGAATTGCCAGGGCAATAACACCGAGTACAGGTACTACTGCTGAAATAGCTTCTGGTACACGGCGAAAAGCCATTTGCCAACCACCCCAGGCCAGAGTAGTAGCACAAATAAAAAACATAGACGCATTTACCACCAACAAAAAGAAAACACTGTTTTGCAAAAGACTGGCCCAGAACCGGGCATCTTTCATGTGCTTTTCTTCGGGAGTGCCACCGCCACTATGTGTGTTGATGTATAAAGCAATAATAGCCACGACACCCAATGCCATCAATGCAATGGATATCATGTTGTATCTCCTGGTTACTATAAACTTTTCCTTTATTGACATCAGTGTTCGTTTATTAATTCTTCAAAAAACAATTAAGGCTTTTTTACCATAGCAGTGTCAGCAGTTGTGGCCGTTGTGGCAGCAGCTACTGTACCCTGTTTTGATTTTATAAAAGCAATGACCATCCAGCGTTGCATCGTATTTAACTGTGATGCATAACTTCCCATTTGTCCTTTTCCATAAGTAACAGAATGGAACATTGTTCCATCTGTCATCTTTTTCATATCATCCCCCATCAAATTTTTGGGAGCTGCGGGATAAGGGCCGTTACCATCTTTCCAAAGCGGTCCGTTGCCATCCAGCTTAGCTCCGTGGCAAATACCACAATTCACTAAGTATAATCTTTCTGCTTCTTTAATATCAATACTATCGGCACTCAACGGGTTTTTTACTGTTGCTGATTGTACGTATCCTGCTGAATCATTTTGTATAGTATATATCTGCAGCATATCACCACGGGCAATTGTTCCGGTAACCGGCATTCCGTTGTAATTAATGCCTTTGTTATGTAATGCTTCTGTTGATGCATAGGTTTCGTAGGCACGGCTATAGGCCATATCCGGCATATAAACACGGCCAGGGCTGCGACGAACTTTATTACAGCTCATCATGCCTGCCACTGTAACCGCCAACACCGATATTATCCAGAATTTTTTCATCATCAGGTAATTATTATTATTAATGAGCTTCTTCTTCTGTTCTTTCAAACCGTTTTCTGTCTTTATCATAACGCCCCAGCCACCAGCCGGTTTCTTTATATTGCACCTGCACATCCACTGCTCCTATGCTCTGTAAAAAACTTATCGCTTCTGCCTCGTTAGTTTTATCTGTACACTCCAATGCCATTACAAATGTGTCGTCTGTAGAACGGGGGTTGAAATGGTCTTTTCTTACAAAAGGTGCCAATTGGCACAGGTAACAAAATGTAAGCACCATACCCACCGCAGCAAATAATACGGTTAACTCAAAAATGATAGGAATCCAGGCGGGTAATGAAAAGAATGGTTTACCGCCAAAGTTAAGTTGCCAATCAACCGTTAATGCCCAGGTGATGAAGCCAACGGCAGTAGCGGTACCGGTTATTGCATAGATAAAGCCTGCTGTGTGAAGGCTGGTATCCCGAAGACCCATTACTTTATCCAATCCATGAATAGGAAATGGCGTAAAGACATCATGGATCTTATAACCGGCACGACGGGTCTTTTTTACGGCAGAAAATAATACCGCCTCATCATAAAAACTACCTGTTACAAATTTTTTTATACTCATTGTTTAGCTTTTAGCTATGAGCTTCGGGCTGCGAGCAAGAAACTCTAAAACCATTTTATTCTTTCATAATCTACAGGCTCGTTGCTCACAGTTAACGGCTCGTAGCTTCTCTCTTTTAATGATCATGTGCCTCATCATGGGCAAACTTGTCCGTATCCTTCTTCTCTACCTCATCCATTTTCTCTTTATAATTCTCCCCACTTCGTTTCAGTATATGTTTAATCTCCGCTATTGCAATTACCGGGAAGAATTTGGAGAACAGGAAATAACAGGTGAAGAATAACCCGAATGTTCCCAGATAAAATCCAACCTCCCAGATAGTCGGTGTATAGTAAGTACTCCAGGCACTTGGCAGGTAGTCACGGTACACAGAGGTAACGATGATTACAAAACGTTCGAACCACATACCAATGTTTATCAAAATAGACATGAAGAAAGTAAGCACCAGGTTCCTTCTCATTTTGCGGAACCAGAAAATTTGTGGTGACAGTACGTTACATCCCATCATAATCCAGTAGCTCCAACCATAAGGACTGTTCAGGTTTAAGCGGTTCTCAAAGAATGCATAATTTTCATACGGTTGTGCAGAATACCATGCCATAAACAATTCGGTGAGGTAAGCGATACCCACAATAGAACCGGTGAGTACAATAACTTTATTCATCACTTCGATGTGCTCGAGAGTGATGTATTCCTGTAAGCCCAATACTTTTCTGGTAACCACCAACAGTGTTTGCACCATTGCAAAGCCGGAGAAGATGGCACCCGCCACAAAGTAAGGTGGGAAGATGGTTGTATGCCAGCCCGGAACTACGGAAGTGGCGAAGTCGAATGATACGATAGTGTGTACTGATAATACAAGTGGTGTACTCAACCCGGCCAGCACTAATGAAAGTGCTTCATGACGCTGCCAGTGTTTTGTGCTACCTGTCCAGCCGAAAGCCGCTACACCATAAAACATTTTTCTCCATTTTTTCTTAGCCCTGTCTCTCAGCGTAGCCAAGTCAGGTATTAAACCAGAGTACCAGAATAATAAAGAAACGGTGAAGTAAGTTGATATCGCAAATACGTCCCAGAGCAATGGGGAGTTGAAGTTTACCCACAACGGACCTCTTGTATTTGGATAAGGAAGAACGAAGAATGCATTCCACACACGGCCCATATGCCAGATAGGAAACTGGCCGGCACACATTACCGCAAAAATTGTCATCGCTTCCGCTGCACGATTTACCCCGGTTCTCCATCCCTGTCGGAAGAGTAATAAGATAGCAGAAATCAATGTTCCGGCGTGACCAATACCTACCCACCATACGAAGTTGGTAATGTCCCAACCCCAGCCGATTGTTTTATTCAGGTTCCACTGACCGGTACCATATATTACCTCCATCGTAACGGAGAGAATACCAAAGCAAAGGAACAGCACAGAAATAATAAAGCCTATCCACCAAAGCCTGGATGGCCTGGCTTCCACCGGGCGGCAAATATCTTCGGTTACCTGGTGGTAATCTTTATCACCTTCTACCAGTGCTGGTCTTACCTGTGATTCGTATCTGAGTAATGACATAAGCGGTTATAAAAAATCAAATAATTAAAATCTCTCTTTCTTTTTGTTATCAATGATTTGCTTCTTCCGTTTTTGGTGCAGATGGCAATGTGCTGTCAGCTTTGTGGCCTTCTTCCTGATGTCCCTCTTCTTTGTGTCCTGCATCTGTATGTTCCTCTCCACTATGTTGGCCTGCCCAATGTTCATCTATCTCTTCGGTATTTCTCACTTTTGCGAGATAAGTAATGTTTGGCAACACATGCAATTGTTCCAGCACATAGAAGCTACGCTGTTTGTTTTCGTTGCGAACTTTTACTATCTCGCTGTCCTTGTCATGTGCATTTCCAAATACAATAGCATCACCGGCACAAGCTGTCTGGCAGGCTGTTTTAGCATCGCCATCTTTTAGTATGCGATTTTCTTTCTTCGCATCCAGTTTAGCGGCCGCCAGTTTCTGAAAACAGAAAGAACATTTTTCCATCACACCTCTTGACCGAACGGTAACATCCGGATTCAACACCATTCTCGTCAGGTCATCATTCATCTGAAAGATTACATTATCCAGTTTACCCACTAATTGCTGATCCTGGTTATCCTTGAAGCTATCAGCCCCGGTATAATCAGACCAGTTAAAGCGGCGAACTTTAAACGGACAGTTATTGGCGCAATATCTTGTACCGATACAACGGTTATAAGCCATCTGGTTAATTCCTTCTGAGCTGTGGTTTGTGGCTGCAACAGGGCAAACATTCTCACAAGGTGCATTATCACAATGCTGGCAAAGCATTGGCTGGAAAACAACACCTTTTAATTCATCAGGATTTTTTTCATCGCTGATAAAATAACGGTCAATGCGCAACCAGTGCATATCATGATAGCGAAGTACTTCTCTTTTACCTACAACAGAAACGTTGTTCTCTGCACTGCAAGCCACCACACAGGCACCACAACCGAAACAGGCATTCATGTCAATGCTCATTCCCCATTTAATACCCGGCTGCTCATGCTGCGGATATAAAGTGGCATTACGGAAGTCGCCATTGGATTTTTTATCATACGCATCTCTCAACTCTTCTCTCCACTCAGGAATTACATTTGGTTCTTTTTTGAAAGAAGCCAGTGTGGTTTCTCTTACTACTTCTTTACGATCTTCGTAAGAGTTATGTATTTGCGTTTGGGCAATTTTATATTTGTTGCCGGTGTTGGTAGTTGCCACACCTGTTACATAATTATCAACGGTGCTGCCATTATAGCTGGCATATCCATACACATTTTTACCAACTCCTGCAGCTGTTACACCCATTGCTTCACTTCTTCCGTACCCAACCGCTATGGCAATAGTGTCGGCATTCATGCCAGGTAATACTAATATTGGTAATTCAACTTTGTTTTTACCAATCGTTATTTCGATAACCGGCTTTTGCGGATAATATTCGTAGTCAGTATTCAGTTTAATACCAAGTTCCTCTGCCTTTTTTATGGAGATTAATGCATAGTTGTCCCATGTTGCTTTAGAAATGGGATCGGGTAATTCCTGTAACCAGGGATTGCCAGCTTGTGATCCTGTACCGATAGAAACTTTTTGATAAAATACTACTTCAGCACCTGTTGCTTTTTTATATCCTTCGATAGCGGTAGTGGCAGCTGCAACAGCTCCGCCATTATATCCGCCTGCACCGCCTGTTGTAGCCGGTGTTTCTTTTATTCCATCCTGCAGGGTCTTATTAAAAGCATCTTCTGAACCTAATTTACCAGTCCAGTATTCTTTAAAATATGTTTCGTAGTCCTGTGTGTTTCCACCTGCCTGTCCGGCAGGCAGGCTCCATCTTAATAAGGATGTTTGGAACGGACGGGTTTTAAATAAAGGATAAATGGTAGGTTGAAGGAAACTTACAATACCAGTTTTGGGTTCTGCATCACCCCAGCTTTCTAAATAATGATGATTAGGAATAATGTATTCGCACAGTTCAGTTGTTTCATCCATTTTTTCATTGAATGAAACGGTCACTTTTACTTTCTTTAATGCAGCTTTAAATTTCTCAGCATCATAATATGTATAAACAGGATTAGCACCCTGAATCATTAACGTACCAATTGCACCGGATTCCATTTGTGCAATAAGATCAACCATATCGCTGTCAATTCCCTGGCGGTAATTAACAGGCTGATTCCAGTTAATAGTTGAACCGTTAGCACCGATTGCTGCGTTGATAGCATTTACAATTACCTGTACATTTTTATCATTGCTGCCGCAAACAACTAATGCAGCACCGTTATGTGCTTTCAAATCAGCAGCAGCTTTTTCAATCCCTGCTTTCAATTTTGCATCAGCAATTGAAGATGCACCACCGCTAACTGCTGCTAATAATGCAACAGCAACAGCCCCGGTTTCTGAAGGACGATGTGTAAACCTTTCATCTGCATTAGCACCCGTCATACTCAGGTGACCTTCGAACTGATAGTGTTTGCTCATAGAAGGGTTCTTCTCATCAATCTTCCTTCCTTTGGTATAACCGTTTGCATTTTCAACGGCGTTGAGCCATGTTCCTAAAAAGTCTGCACCCAGACTTACAATAACTTTAGCTGCGCCAAAATCATAAGAAGGAATTTTTCTTCCAAAACCACTGGCTTCGTTGGCCAGCAGCATTCCGCTATAAGAAACGGCATCGTATTGTACATGCTTTAAGTTGGGAAACTTAGCAATAATATCTTTTGTAGAAGGAGAAACGATAGTTGAAGTCAATAATACAACCGTACCGCCTGCAGCTTTTGAAGCATCACCCACCATTTTATCAAGCTGTTCGAAAGAAGGAATCTCTTCAAATTTATCTTTTACTTTATGCAGTGGAAATTTAGCCCGGTACATATCATATAAATCGAGTACGGAGGCCTGAGAACGGGCAGTGGTACCGCCGTTAGTGTATGAAGCAAGGGTGTTTCCTTCAATTTTAATTGGACGACCATCTCTTACTTTTGCCACAACAGGTATCACATCGCCATCCTGCACATAAGTAGTAGCATAATATTTTGCCACACCCGGAACAAGGTTCTCTGGTTTGTTGGCATAAGGAATTGCTTTCTTCACCGGAATTTTACAACTGGCTGCTAATGTAGCGGCAGCGGTACTAAAACCGAGATACTTTAAAAAATCTCTGCGGGGAGCTTTGGCATCAATTAATCCTTTATCATCAAACCCTTCAAAAGGCAATTCTTCCTGGAACTCATCCTGGGACAGCTTTTTAAGGTTCTCCGGGTCATTCACCTCTCCGAAACTTTGCCAGTATTTATTTTCGCCCATATAGTTTGTTCTGTATTAGCAGTTGACAGTTTGCAGTTGGCAATTTGTCAACCTATATTTTAAAAATACTTTTCAAATTGTATGTTGCAACTGGTCGCTAAAAACTGCAAATTGCCAACTGCAAACTGTCTCGACTTAATAGTGACATTTCTGACATTCTAAACCACCGATATCTTTCACGGTTACACTATCCATTTTGTGGTTCTTTATATCGTTATGAAACTTCTCGTAAATGCTGTAAAACTTGTTCCCGGTGCTGTCGCTGTAATTAAAGTCCACCTTAGTTTCCCGGTGACAGTTTATACACCAGCCCATGCTCAGCTCAGCCACCTGCTTCACTTCATCCATTGCCGTAATTTCTCCATGGCAGCTCTGGCACTGTACTTTACCTGCTCTTATATGTTGTGAGTGATTAAAATAAACATGGTCGGGCAGATTGTGGATTTTTACCCACTCAATTGGCTTGGCTTTGGAAGGATCCCACTTGGTTGGATTCTTAGGATCAAAGCCAGCATATTTATATAATTTTTCTATCTCGTAAGTTCCGTTTATTTCATTACCACTTTCATCGTAAAGCTTAGGCCCTTTTTCGTAGGTATTGATGGCCTTATGACAGTTCATACAAATGTTTACCGCAGGTATAGCAGCATGTTTACTATCCCATGCAGAGCCATGACAGTACAGGCAGCTGATTTGGTTGATACCGGCATGAACCTTATGCGAATAATAAATTGGCTGAACCGGCTGATAACCTTTCTGGCGGCCAAATCCAATAGCCCCTTTTGAAACATAATAGCCCCCGACTGCAAAGAAAATAAGAGCCATCATGGCTATGTACATCTTGTTTTTATAGAAAGGAACCGGATCTGGGCGACGAATGCCTTCTGCATCATCACTCATTTTTTTCAGGTTGCTGTTCACCTGCATTAATATAAGTGCAATAATGCCGAGAATAAGAGAAATAACGCCGAATATGACAGCGTTGGAATTGCCTTTAGATGAAGCTGAGCCATTAACGTCACCAGTTTCCTTAGGTTTCTGGCTCTGGATGACAAAATCGTTAACGTAGGCTACAATATTGTCAACATCCTTAATTGTAAAAGCTGGAAAACCAGTCATCATTGAACCATACTTCGCTTTGAGACCTTGTGTATAAGCATCTGCGGCCATATAAGCCGCCGGATTATTAACCCATTTTAGTAATTCCGCATGATCGGCCCATTTATGTCTTTCTTCTAATCCTGCAAGGGCGGGGCCGGTTCCATCTTTTAAAGGATTGTGACAACTGGCACAGTTGGCATTAAACAAGGCTTTACCAGCCGCTATATCCTGCGCCGAAATAGTATTGATTGTTGAAGAAACAAACAGAGAAAGAATAAACAGTGTTAATTTTCTGGCCAATGGTTTACAAGGAATCATAGACACAATTGATGCTGAAAAATGTGGATAAAATCCGTTCGATTGGCGCAAAAATAAGTCAGGAACTTAATAAAACGACAACCAGTTTAACTTTTTTTTAATCCGCCACCAGCCTGCATTTCAGCCTATTTATATGGTTTTTAAATATCGGGGTAAAATTGTTTGTCATAAATCGGTCAACTTGCAGGTAATGTTCAACAGATATGAAATTTCGGATAAGAGTTGAATGTTTTTTCTGCACTTTTGCCGCATCATGTTCGAAGGGTTGCAAAAAAAATGGAAAGTAAGTGGCGGCAGACTGGCTTTAATACTCTGCACTTTTGCTATTGGCGGCAGTACTACCGGTTTTGTTGGCAAAAAAATCATGAATTCCCTTTCTGTTCAACAAGACTGGTTGTGGGCAGTTATTTATATATTACTTGTCACTCTTATCTGGCCGCTGATGGTATTGTTAGTAAGCATTCCGTTTGGCCAGTTTTCATTTTTTACAAAATACATCAGAAAGATTGGGGCGAAGATGGGGATAGGAAAGTCAGAAGTACGAAGTCAGAAGTACGAGGATTCCGAAAGATCATAGTTATCTATCTTATTCTGCTTTCATCCATATATCGTAAGAAATAACACCCAATTCCGGTTTTGCCTCTCCTTCCAGCACGGCAATAAATTCCAGCACATTTCCATCGGGGTCATTAAAATAAATGGCAATGGCGGGCATCCAGGCAAATACCATTGGTCTTTCTGTTTCATCTTTCAGAAAATTATATGGTTGCAGGTTCCTTTCTTTTAGCCAGGCAACGGATTTATCTAACACATCCTCCGCATCACAGCGAAAAGCAAAATGCCTTGTTGCTAATTCTTGTTTTGGTTTTTCCCAAAGCCCCAACATGTATTCTTTGGGTTTGCCTACCCAGAAAAAAGCAATCTTTCTTTTTTCTTCGATATAACAATGTTCCAGTTCTAAAACATTTTTATAAAAATCAATGGAACGTTCAAGGTTTTCTACATTGATATGTGTTTCGTATAGGCCTTTGATCATTTAGGTTTCTTTTACGATTTCAAGTTACTCCAATTATTGAAACCTCATCCCAAGAGGCTGTCTCAAAAGTAAACGTAGCACAACGAACACTAAGAAAACACAAACCCGATAGCTATCGGGTTCACAAAGAAAAATTCCTTTACTTTCAATACGTTGTGTTCTTCGTGA
>JBKJIX010000214.1:0-16512 GCA_046598205.1 Chitinophagaceae bacterium
TTCATTTTTGAATCGCTGAACACTACATATTTTGCCATAAAAAAACCTACCGGGAAAGTGATACAAAACGAAACAATCAGTGCAGCTATATGGCCTTCGAAAGCATAAAACCCAAAGTGAAAAATTTTTTCCGCAAAAATGTATTTGAAACTTATATAATAAGCAATCAATCCCAGCCAAGTATTGCCACCGCCGGAGGCAACGTAACGAAATGTCTGAAGGCTCATTAATTTCTTAAACGGCGGGTAAAAGAAATCAATGATGGGCAGCACCAGGTCCCTTGCACTATGTATGTGTTTTCGCATAGATGTGGGCAAAGGTAATAGCTAAGAGGTGATTTGAGAAACCAGTATAAAGGCTTTAAGTCCGGAAATGGGGTTTTATAAATAATGTAACATTCTCTGCGTACTCTGTGTACACTGTGTCAAACTGTGTTTAGGTAATAGCCACCTCCTGTTGTAAATTTGCCGGATAAACAAAAGACAGGATGAGCATTGTAAGCCAGATAAAACCACTTGTGGTAAAGGAGTTGAAGAATTTATACGGGAAGGACCCGTTAGCTATCGGATTCCAGGAATCTGAACTCACTATTAATAATACCAAACCCGAGTTTGTAGGCGATTATACTCTGGTACTGTTCTCGTTTGTAAAGCAATTGAAAAAATCGCCTGAACAATTGGGCAATGAAATTGGTGAAGCATTGGTGAAAGCCAACCCGGATATTTTTACTGCATATAATGTTATCAAAGGTTTTTTAAACCTCACCATTTCAGATAATTACTGGCTTAACTTTTTGCAATCCAATTTCTCCAATACAAAATTTGGTAACCAACCTGCAAATGGACGGAAAGTGATGGTAGAGTACTCCTCTCCTAACACTAACAAGCCAATCCACCTTGGTCATCTAAGAAATAATTTCCTGGGCTGGAGTGTGGCACAGATATTAAAAGAAAGCGGTTATGAGACAATAAAAAGCTGCATTGTAAATGACAGGGGCATTCATATCTGCAAAAGCATGATTGCCTGGCAACAGTTTGCCAATGGAGCCACTCCACAATCAACCAATACAAAAGGCGATCATTTTGTTGGTGAATACTATGTAAGGTTCAATGATGAATATAAAAAACAGGTAGAAGAATTAGTGACCGGTGGAATGAAAAAGGAAGAAGCCGAGAAAGAAGCTCCCATAATGAAGGGTACTCAGCAAATGCTATTGGATTGGGAAAATGGTAAGCCGGATGTAATTGAATTATGGAAAACAATGAACGGCTGGGTGTATGAAGGATTTGATGTTACCTATAAAAGGATTGGCTCTGACTTTGCCAAAATGTATTATGAAAGTGAAACCTACCTGCCGGGTAAACGGTTTGTAAAACATGGATTAAAAGACGGTGTGTTTTTTAAAAAAGAAGATGGCAGTGTTTGGATTGACCTGACTGCTGAAGGCCTTGATGAAAAATTAGTATTGAGAAAGGATGGCACTTCTGTTTATATCACGCAGGATTTAGGATTAGCACAGGAGAAATATGAGGACTTTAAATACGATGAGAGCATTTATGTGATTGCAGATGAACAGAATTATCACATGAAAGTGCTGAAGTTGATTTTGCAAAAGCTGGGGAAACCTTATGCAGATGGAATTTATCATTTGAGTTATGGTATGGTGGAACTGCCAAGCGGCAGAATGAAAAGCCGGGAAGGAACCGTGGTGGATGCAGATGATATGATAGAAGAAATGGTGAATGTGGCGAGAAAGAAAACCGAAGAACTGGGAAAAGTAAAAGATTTTACAGACGAAGAACTCAACGAGTTGTACGATGTAATTGCTCTCGGTGCTTTGAAATTCTTTCTGCTGCGGGTTGATCCTAAGAAGAGAATGATATTTAATCCGGAAGAGTCAATAGACTTTCATGGTTTTACCGGGCCGTTTGTTCAGTATACACATGCAAGGATTAAGTCGGTACTTCGTAAGGCACAAGGTACAAGCTACAAGGAACAAGGAAAAAGCCTGCTCAAATTGGAGAAAGACCTTGTTATTTTATTAGAGCAATATCCAGCCATTATTGAACAGGCGGTTGTTGAACATAACCCATCAGTGATTGCTATTTATGTTTTCACGGTGGCTAAATCATTCAATACATTTTATACTGAACATTCGGTAATGAATGCGGAGTCAGAAGAAAAGAAACAACTGCGGTTGCAACTTTCTGAAATGACAGCCAATGTAATTGCTTCTGGCATGAGCTTGCTGGGAATCAGGGTTCCGGAAAGAATGTAATAAAGGTGATTATAAAACGACTACCGTAAAACGCATTTGTAACACAAAGTACACTAAGAAATCACAACGAACACAAAGTAGTATTGCATACAATCAATGATTGTGTACTTAGTGTATGCTTTGTGTTCGTTGTGCTCCTTTATTTTTTTATTAAAAATTCATTTCCTTCTTCTTTTTCAGTGCAGCGAGGCTGGGGTCCATCTCAATAGCTTTATCACAAAGGGCAACTCCTTTTTCCTTTTCCCCTTTCTTCTGGTAGCACATACCAATCATATATAGAGCTGATGCATCTGCCTTATCAACTCCTAATACTTTATCCCAATAATCAGTTGCCAGGTCGTATTTACCTTTATAATAGTAAGCTTCGGCCACCATGTTCAGAATATTTATATCGCTGGGCCGCTTTTTCAATATCTCACTCAGAATCTTAACTCCTTCATCGAGGTTGCCGGTGTTCAGGTAAGCAATACCGAGATTTTCTAAGTAATCATTATCTCTTTTCAAACCTTTCTCACCGGCTTCCAGCATATACTGTAAAGCATCCTTATCGTTGTGCATGGCATAATGAAGAAGACCAAGTTCATATATCCAGTAGGCCTCTGTTGGCTTTAGTTCAATTGCTTTCTGAAAATAAGGAACAGCCAGTTTATAATTCATCATATCTGCATAACTGCGTGCAATCATATAAGGAATTTCAGCATTTGTCGGGTCTTCTTTTGCTGCACCATTCAGGTATTTAATAGCATCTCCATAATTATCCATGTCATAACTTACCTTACCCACATAGTACAATACCTTTTCATTGGGATCGGCTGTTTTCAGTTTATCAGCATACAAAAGCACATCTTCATTCTGTTTTAACTGGAATGATAACGTCATCAGTTGTTTATAAACGGCGGCAGAATTATCGCCCAGCGTCACCATCTTTTTAAAAGACTCCCTGGCCTGGCCGTAGCGGCGAAGATCAAGATAAGCGAAAGCCAGTTCCGTAGTGATGGCTTTGCTGTTCTCATCATACTTCTCAGCTTTCTCAAAATTTTTCAATGATTCAAGGCGCCGGCCATTTTGCTTTTCCACAAGACCTTTTTGCAGAAAATAATCGGCACTGTCGGCACCAATATTTATTGCAGGAGTAAAAGCGACTTGTGAATTGGCCAACGTAGTCGTTAGCACAAGACAGATAAAAAAGATTTTGCGTAACATAGGGGTTCGTTTAGGATTGGATTGAATAGTGTTTCTCATCACTAAAGTAGAATTTGCAGTTGATTAATCAAAGCTTAACGGGCTACTTCTATGCTAATATCGTTCCAGAATCGTATTATTTCAGAATGATTCCACCAAGTGCTGGTAAATTTACTGTTATCCTGTATTTTTTTTGATTCTTATCAATCAATTCGGCTCTTATATCAGGGTTATATACATTTCCGGTGGCCCAGTAGATAGCTTTATCGCTATTGAATATTTCACGGGTATAGTTTTTTCCATTGGTATAAATATCCCAGTCATTCCTGACTACCGGTGTCATATTTAAAACGATCAGCAAATCATCAGCCTTTTTCTTTCCTTTTCGTTTAAAAACGATGATAGATTCAGACCGATGGTTTAGATCGACCCATTCAAATCCTTCGTGGTTAAATTGATTTTGGTGCAAGGCCGGTTCCGACTTCAATAAATTATTCAGTTCGCTTATGCAATCTTTTAATAACCGGTGACCATCGAACTGCAACAATTCCCATTGCAGTTCCGATTTATAATTCCATTCTGCTGTCTGCCCAAACTCATTTCCCATAAACAACAACTTGGCACCCGGGTGTGTCCACATATAAGTGTACATCAACCGGAGGTTGGCAAATTTCTGCCATTCATCTCCCGGCATTTTATATAACATCGGGCTTTTGCCATGCACCACTTCATCATGACTGAGAGGAAGCATAAAATTTTCATCATTATAATACATCATGCTGAAAGAAAATTTATCCTGCTGAAATTGGCGGAGCAACGGGTCTGTCTTAAAATAATCCAGTGTATCATGCATCCAGCCCATCATCCATTTCATACCAAAGCCTAACCCATCCTGCCAGGTTGGTTTAGAAACTCCGGGCCAGTCGGTAGCTTCTTCGGCAATGGTTTGCACATCAGGAAAATCCCGGTAAATAGTTGCGTTCAAGTCTTTGATAAAAGCAATGGCTTCTAAATTTCCATTGCCCCCAAACTCATTGGGCTCCCACTCTCCTTCTTCCCTGGAGTAATTTAATTTGAGCATAGAAGAAACCGCATCTACTCTTATTCCATCAATATGAAATAAATCGAACCAATACCTGGCACTGCTGATAAGGAATGATTTTACCTCTCCCCTTTTATAATTGAAAATATAACTGTTCCAGTCCGGGTGAAAGCCTTTTCTCATATCTGCATACTCGTAGGTATGTGTACCATCAAACATAAACAGCCCATGTGCATCATAAGGGAAATGCGAAGGCACCCAGTCCAGCAATACACCAATACCTGCCTGGTGAAATGCATCAATCAGCCGCATCAATCCCTGCGGATCGCCAAACCTTGATGTGGCGGCGAAGAAACCAGTGCATTGATAACCCCAGCTTCCATCAAATGGATGTTCTGTTACCGGCATAAATTCTACATGAGTAAACCCTAATTCTTTTACATACGGCACCAACCTTTCTTTTATCTCATCATAGCTGTTATAGGTTTCTTCATCATTTTTATCAGGCCGCTGCCAACTGGCCAGGTGAACTTCATAAACACTCCATGGTGCATCAAGAGCATTGTGCTTTTTTCTCTTTTTCATCCATTGCTCATCCTTCCAATCATAATACATATCCCAGGTAATGCTGGCTGTTTGCGGTCTTTTTTCCCAGAAGTTGGCAAAAGGGTCACCTTTATCTATTTTTCTTTTAGCATAGCCAACAATATGATATTTGTAAGCTTCGCCTAATTTGAAATGAGGAATAAAGCCTTCCCATATACCGCTTTTATCCCAACGGGGACTCAATTCATACTCATGATTTTTCCAATCGTTGAAATTGCCTTTTACTGAAACCGAGGTAGCATTAGGTGCCCACACACAGAAGTACATACCCCATACATCATTTACCTGTATGGAATGGGATCCGAATTTTTTATACAACTGGTAATTGGTTCCATTCTGATAATTGGTTACATCTTCGTCGGTAAGCAGGGAATAATTCCAAACAGGTTTGGAAGTGTCAACGAATTCTATCTCTTCATACCTGCGGACAGGTGAATTTGCTGGTGTTTTTATTTCAGCAGAAGGCGTTTTTTTTTCTTCTTTACCGTTCTTATCCGGCATTTTGCTTCCGGTATCTTTTTTTTCTAACGGCATGGGCAGTTTTTATGAGTAAATATATCACTCAACTTACGCCATTTTATCGTAAAAACTAAAGTATAGTTATTGCTTAATGAACCGCCCGGTAAAAGATTCGCCGGTACGGGTTTGCAACCTGATAAAATAACTGCCTGCACTAAAGCCGGATACATTTATTTCATTGTAACCGCTTCTGCCGGTAAAATTCAATACTGCCTTTCCGGAAATATCATAGACTTGTATATGCCCTTTCTCCTGTTGTTGCAAACCGATATTAACCCGTAGCTGATTGGTTACTATATTTGGCTGGATGCTGAGAGGGTTACCTCCTTTGAATTTTACGGGTATAGTTTTAGAATAGCTGGATTTGCCATCCTTGTCAATTTGTTTTATCCGGTAGTAATTGATAGCAGCAGGATTGGCATCCGGGAAATAATAATCTTTTGCTGTATTACTGATGCCTGCACTTGCCACTGTTCCAACCTTATTGAAATTTGCACCGTCGGTACTTTTTTCTATTTCAAATTTGTCGGTGTTGTATTCTGAAGCTGTTTGCCATTGAAGATGTACAGAATTATTTTTAACAATATAATTGAATGAATGTATCTCTAACGGCAGCACTACACAAGTGTTTAAACTGGCTATCGAATTCGCCATAGCAAGCAAATCCCATCCAATAAATGAAGTTGCGCCGTAAGTTCCACAAAAATTTAGTGAAGAATTTGGAAGTGTACTTTCATTCTCTGCAACTGAGTAGGATCGCATATGTCCCCATATTTGATCAATAATGCTTACGCCAGATGAATTATAATTATAAGTTGTCAAAGTAGAATAACCAACGTTATTAAAGGTGTACATTATCTCTATTCTTCCACTGTCAGCAAAATTTTCGCCGGGAGGAAAAAGATAATAATAATAGTTACCCCCTCCCATATTAAAACTTTGCATATCGTTAAGCATAACGGTTTTATAAAGTATATTTAGGTGGTCATAAAAATCAACCCTTCCGAGGTAAATACCGGCAGGGTAAGGGTTTACAGATTGCCGCAGCTCTATATATTCATTAACATCAGGGCCTGCATTTGCATAATGCATCTCCATTATGGTTGTAACCCTTTGGGGAGGATAAATGTAGCCCGGTTGTATCAATGCCAGTTCATCAACCGACAACCCGGAATTAGTTGCCCAGTTTATTAAATCAGGGTGCTTTATATCCCGCAGGTAGCTGTAGTTCTGTGTCTTGTTAATCTCCCTTGCCATTTTATCAGCACCGCTTTGCTTCATCAGGTAGCCAACGGCGCAGTAATTATTAAAAATGTCAATAAAATAGGGTTGCCTGTTAGCAGGATGATAAGTGTTTTTGGGGAAATTCCCTTGCAGCAAATATCCATGCAGTGTGTTCAGATGATTCTCCCGGTTATTTTTTTGTGTAGCCGTTAATTGTTTTGCAGAACGGCTTCTTAGTAATTTTTCTGTTTCGCTTAAATGTAGTTGTATAAACTGTTGTTCGCTTAACTGTAATGCCGGTCTGCTTTTCAGGGCAGGGTCAGCATCGGTTTGTTTCAGCCATTCTTTATTTACAGAAACAAGCTGGTCGTAAACAGTTGTTGGCTGAGAATAAGCAACCGATATGGCTGATAAAAAAATTGCCAGAACAATAACACAGTATTTTGAGAATGACTTTACCACATCATTACATTTTAGTTGAGGGAAAAATAAATTTCGGGGGGATATTACTATTCATACATACAAGTATCAGATAAAGAAATAAAAAAACTTGTTTAAAAATAAGCTTTCTTATTGACAAGTAAATTGCGTTTTACCTGTATGCAGGATGCAGTAGTAATTATACCTGCCGGGTATTCATATTGCTTTTTACCTGCTTATCTAAGCAGTTCAAGAACAAAGCTTTCTTTTATTGAGATATAATCCCGAAGAGCCTGTCCCGATTTTTCGGGAGATGGAATTAATATAGAATGAATTGATTTACGGTTGCTAAACCCCGAAGGGGTGATATGCCACCCCTTCGGGGTTTAGCAACATATCTACGTTGCATTTTCTATAGTAATGTCAGCCTTTCAGGCTTTTATAGAAACCAGTTATTTTAATAAACTATCTGACCAGTTCATACACAAAACTTTCTTTCGATTCTATCTCCAATCCGTTCAGCGGCTTTATTTTTCCGGAGACTACATTTCGCACCTGGCTAAAACCACTTGTCCTTTCGCCGTACACCGTCCAGTCTGGTTTTACATTCTTATCGCTTGTATTGGTGATGACCATCACTGTTTGTTTGGCATCATACCGGAAATAAATATAGACACCATCTTTTGGAATAAACTGCATCGTTTTACCAGTAGTAATAGCAGAAGAATTTTTTCTGAAATTAGCAAGGCCACTTACATATTCAAATGCTTCCTGTTGTTTATCACTCCTGCCCTGCTTTATAAACCGGTTATCTTTTTCTTTATCATCAGCCCAGCCGCCGGGAAAATCTTCCCTTACTGTTGCATCAGTGTTTACTTTTTTATTTTTCATCAATACTTCGGTGCCGTAATAAATTTGTGGAATGCCTCTTAAAGTCAGCAACCAGTTAAAACCCATTTTCATTTTCTTCCAGTCCTCATCTATTACAGAAAATACCCTGTCCATATCATGATTGTCGAGAAAGATGCAGTTGTTCATCGGGTCTTTGTACAGCACATCCTGCGATAAGGTGGTATAAATTTTATTTACCCCGGTAAGCCAGTCAAATTTTTCATTCATACCAGCAAGCATAGCAAAACAAGTTTGGAAGTCGAGCATTCCTTTTGCATTATGTTTAAAAGGAGTTGCCATATTGTTTTGGGTAAAATAAGCATTGGCCACTGTACTGTTTACCCACGACTCGCCAAACACCGTTACTTTAGGAAACTCTTTTTCCAATGCGGCGTTTACATTATTCATAAATTGTTCATCGCAATATTTATAAGTATCCACCCGCCAGCCATCAATGCCGTATTCTTCTGTTGTCCATACAGCATGTTGAATGAGAAAGTTTGCCACAAAAGGGTTTCGCTGATTCAGGTCGGGCAGGTGTGGTACAAACCATCCGTCCAGCATTTGTGTTTTATCCTGCTGCGATGCGTAAGGGTCATAAAAAACTTCTTCCCGGTGATTGGGTGCTTTGTCTCCCTGCGATGTATTGAACCAGGATTTCATGGGTGGGTCTAATACAAACCAATGATGGTTGCCTACATGGTTGTAAACTGCATCCTGTATCACTTTCATTCCGTTGGCATGGAGTTTATTGCAAAAATCTTTATAGCCTTCGTTTCCACCGAAGCGTTTGTCAACACTGTAGTGATCGGTAAACCAATAGCCATGATACCCAGCTACACTATTGCCCCACTCATTCATCAGCGGCATATCATTTTCAATTACCGGTGTAAGCCATAATGTTGTTACACCGAGTTGATTAAAATAATTCAGATGATTTTCTATTCCTTTAAAATCGCCGCCATGCCGGGAAAATTTATCTTTTCTGTCGCTGCTTCTATCCCGGTAATCAGGTACTATATCATTTGACGGGTCGCCGTTTGAAAAACGGTCAGGCATCATCAGATAGATAAAATCTTTGGCACTAACACCCTGCGCCCTTGTTTTACCATTCTGGTTGTTGCGGTTTTTTAATTCGTATTCAAACGTTTTATACGAAACTGCTTCCGGAGATTGCAGGTTATCAATCCGGAATTTTATTTTACCCGGTTTAGCTGCAGCACTTATTGTAAGGTCAATAAAAATATAGTTGGGGTTATCTGCTTTGGTTTGTTTAACCAGTTTTACTCCGGCATAAGGAAGCATGGAGATTTTTTCATTCGCCACCCGGTCCCGGTGTATCATCAGTTGCAGGTTGGGATTTTTCATACCTACCCACCAGTTGGTTGGATAAACATTTGGAGAATCAATGCTCCAGCCAGTAATGGAGATAAGTAAAAGCAGAATCAAAAAGTAGCGTTTCATAATAATACTATTTATCTTTTATTCTTAATGTAAGGAGTGCAGCAAGTATCATAGAGCATCCGCCAACAACAATGGTCATAATAGCATTGCCATTAAAGGCATGTTTTGTCAATACCCCTAACAATGTAGCAGCGAGTATTTGCGGGATAACAATGAAAAAATTGAAGATCCCCATGTACACTCCCATTTTATGTGCTGGCAATACTTTTGTAAGCATTGAATAGGGCATAGCAAGAATACTGCACCAGGCTAACCCAATTCCGGCCATGCTTATTATAAGCAAGTTTTCATTTTTGAAAATATAAAATGAAATAAGACCTAATCCACCTGCAATCAATGCTATCATGTGAGTGGCTGGTCTGGAAAATCTTTTGGCTAATACCGGCAAGAGAAAAGCAAATAAAGCGGCGAAGCCATTGTACCAGGCAAACAACACTCCTACCCAGTTGCCCATATCGTTATATGCTTTCGAAGTGGTGTCAGTTGTTCCTGAAAGGTGCTGCGCCAATGCTGGTGTGGAATATATCCACATAGCAAATAAAGCAAACCAGGAAAAGAATTGAACTACTGCCAGTTTTTTCATCGTGTCCGGAAGAAAATTCAAATCATCCATCACTTCAACAAACCCGTTTTTACTTTTTCGCTTTTGCAAAAGCCCGGCTACCAACTGGCATATTCCAAATGCTGCCACTCCTCCTGTTAAAACATACAATTCTTTTTCCAATTTATTTTCTGCCGATGAATTGTACAAATAAAGGCCGGCTGTTAACGCAAGTCCGATAACAGTCCATATCGTTCCTTTTTTAGAAAAAGATGCAGCAGGGGTTTTAATATGAACCTCATTATCCGTTTCTCCAATTTCACCAAACGATTTTAACTGCTCCGGTGAATATTCTTTTGTTGTAAAAACAGTGTAGGAAATAGCGGCTATATAAACGATAGCACCCACAATAAATGATATTTTGAGTGAATCCGGAATTACACCTTCTGCGGCTTCGTTTGAAACACCAAACTTTGTAAGCAAATAAGGCAAAACAGATGAAATAACCGCACCAATGCCAATAAAAAAACTTTGCATCGCAAAACCGGTAGTTCGTTGCGAGTCAGGAAGCATATCACCAACAAATGCCCTGAACGGTTCCATTGAAACATTGATAGATGCATCCAGCAGCCATAACATAACTGCGGCCATCCATATTTCTGATACATTGGGAAAAACAAATAAGGCCAGGGCAGCGAAAATTGCCCCAATCATAAAAAAGGGTCGTCTTCTTCCCCATCGTTTATGCCAGGTTTTATCGCTCCAGTGGCCAATGATGGGTTGAATGATCAAACCTGTTAGTGGTGCTGCAATCCATAAGATTGGGATGTCGTCAATATTAGCACCAAGTGTCTGGAATATCCTGCTGACATTGGCATTTTGCAGACCAAAAGCGAATTGAATTCCAAAGAATCCAACACTCATATTAATAATCTGGCTAAGGCTGAGTTTCGGCTTTGCGCCGGTAAAAGCAGATGACATAAGCAATCGTTATATTAAATGAACAAGCAGGACGAAAGATAAGAATAATATGTAAGAAGTACACATTCATTATCGATAAAAAAATTCCGCAGGGAACAGGGAATTTTTTTATATCACAAACCCATTGGGGATGATGCAGCCTTTCTTCAATACAACAATTCCATCTTTTACTGTGTAAAGGGCATGGTCCGTATTTTCAATATGTGGGCCCCCGTTAATGCGTACATCATCGCCGATACGGGCATTTTTGTCTATGATGGCATTTTTTATATAACAGCGGCTGCCGATACCCATCAGCGGAATGCCCTTTGCACTGGCAGAAGCTATTTCTTCCAATGTTTCATACGAATCATTACCCATTGTATAAGTGCTGACCAGTGTAGAACCAAGCCCAATCCTGGACCGGATACCAATCACACTGTTCTCAATACGGGAAGCATTGATGATGGAACCTTCGGCTACCAGGGTTTTTTCCAATGTAGTGCCGCTTATTTTAGCCGGTGGCAGCATACGGGGACGGGTATAAATGATCTGTTCATTATCAAATAAATTAAAAGAAGGTATCTCTTTGGTGAGATCCAGATTAGCTTCAAAGAAAGAAGAAATATTTCCGATATCTGTCCAATAGCCTTCATATTGATAGCTGGCTACTTTATATTTATCAATAGTTTGCGGAATTATCTCTTTACCAAAATCGGTGGCGGTTTTAAACTCATCCTGTAACAAATCAAACATCAACTGACGGTTGAAGATATAGATACCCATTGATGCAAGGTAGTTTCTACCAGATGCTTTCATAATGTCACCAGTGTTACTTTCCCATTCCGGCAACAGTTCTTTTTTTGGTTTTTCAATAAAAGAAGTAATCAATCCTTCGCTTGATTTTAAAATCCCAAACTCCGGGGCATCTCTTTCATTTACCGGGATGGTGGCTACAGAAATATCAGCACCTAATTTTTTATGGTTGTCAAGCATCTCTGCAAAGTCCATTTGATAAAGCTGGTCGCCGGATAGAATCAATACATAATCACTTTCAAACGGCTCAATATGGCGGAGCCCCTGCCGCACAGCATCGGCAGTACCCTGGTACCATGTCGGATTGTCCGGAGTTTGCTCAGCAGCGAGTATATCTACAAATGCCTTGCTAAATGCACTGAAGTGATAGGTGTTTTTGATATGCCTGTTCAAAGAGGCAGAATTAAACTGCGTTAATACGAACATTCTTCCTATTCCATTATTTAAACAATTGGAAATAGGAATATCTACTAAACGATACTTACCTGCAATAGGTACGGCGGGTTTCGAACGGCTTGCCGTTAACGGATATAACCTTGAGCCGGCACCCCCACCAAGAATGATAGATAAAATTTCCTTTGAATGGGTAATAGTTCTTATAGCCATAGCTAAATAGATATTAATTAATTAGATAATAGAGAATAGTTACCTATCGTTCAGGCTAACTCTTTTCTTTTGTAGTTTTTACACCTGAAATTAGCATTTTTAACAACTCAACGGCATCCATATGCATAGATTCAAACATTCTTTTATTTATAAAATCTGTAGCATGCAAAAGTTCTAACCAGTAAACACTTTCGTTTGCTTCCTTTAAACCAATATGCAGCTTATGAGCAAAATCCTTTCTGCTTTCTGCAAATTCAGCTTCTCTGACTAAAGCACCTATTGATGTACCTGCTCTAAGGATTTGTTGTGAGATAACATACTCTCCATGCTTTTTCTTCAGGTATTTATACAGATTTATTACCCTTACTGCAAAATCAAAACTTTTTCTTTTTAAAATACTATCCCTGCTCATATTTTTTATTCCAATTTACAACATCCTGACTATTCAGAAGCAAGCCATACGGTGAAAGAATTATTATCTATTCGTTTTTCTCTATTATCTTAAACTCTGATATAAGTCAATATATTGCTGTGCAGAGTTATCCCATGAATGATCAATGGTCATCATGTGGCTCCGCATCCAGGTATAAAGGTCAGGTTTATTATTATACAGGTCAATAGCCCGGCCTACCGAATAGGTAATATCCCAAACCGATGGCTGTTCGAAGCGAATACCAAAGCCCTGCCAGTCGCCCATATCTGTTACAGTATCTCTTAGGCCACCGATATTTCTTACCATGGGTACAGTTCCATAGCGAAGTGCATACATCTGGTTCAATCCGCATGGTTCTACCCTGCTTGGCATTAATAAGAAATCAGACCCGGCATATATTTGGTGACTTAATGGTTCGCTGTATCCAATATACGAATTAAAATAACCATTGAACTGATGTTTCATCTGGTCTAAACGGTCTTCCAGTGCAGGATCACCGGAACCAAGTACTAAAAAGTTTGCATGTCCATGATGTTGGTAGATGGATTGGCTGATTGCATCCGGTAATAAATCAGCCGCTTTCTCTCCAACTAAACGACCTATGAATGAAATCAACGGCTTGTTGGGGTCTAATCCAAATTGTCCGGCCAGTTCTTTTTTATTTTTTCGTTTTCCTTTTTCTACCAGTTCTTTATCATAATTTTTTACAATCATGGTATCGGTCAACGGATCCCAAACCTGTGTATCAATTCCATTCAGGATGCCGGAGCTTTTTCCCTGTTCATATTGAAACAGGTTTTCCAAACCATTGGCAGCACCTTTCAGCTCATCCATGTAGCTGTTGCTAACGGTGGTAACTTTCCAGGCACATTTTACTGCTGAGGCCATCGGGTTGATAGTTTTTTCCCAATCCAGCATTCCCCATTTCCAACTGTCGAAAGATGGGAGTAAATAATATTTATCCCAATTAATCCATCCCTGGTATTGTGCATTGTGAACAGTAAAAACAGTAGGTATGTCTGCCAGTTTTTGCCGAAATTCAAAACAATATTTTACCATGAAAGGAATAAGCCCCGTATGATGGTCGTGGCAATGAATAACGTCTGGCTTATGTTCCCACCTGTTTATCCAATCGCAAACTGCCACCTGGAAGGCAAGGAAACGTTCTGTATCATCATCATAACCATAAATTTTTTCCCGGTCAGTCAAACCGTTTATATCAACGAGGTATAAATCAAACCCAAGCTTGTTGGTTTTTTGTTTAATAACACTGTAATGAAAATAGACAGGGCCGATATGCTGGTCGCCTTCATGTACCAATTCCCATTGATTATCGTAAAGAAATTTAGTACGGTACATCGGCATCACTACTTTAGCCAGATGGCCAAGTTCTGCCTGGTACTTTGGTAAAGCCCCTACTACATCTCCAAGACCACCGGCTTTTGCTACCGGGTAACATTCTGCTGCTACATGAACAATTTCCATTGAAATAAATTAATGAAACAATATTTACTTTGAAATTAGGGGGTTTTTTTGATTGCTGGCATAACAAACCTCAAAATTATCAGAACGAGATTATCCGACTCTATAAAAAAAATAACCCAATGCCAGGTACCGGGTTTTTTGTACACAATGTAAACCTCAAAGGGGCCTATTTTATTCGTATTGAAAATTGTTATACTTTCAGCACTCATTAAAATAAATCCCGATTGCTATGGCTACACCAACAATTGCAATACCCCAATCCAGTAAACCCACTAACTACGGGGCTTTAGGTACCCTTGTTACAGTATTTTTCTTTTGGGGGTTTATTGCAGCAGGCAATAGTGTCTTCATTCCTTTTTGTAAAAACTATTTTCATCTCGACCAGTTTCAAAGTCAGCTTATTGATTTCGCTTTTTATACAGCCTATTATGTTGGTGCATTAGTATTGTTTGCGTATGGTGCTTTTGGCGGAAAAGACCTGGTAGGTAAATGGGGTTTCAAAAAAAGTATTGTCTATGGGCTGCTCTTCTCCGCCTTCGGCGCAGCAGCTATGATATTTGCTGTTAATGGAAACAGTTTTGCCGGAATGCTTATTGGTCTTTTTATTGTGGCACTCGGCTTTTCATTACAGCAAACGGCAGCACAGCCTTTTGCCATTTCTCTCGGCGACCCTGCTACGGGTACAGGAAGGGTAACCTTAGGCGGAGCGGTAAATTCATTTGGAACATCTATCGGGCCACTGGTGGTAGCACTTGCATTATTTGGCACTACTGCTGCCATAACTGATGAAAAAATTGCAGCATTAAGTTTATCAAAAGTTATTACCCTGTACATTTTTGTGGGGGCATTATTTATCGGTGCAGCAGCCTTATTTCATTTTTCTAAAAAAGTGCCGGCTGGTATTTTGATGGAAAAAACTGAAAAGGCAAGTAAAGCCCTCTACACATTATTAATTATGACCGGCTTACTGATAATCATGTTTATTCCTGTCTTTAATAGTTACAAAACCGACCTTACCAATGCAAGTGACAGCGAAAAGCATGCTATGGAAGCTTACAGGTTAAAATGGCTCATAGGGGCTTTTGCGGTTGTGGTTATTGGGTTATTGGTTGCTAATATCAGTGCAAAGAAAAAAGCAGACGGATGGGGAGCTATGCAATACCCGCAGTTAGTACTGGGTATGATTGGCATATTTGTATATGTGGGGGTGGAAGTAGCTATTGGCAGTAACCTTGGAGAATTATTACGTCAGAAAGAGTTTGGCTCTTATTCCGCATCGGAAGCAACGCCTTTTATTATGATGTATTGGGGCAGCCTTATGATTGGGAGATGGACTGGTGCTATCAGTGTTTTTAAATTGTCTGAAAAAACTAAAGTAATACTACAGATTATTATTCCCCTTATTGCATTTGGACTACTTATTGGAATAATTTATTTCTCCGGCTATAAAGTAGAGGCTTTATACTATTATGTTGTTTGTGTTGTCATCCAGATTGGTGCATTTTTTCTAAGTAAAAACAAACCGGCCCGTACATTATTCGTCTATAGCTTAATGGGTGTAGCGGCGATGATAGTTGGCTTACTTACTGAAGGTAACGTCTCTATCTATGCCTTTCTTAGCGGTGGCCTTGTGTGTTCTATTATGTGGCCCTGCATTTTCAGTTTATCAGTTGCAGGTCTTGGAAAGTATACATCCCAGGGTTCTGCATTTTTAATAATGATGATATTGGGCGGTGGTATTATTCCTCCTATACAGGGTAAGATTGCCGATCTTATTGGCATTCATCAATCGTATGTCATCGCAGTAGTTTGCTTCGCTTACCTGGCATTCTTCGCATTCGCCGTAAAGGGCATCCTGAGAAAACAGGGAATTGATTACGATGCTGAAGTAAGCGACGGCGGGCATTAAAATAATTTTACCAATATATAAGAGGCTGTCTCAAAAGTAAACGTAGCACAACGAACACTAAGAAAACACAAACCCGATAGCTATCGGGTTCACAAAGAAAAATTCCTTTACTTTCAATACGTTGTGTTCTTCGTGA
>JBKJIX010000024.1:0-9474 GCA_046598205.1 Chitinophagaceae bacterium
CATTCAGGAATATTAGCCAGAGGCCCTTCACCATCAGGACCGGGTTTGTAACTGTCAACATGCGGCAACTCTAATGGTAATTCTTTTTCATCTAACGGATAAGCAATGCCCTCTTTCCAGGTAATCGGAAATGGTTCGCCCCAATACCGTTGACGGCTGAAGGCTGCATCCCGCATTTTATAATTTACTTTTCTTTTGCCGACGCCTTTTTCCTCGATGGCTTTGATGGCTACATCAATCGCATCTTTCATCAGCAGGCCATTTAAGAAACCGCTGTTTTCGAGAATAGCTTCTTTAGTCGGGTTGGCTTCTTTACCATTATAATACGAGCCGATGATATTGGTGATAGGAATATTAAAGTGTGTTGCAAATTTGTGGTCTCTTTCATCACCACAAGGAACGGCCATGATGGCTCCGGTGCCATAACCGGCCAATACATATTCTGATATCCAAATGGGAATTTCTCTGCCGTCAAAAGGATTCAATGCATAAGAGCCGGTAAACACACCACTGATTTTTTTCTCTGCCATCCTTTCCCTTTCGCTGCGGCTTTTTACATAGGTTATGTAATCTTCAACGGCTTGCTTTTGTTGTGGAGTTGTTATTTCCTCTATTAATTCATGTTCAGGTGCAATAACCATAAAGTCAACTCCAAAAATGGTATCTGGCCGGGTGGTATAAACCCTGAGTGAAGAATAAGCTACTGTTTCTGTTATACTAATATGCTCTTCTGTAAAACCATTGCCTTTATCTGTTTTGGTAATTGTTTCCTGAGATTCACCTATATTAATATTAAACTCTATCTCTGCTCCGCTACTTTTTCCAATCCAGTTGCTTTGCATCTCTTTCATGGCATCGCTGAAGTCAACAGTGTTCAATCCTTCAAGCAAACGATCAGCATACGCTGTAATTCTCAGGTACCATTGACGCAATGTTTTCTTTACAACCGGGTGGCCGCCTCTTTCACTCACACCATTCACCACTTCATCATTGGCCAGTACGGTTCCTAATGCTTCGCACCAGTTTACTTCACCATAACCACAGAATGCAAGGCGACAGTTCATTAATATACCTTGCTGTGTAGTTTCGTCGTATTTATTCCATTGTTCGGCAGTAAATGAGCTGGCAGTTGGTCCCGATAGCAATCGGGAGCAGTTGGCCGATCCTTCTGCTTCAAAAGTTTTTATTAATTCAGCTATTGGTTTTGCTTTGTTTTCTTTTTTATCGAAATAACTATTGAACAGTTGCAGAAAAATCCACTGTGTCCATTTATAATATTGCGGATCGCTGGTTTGTACTTCACGGCTCCAATCGTAGCAGAAACCGATATTATCTAACTGCTTCTTAAATGTTTCAATATTTTTCTTTGTTGTTTCCGCAGGATGCTGGCCGGTATCCAGTGCATATTGTTCGGCTGGTAAACCAAAACTATCAAAACCCATCGGATGTAATACATTAAACCCTTTCAATCTTTTATAACGGCTGTAAATATCCGAAGCGATATATCCTAACGGATGGCCCACATGTAATCCTGCACCACTTGGATATGGAAACATATCCAGTACATAATACTTGGGTTTGTTCGCCCCTTCGCCAGGCCCCGGATTAAATACTTTATAAGCATTCGAATCTTTCCATTTCTTCTGCCAGTCTTTTTCAATTCTTCTGAAGTCGTATTCCATAATAGTTTTTGCCTGTACTTATATTTTTATGGTAAGGCTTATACACCTTCGCTAAAGCGATGGAGTACAAATAAATTTCTTTAACATATATCTTCACACACCTCTGGCAATATGAGCCACCATCAATCGTTTAAATGGGCAGCAAAAATACTGATTGTAGCCCTAAACTGCTATTTTTGCTCGCCATCCGCAGGTTTTAACAAGCATACAATTTAGTTGGGTAAATTTGCGAAGGGTGGACGTAATCCATTAATCTGAAAAAGCATATTTCATGTCCCAATCTGGTAAAGCTTCCATTAAACGTGGCAAACCCTCTTATTTTATGTCCATACTCGGGGTTACTCTGGTATTATTCTTTCTCGGCATTATTGGCTGGTTAGTTATTAATGCCAATAAATTAGGCAACCATTTTAAAGAAAGTGTGGAGGTGAGGGTTTTTCTACGTGGCGACCTTAATAAGAAAGACAGTGTGGCCCTGGTGAATTTTATTGCTACCAAACCCTATGTAAAGACGATGGAGTATGTTACTAAAGAGGCTGGCAAGAAAAGATATATGGACGATGGCGGCGAAGACTGGAACAAAGTGCTGGATGAAAACCCGCTACCCAACGCTATTTATTTCAGGGTAAAAAGCCAGTATGTATCGTCTGATACCCTGGCTGCGATTAAAAAAGATATAGAGCAGCAAACTTATGTCAGCGATGTAGCTTACCCGGATGCACTGGTAGGCAACCTGAATAAGAATATCCGGAAAGTAAGTATTGGCTTGCTGGTGCTGGTTATTATCATTTCGCTGGTGGTTATTTTCTTAATAGATAATACAATCCGGCTGGCCATGTTCAGCAACCGTTTCCTGATAAAAACCATGCAGATGGTGGGGGCCACCCGGTGGTTCATCGCCAAACCACTGAATATAAAGGCCATTATCAATGGTGCCATCAGTGGCGTTATTGCTTCGGCATTGTTATATGTATTGGTAATGATAGCCGAGGGACAAATGGAATGGCTGAAAACTATTCATGACAGTGGTCTTCTTATATTATTATTTGTGATCCTGATACTTGTCGGCATCGGCATTACCCTGTTCAGTACTAACCGGAGTGTAATCAAATATCTGAGGATGAAGCTGGATGATTTGTATTGAGGAAGGCTTATGGTTTATGGCTAATAGTTCATAGTAAGCAACCGTAAACCACCATGAACCATGAACTATAGGCTATCAACTTTTTTCCTATATTGCACCTCCTAAATCGAAAGAAATGAGCAACGAAAAAGGAACTCCTACTATTTTCAATAAAGAGAATTACAAGTGGATGCTGCTGGGTGTGGTAGTAATGGCGATTGGCATGTTGCTGATGGCCGGTGGAAAAAATACTGACCCAAGCATATTTGACAAATCAAAAGTGTATAGCACTACCCGTATTACTATTGCCCCTTTGCTGATACTGGCGGGCCTGGCAATTGAGATATTTGCGATTTTCAGAAGCCCGAAACAAACAGCCGCCTAATCGGTTGATTAGTTAATAAGTTTACGAGGCGATGCTTTACAGGTATCGCCTTTTTATACCGAATAAACATTTAAATTACACCAATGATTTTTTTGTCGGTATTACCAGTTCTAACTTTCAAAGCCACCTAACGGTGTACTTTTCAAGTTAAACTGGTATTATTTTATGTTGCAGCACTAACAACTTCCGCATGAATATTTTCGAAGCCGTTATCATCGCCATTGTAGAAGGATTAACTGAATTTCTCCCAGTATCTTCCACCGGGCACATGATCATTACTGAACACCTGATGAAACTGGGTACTACCCCTGAAGAAAAAAGTTTTGTTACCCTTTACACCGTTTCTATCCAGCTAGGTGCTATACTGGCGGTAGTAGTTATTTACTGGCGGCAATTTTTTCAATTTCGCCGCTGGCAGTTTTATGCCAAACTTATTATTGGTGTATTGCCAGCTTTAATATTCGGATACCTGTTTGCTGATAAAATAGATGAATTGCTTTTTAACCCAACTGTAGTAGCTATTGCTATGCTAGTGGGTGGTGTTATCTTATTAGTTATTGATAAGGCTTTTAAGAAACCAACAGTAGAATCAGAAGACCAGTTGAGTTTTGGTAAATCATTCATCATCGGTTGCTGGCAGGTACTGGCGATGATACCTGGAGTGAGCCGCAGTGCCGCTTCCATCATTGGTGGTATGCAGCAAAAACTTACCAGGAACCTGGCCGCTGAATTCTCCTTTTTTCTGGCCGTGCCTACTATGTTTGCTGCAACAGCTTATTCCCTGTTTCTAAAAGACTGGCCCAATGATACCGGTGGCGTTCAAAAAGGCATTTCGCTGATTACTTCTTCGCAGGAAAATACGATGTCCTTTATTATCGGTAACATAGTGGCCTTTGTGGTAGCTATGCTGGCCATCCGCTTTTTTATTACCTTTCTGAAAGTATATGGTTTTAAACCATTTGGTATTTACCGGATAATAGCCGGGGCCGTGCTGCTTATTTTATTACTGACTGGTGTTATTCACTCATAAGAAAATATTATCGCAACCATTAAACTAAAAACAAAAAACAAAACATGAAAAAAATCATTCTCAGCCTGCTGGTAGTTGTTTCACTGACTGCCTGTACTAATTATGGCAAAAAAGTAAAAGTGGAAGGAACTAAAGCCGAAGTGTATTACAAAGGTGAAGGGGTAACAGAAGATGATGCTAAAAAAACCGGTGAATTCTTAAAGTCAGCATCCTTGTTTAATTCCGGTAAAGGAGCCAGTGTTCAGATCACAAAAGAAGGGGAGGAATATACCATTCGTTTAGTGTACGATAAAGCTGTGGCAGACACCCTGAAAGGAATTGATGAGGCTTTTAAATTAATAGCTGCCCAAGCTTCCAAAGAAGTGTTTGGTGGCAAAAAAGTAAACATCGCTTTAGCCAATAAAAGTTTTAAAGACTTTAAAACCATCCCGTATGATGAAGCGGTTGCAAAATCTTTGGAAACACCAACCACTACAGACGGTGAGACAGTTTTAACCAAAGCGGATTTTGACCATGATTCAGCAGGGGATATAGATTTTTACTGGAAAGGAATTTCTGACGAGGAATCAAAAACAATCGCTGACTATATCGTACAAAATGGCTCCTTTGCCGGGGGAACTGCAGAACTCTACATGACCAAAGAAGGTGACCGCTACCTGATCCGTTTCCCGGTAATAGAATCAGCAAGAACCGATGCTACCATTATTTCAAAACTTGGTGAAGTATCAAAACAGATAAAAGACAATGTTTTTGCTGATGCTCCTTTTTCATTTTATATGACAGATGAAAGATATAATACCATAAAAGCCTGGGACTATTAAAAACGAAACCCTCCAAGAGTCAGCAATTTATCTCACATTTTATTTTAGATCAACTCTTGGAGGGTTTTACAGATACTACACTTTACAAAAGCGGTCAGGAAATTTCCTGACCGCTTTTTTTATGGGATAAATGCAAACGGTTTTCCTATTTTTATGTATCAACCTGATTATTATGCAAACGGCTTCCAAAAAAATAGTGAACAGCTGGGCAATGTACGATTGGGCCAGTTCCTCTTATAACCTTGTCATTACTTCTACTATTTTTCCTACCTACTTTGAAGCCGTAGCCGTGGATGATGCAAGTGTATCAAAAACAACCATTACTTTTCTTGGCAGGCAATTTGAAAACACCGCTTTGTATAACTATGCAATTGCACTGGCTATGCTTATCGTTGCTTTTATGTCGCCATTGCTTTCTTCCATAGCCGATTACCGGGGTAATAAAAAGAAATTCCTGAATTTCTTTCTCACTATGGGCAGCCTTGCCTGTGCTTTTATGTATTTTTTTGATGGAAGCACACTGGAATTGGGTCTTGTTTCTATGATTATTGCCTGTGTGGGTTTTTGGGGTGGACAGGTTTTCTATAATTCTTTTCTACCTGAAATTGCTGCTGTGGAGGACCGTGACCGTGTAAGTGCAAAGGGCTTTGCCTACGGTTATGTGGGAAGTGTGTTGCTTCAACTGATCTGTTTTGTATTTGTATTGATGCATGACACATTTGGTATTACAGATGGTAAAGGTTCTCAAATTTCTTTTTTACTGGTAGGTATCTGGTGGTGGGCATTTGGCCAGTATTCATTACGACGCTTACCTAAACCTGTTCCCGCAGGCAGTGGTGATCAGCATAATATATTATCGAAAGGCTACAAAGAACTTCGAAAAGTATGGGCACAGGTAAAACAACGACCAAAACTGAAACGGTTTTTATTGGCTTTCTTTTTTTATAACATGGGAGTACAAACTGTAATGCTGGTAGCAACTCTATATGGCAAAAGTGAACTACAGTTACCAACGGAAAATTTAATCATTGCAATACTCATTATTCAGCTGATTGCTATTCCGGGTGCCTATGTTATTTCCTGGATATCTTCTAAGATTGGTAACCTTAAAACATTGATGGCACTTGTTATTCTGTGGATAGGAGTTTGTGTTATTGCATATCTTCTACCGGAAGGAGGTATCTATGAATTTTATGCCGTAGGTGCATTAGTAGGTTTTGTAATGGGTGGCATTCAGTCATTGAGCCGCTCTACCCATGCCAAGCTGATACCAGAAACAAAAGATACTGTTTCGTTTTTTAGTTTTTATGATGTAACAGAAAAAATGGCCGCCGTGGTTGGTATCTTCAGTTTTGGTTTTATTACTGAACTAAGCGGATCGCAAAGAAATTCTGTACTAACATTGACTATATTTTTTGTCATTGGCTTTCTTCTATTAATTTATGCCAACGCAGCAAAAAATAAAGCCCCTAATGAGGGACTTTCGAGTATTTAATAACCAGCTTTGATATGTAATTTCAGCCATTCAATTAACTGAAATAACACTTTATGAAACTTTATTCAATAAATACCGGCTATTTTAAATTGGATGGTGGTGCCATGTTTGGTGTGGTGCCAAAAAGTATGTGGAACAAAATAAACCCGGCAGATGAAAATAATCTTTGCTCCTGGGCATTGCGTTGCCTGTTGATTGAAGATGGCAACCGGCTTATATTGATAGACAATGGCAACGGTGATAAACAGGATGCCAAATTTTTCAGCCATTATTACCTGCATGGCGATGATACGTTGGATAAATCATTGGCGAAATATGGTTTTAGTAAAGATGATATTACGGATGTGTTCTTAACGCATCTTCATTTTGATCATTGCGGCGGCAGCATTATACGGGATGGTGATAAATTAGTTCCGGCTTTTAAAAACGCCACTTACTGGAGTAATAAAGAGCATTGGGATTGGGCAGTATATCCAAATGAAAGAGAAAAAGCTTCTTTTTTAAAAGAAAATATTTTACCGATAGTAGAAAGCGGCAAGCTGCAATTCATAGAAGTAAAAGGCACTACTGATGGTAAGCTTGGAGAAACATCTTTCACTGAAAACATATCAGTACGATTTGTAAGTGGGCATACCGAAAGCATGATGCTGCCACAAATAAAGTACCATGATAAAACTGTTGTTTTTATGGCCGACTTGTTGCCGTCTGCCGGACATATTCCTATTCCGTATGTGATGGCCTATGACATGAACCCTTTAACAACGCTTAATGAAAAGAAATCGTTTCTGAAAGAAGCAGTGGAAGGAGATTATATCCTTTTCTTTGAGCATGACCCCGTGCATGAATGCTGCAACCTGCAACAGACTGAACGGGGTATAAGAGCCAAAGATTATTTTAAATTGGAGGAGATTTAATAATACCAGTACTATTCTTCTTCTTTCTTGCTGTATATTTTTCTCATTACAAGTAATAATAAACTGCCGATGATAGCCGGTATTATCAGGTTGATGAGCCAGATACCTGCCGTAGTAAAACCAACTCCGAGATTGTTAGTTGTGTAAAGTGCCATGATAGTAGTCATCACTTTTCCCCGTTGTACTAATTCCACAATGGCAATAGTCGGTATCACCGCCATAACAAGAAAAGAAACACTGACTACCCAAAAAACCTGCGACCAGGAAACATCCACTGCGAACAGGTGAAACAGTAAATAGTACTGTACAATAAAAACAACAAACCTTAGGGCAGATAACAACAACAATTTGAACAATAACCCAGTATCAAAATCTTCCAATGCCCGGATGAGGTATGCAAAGCGATTGTTGCCGGGCAGCCTGTCAACCCATTTAATTATCCATGCCAGCCGAAAATAGAAAAGTAACAATCCTGACAGCACTGCTATCGTTCCATATATTATTACTTTCATCCAAATAGGAGAAAGTAATTGATTAGATTCAATACCAGGACGAAGAATGATCAAACCAATACAACCCATCAGCAATGTAATAATCAACTGGCTGATGCTTCCAACGATGGTAATCGAAATTGTTTTTAGGCGGTTACCTTCATCCATGTATAAAACCCTTCCAAGATATTCACCCACCCTATTGGGGGTGCTGACAGAAAAAGACACTCCTGATAAAACAGCTCTCAAGGCTTTCAAAAAACTTACCCGTTGAATGGGTTTAACTGATATTTTCCATTTGATTGCTTCAATTGACCAGTTGACTATCATTAATACTACAACAGCAACAAGGTTCCAAACCAGTGGAGTGCTGAAAGATTCTTTAATACTCATCCATGCTGTTTCCAGGTCTGGTTGTTTTTGTATCTGTCGGTAAATAGACCAGGCCAACCATGCAAACAGCAAAGGGCCGAGAAAGTAGTTGATGAAGAGTTTGGTATTTTTGTTTAGTTTCATTTACCTGCCTGCTGAAAGGCAGGTCTTGTAAAAATACAGTCCTCTTTGCAAAAGCCTGCTAAAATAATACTTGGAATTGACCCCGGCACCATCGTAATGGGCTATGGATTAATTACTGTAAAAGGAAACGAAGTATCGTTACTTGAACTCGGAGTATTAAAGCCCGGAAATGTAAAAGACGTTTATAAAAAATTACAACTCATCTTCAACACCGTTAGCGGATTAATTACCAAATACCAGCCCACCGATTTTGCTATTGAAGCTCCCTTCTTTGGAAAAAATGTACAGAGTATGCTTAAATTGGGCCGGGCACAGGGTGTAGCTATTGCAGCTGCCATGCGGCATGGATTGGAAGTAACAGAATACTCTCCCAAAAAAGTAAAGCAGTCTATTACCGGTAATGGTAATGCGGATAAACAACAAGTGATGAAGATGCTGCAAACATTATTATCTTTTAAAGAAGACCCAAAATATTATGATGCAACCGATGCGTTGGCAGTAGCGTTATGTCATCATTTTCAAACTAATTCTATATTGGGAAAAGTTGGTAAAGGATTAAAAGGCTGGGATGAGTTTATTAAAAATAATCCGGGGCGGGTTAAGAAATAGAAGTGTTTGATAAAAAGCTGAACATGATATAAACAATATTCAGGCAGCGAAAAGACAATCTTCATATATCTGATAATGCATACGTTGCCTGCAATCAGAATACAAATCATGCTGATTGCAAAGTACAATAATATCTAAGGTGCATAAAAAACTTGTTCACCGGAATAATAGAATAGCTTATTTTACTGTATTAATTGTTTTAAAACCCTGCGTATGTTTAATTATCTCCAATTAAGGAATAAGAAACTGGCATTATTGGCTGCTTTCTTTATTACCGCTATCAGCTTCGTACAAGCACAAAAAAAAACTGAAATCATCTGGGATAATTATGGTGTGCCTCATATTTATGGGCGCAATGTGGAGGAGATGTATTATGCTTTTGGATGGGCTCAAATGCATAATCATGCG
>JBKJIX010000047.1:0-29826 GCA_046598205.1 Chitinophagaceae bacterium
CATACTTTTTAAGCTGTTTAGAAAAGGATCTGCTCTCACCCTTTTTCACTTTATTTATCAAATCTATTGGTATCTTACAATTCAAAGAACTAAAAATCAAACATAGGAGAACAGGAGGACGCTGAGAATATTTTCTATCTCTGCGATGTGTGTGTTCTCTGCGTGATGCTTTCTATTCGTCTTTAAAACTCTCCCTGTCAAATGTACCTGGAGAAGCATGATCGCCTTCGTCAAAATCAAGATTTACATACCTGATACCGGGAACTTCAGTCAGGTTGTAAACAGCCTGTGCCAAATAAATGGTTGGGCCAGAGGAACCCATCTGTTGGGTTAGGTACATCGCATCAGGAATTTTCAGGTACACCGTATCACCCGATGTTTTTACAAAGGTTAATTGCACATTGGTGTTCGTTGTGTTTAAGTAAGCGATAACCGCCGGTATGCTTAATGAATCTGGTCCGATAGCGTCTGATTTTTTCACTTCTAATTTTCCGCTCGAATCATTGAGGCTGGCTTGCCAACTGTAAACCAGCGGGGCAAGGTTAGCAGTATCACCATCAGCAACAGGCTGGTCGGCTTTGTTATTGCAGGCAGTAAATAAAAAGCAGAATAAAATCAGGATAGTAAAAAGTTTCATCGTTTATTTTTTTTAAGATAAGAAAGATCCATCAATTCTATATTTCGAAAATCTACCGGATGGCCTTCGCTTTGCAGGGCAATAAAGCCGCTACTGAGCAGTTTGCCATCTTGTTTAATTGCAGGGTCGTAACGGTTCACTACGCCACCGCCAATTTGTGGTTTGGAATATCGCAACACTGTATCGCCATTAATAATATGTGTAACCAATGAATCGCCAAGTACAATCAGCTCAGCCTTTACCCATTGTTCACCATCATAAGTTTTGGAAGTAGAGTTAACACAATGTGATTCGGCAATTTTTCCATTGATAACAATTTCTGTACCCGGCGAACACATATTGCCAGTTGGTCGTGGCTTACCGTCACCAAGGCCACCGAGAAATTGCATTTCCACGGAGATAGGCCAGTCCTGTTCTTTGGGCATGCTGCGGGGATCTTGCGAATGAAACATTACTCCGCTGTTGCGCAGCGTATATGAAGGTGCCCCTTTGTGTTGTTCACCAACAAACCGGTATTCCATTTTTAAATTATACCAGGAGTAAGGTGTTTTATAATACAGGTGGCCGAACTGGTCATTAAAATCACCATAGCCATCATATCGTACTTTGATGATACCATCTTCTACCCGGAAGGTGTTGGCAAAATTTACATTGATATCATGATGCTGAATTTTTACCATCCAGTCATTTATATCCTTACCATTGAAAAGAAGAACCCATTTATTATTTGCCTGTGCCTTTTGCGGTGCATGGCAGCCATTAGCAAAAGCAATAAGGAAAAATAATATGAAAGAGTAAAAAATTTTCATCAGAAAATGTTTTCGGAAATAATAAAGCTAACTCTATTTTTTTATACCCGTTACGAACCACATAGAAAAATAGGAACATAGTGATTCACATATCCTATGTGATTTTCCTATTGTGGTTTATGTGTCTATGTGGTTTAAGCTAATACACTGCCAGCTTCAACTTTTTAAATATTTATTGGGAATATTTGCTGAAGTATAATCAATTGCATATTCCTGTTTTAGTAGTGTTGAAACAATTGTTGCTGTCGTTGCTTCATCCCGGTGCATTTGCGGCAGCATGCCCATCATGGCATAGCTGATGGGATTTACAGAAGGTATCAGTGTTTCCCAATCATAACTTTTACCCCAGATCAACCCTGGCACTGTTATACTGAGGTCAGCCGATTGCGATAAAAGATATTCCAGCATATCCGCCGATTGGTTGCTGTTTTGGTTCACCGTATGAAAGATGGGAGTTTGCCCGCCAAAACCATTTTCATCTACACCAGCCATTGCATTTATATCAGCACTATTATAGACTAATACTTCTGCACACAAACGATGATTGAACTCTGCACAAATATGCAGTAGCGTTACTTCTTGCATTGGAGTATAGGCACAGCGCAGCAAATATTTTTTTGTAATAGCTTCTTTATTGTTGCTGAGTTGCTGGTGAAGTGATTCAGCATCATTTAACAATACAGACAACAGAACCGGGTCATCAGTTTGCAAACCAAAATCTACAAATGCCTTTACACAATCTTTAAACCGGGGGCTGCGGGTATATTCACTTGTGAGTTCTTCAATCAACGGACGGCTCTTGAATAAATCATTGGGGGTTTAACCCCTGCAAAAAACATTGCCTGATAGCTTCTACATCATGTGTTTCAATGTACTCAGCAATTTCGTTAGCATTGCCCATAGGTAAGGTTTTGCTAAAGGTCGGAAAAATATGGGGGTGGGTACCCCCTGTTAGGTGCCGTTATTTATCACTTTTCTAAGGTGCTATTCTTTTTTAATATAGCGGGATAAACAAAATCGTAGTAGAGATCCCATGAACTTTTTCTCTGGTTAGTTCGATCATAGTTGCCGGCTGTAGTTACCAGCACAAGATTATTCTGCTTGTCAATTACAACGATCTGCCCTCCATTTCCCTGTGCCTGTCCATAAGTAATGGGGCAGCCATTGATGTTTTCTGAATAGATCCAAAACTGATTGCTATATCCAACTGAAAGCACGGGATTGCCAAATGGAGTGGAGACCTTCAGTTTTAAAGATTGTGTCACAAGATTTGTGGGAATAATTTTTTTACCGTTCCATTTTCCATTATTTAAATAAAGTAGCCCGAGCTTCAGCAGGTCTCTTGAACGCATCCGCAGTCCAGCCCAGGCACTAATTAATCCGTTCTTTTCAACGGTCCACTGATAGTTCTTAATTCTAAGAGGCCCTAAAGATATTTTGCAACAGGTATTGTATGAAATGCAGGACGAAATGACTGCACAAGCCGAATATTTTAAGAAAGAAGAAAATATATAGAAGCACAGCGGCTCCGTGAAAGAGTGAACTATGATATTGAAATGATCAGAGAGCTGGGTTATTGTAACGGCATTGAAAATTATTCCCGTTTTTTTGACAGAAGAAAATCCGGCATCAGGCCATTCTGTTTGCTCGATTATTTTCCTAAAGATTACATAACCATAATAGATGAAAGCCATTGAAAAAAATTAAACAACCAGTCCGGGTTGTTCATCCTTGCTGCCTCCGCCAGTGATCAGAATGCTTATGAAATGGGAAGGTATTCGCAGGGCTTGCTTACTTATTCATTAATGAAAGGTATCAAACCCCAGGGCAAGCCCTGGACCCAAATCCATTCACAAAACCCACCCTCGGGGCAAGCCCCGGGGAATTCTTTAGATTAAAAGCCATCAAACAAAAACCGGATATTTTAGAGAATGGCAAATATCTTGATGTAAGCAACTGCTTGAACGCAGCGAAGAAAACAGTAAGCAATTTAGCCGGAGAAACAGGAGCAAGGCAGGAACCGCAATTGAATGCCAGTAATAATTTTAATATTGGTTTGGTGGATGAGGAAGTAAGGAGAAAGATTATTTTATCAGCCGAAAAACCGTTGTTTGCCAGATGCTTTTTTGTCAATACAGATACAAAAATTGACAACTTGAAAATCAGAACTACCCTTGACAAAGAATTAATGAGTATCAGCAGCCGGGGTATTGATGCTTCTACTACCTATAGTGCCAATCACGAAGGTGCAGATGCCTATGCACTAACGGGAGATTATAAAATAACCGGCGATAACATAACGGTTACCATACTTTTTACAAAAGGAGGTACAGAAATTCTGCACCGCTATGAAGTAAAAGGGGTTATCAGCGATATTAATATGCTAAGTAAAGACATAACCAACACTGATTTAGGCTGGTTAAAGAAGAATCACTAACCGCTTTTCGTAGTTTTACGAACCGCTGCAAAGTATTTGTGCTTTTTTTCAATAATTCTTTTCTTTCAAACTTGCAGCGGGAAACACCCCTGTCTATCTTAGCATCAGAAACCGAACATAATCCAATATAAATAAAACCACAAAATCCAGTATCATGAAAAGACGTATCCGTAAAGTCGCAAATTTCTTTGCATTCAACTTGTTATTTTTCGCCCTGTACCTGAACTTTATTCATAAAGACAAGAGTTCTGTGCCTGGTAGCGATCAGATTGCTCAACCAAAAACAGCCGCCTTTGGTGGCACTGTGCTGGTGGACAATCCTGACCTATACCTGCAAAAGAAAAGCCAAACTACTGCTTCCGCTGCAGCTCAAGAACCTACTTCAGTGAAAACTGTAGAGGTGGAAGGTACAGCCCTGAAACTTTCAATTAATTAATCAAAGCAGCGTTAACCTAATCAACAACCCGTTCCACCTAAGGCGGAACGGGTTGTTGTGTTTTTAGCCATGCCTGCCATTGATTTCTTTAACTTAGGGGCATGGAAAAAAAAGTTTTTTTGCTCGATGCTTTTGCCCTTGTCTTCAGGGCTTATTATGCACTCATCCGCAATCCCCGGTTAACTTCAAAAGGAAAGAACACCAATGCACAATTTGGTTTTACCAACGCATTAGTAGAATTGATTACTAAACAAAAGCCTTCGCACATGGCTGTTTGTTTTGATACTTCTGCACCAACAGAACGCCATACCGACTTTGCAGATTACAAAGCCAACCGGCAGGAAACCCCTGAAGATATCCGTGCCGCAGTACCCGACATTAAAAAAATTATTGAAGGGTTTAATATTCCTGTTATAGCTATAGACGGTTATGAAGCAGACGATGTGATTGGTACGCTGAGTAAACTCGGCGAAAAAGCCGGCTATGAAGTATATATGGTAACCCCGGATAAAGATTACGGTCAACTTGTTTCTGAAAAAATAAAAATATACAAACCCGCATATCAGGGAGGTGATGTGGAAATAATGGGGCCGGCAGAAATTTGTGCAAAGTGGAATATAAAAGATGTAAGCCAGGTAATAGATATGCTGGGTATGATGGGTGATGCAGTAGATAATATTCCGGGTATACCAGGAGTAGGAGAAAAAACAGCAGCTAAATTTTTGGCAGAATATGGTTCGTTGGAAAACACATTAGCCAATGCCGATAAGATAAAAGGGGCCATGGGTGAAAAAGTGAAGAAAGGAAAAGAGATGGCTATCCTCTCAAAAAAATTAGCCACTATCATTACAAATGTGCCGGTAGAATTTCATGAAGAAGATTTCAGACTGAAAGAATGGAATAAAGAAAAGTTGAAAGAAGTTTTTGCTGAACTGGAGTTTAGAACGTTGGGCAAAAGATTATTGGGAGAAGATTTTTCTGTTGCGTCTTCAAAAGGAGTGGTGGAGAAAGAAATACCACAGGGGGTGCAAACCGATTTGTTTGGAAACATTATAGAAGCCTCCTCAAACCCCTCCGCCGGAGGGGCTTTAAAAGACTCCGAAAGTTCAGACGAGGTTTTACAGGTGGATAAGAATATTAATAATACCTCACACAAGTATGAAGCAATTGAAGGAGAGGCGGCTATAAAAAAATTGGTAGCAGAGCTAAAGAAGCATGATGAAATATGTTTTGATACAGAAACAACGGGCATTGATGCCAATGATACAGAATTGGTGGGATTGAGTTTTTCGGTGAAACCCGGCGAAGCCTTTTATGTTCCTTGTCCTGCTGACCAGAAGAGAACAAAAGATATTCTTGCCCATTTTGAGTTGCTGTTTGCAGATAAAAACAAAACATGGATTGGACAAAATACCAAATATGACCTGCTGGTGTTGAAATGGTATGGAGTTGAAATAGCCGGAAAATTATTTGATACCATGCTGGCCCATTATGTTATCGAACCGGATGGCAAAAGAAGCATGGATGTATTGAGTGAACGTTTCCTCGGCTATGAGCCGGTGCATATTGAAGAATTGATTGGTAAAAAGGCCCGCCGGACCGGCAAAATTAAAAATAATGAAGTCGGGCAGGGCAAGACACAAGGAAGTATGAGAGACGTTGACATTGAAAAAATAAAGGAGTATGCCGGAGAAGATGCTGACATCACCCTGCAATTAAAAAATATTTTTGTACCGTTGCTAAAAAGTAAAGAAGTAGAAAAAGTATTTAACGAAGTGGAAATCCCCTTAGTGAAAGTATTGGTGGATATGGAATATGAGGGAATAAAAGTTGATGTTGATTTCCTGGGAGAGTACTCAAAGGAATTGGAAAAAGATGCAAAGAAGGCTGAAGAAAGTGTGTACAAACAGGCCGGAGTTCGTTTCAACCTGGCATCACCCAAACAATTGGGCGAAGTATTGTTTGACAAACTAAAGCTGGACTCTTCTGCCAAAAAAACAAAGACCGGCCAATACCAAACCGGTGAAGATGTGTTATTAAAACTGGCCGTAAAAGGCCACCAGATAGTGGATGATATTCTGACTTTCCGGGAGTTGACGAAATTGAAATCAACGTACGTAGATGCATTACCACAGTTGATAAATAGAAAAACAGGAAGGGTACATACAAGTTATGGCCAGGCGGTAGCGGTAACTGGTCGTTTACAAAGCAATAATCCTAATCTTCAGAATATCCCTGTAAGAACTGATCGTGGCAAAGAAGTAAGAAAGGCGTTTGTTCCCAGGGACAGCAAACACATTTTACTGTCAGCCGACTATTCTCAAATAGAATTAAGAATTGTTGCTTCCATCAGTGGCGATGCAAATATGTGCAAAGCATTTAAAGACGGCACAGATATTCATACAGCTACTGCCGCAAGGGTGTATAATATTGAGGAGAAAGATGTAACCAAAGAAATGCGGTACAAAGCTAAAAGTGTAAACTTTGGTATCATTTACGGGCAAGGTGCATTTGGCCTGGCCGATAATCTTGGCATCAGCAGAACCGAAGCCAAAGAAATCATTGATAACTACAAGAAACAATTTCCCGGTATTCAGAAATACATGGACGACACTATTAACTTTGCAAGAGAAAACGGTTATGTAGAAACATTGATGGGAAGAAAACGTTGGTTAAGAGATATTAACTCTGCCAACTTCACCGTTCGTGGTTTTGCAGAACGAAATGCCATTAACTCACCCATACAGGGAACGGCTGCCGATATGATAAAGCTGGCCATGCAAAAAGTGCATGCTGCTATGAAGAAAGAGAAGATGCAAAGCAAGATGCTGCTGCAGGTACATGATGAATTGGTGTTTGATGCATTGAAAACCGAAGTAAAAGAATTGAAACCGCTAATATTGGAGAATATGCAATCCGCCATGTTGTTGCCGCATAAAGTACCTGTGATAGCAGAGTGTGGTGAAGGTAAAAACTGGTTAGAAGCACATTAATATGAACTGGTCACTTTATTTTGAGGATGTAATAATAATAGGAAGCCGCTATTTAATTATAGCCAGTATCGCTTTTCTTATTTGTTATGTGCTGTTACGCCGGATGATCCGCTCTAAAAAAATTCAGCAAAAATTTCCTTCCTTTAAAGATTATGCCAGGGAGATTATTTTTTCTATTCTCACCATCTTTATCATGGCATTTATACCGGCCTTGATTTTAGGCAGCCCGGAAATGAGGAGTCATACGAAGTTTTATACGGATATTAATCAGCATGGAACTTTATATTTCATCCTTGCCTTTCCGTTGATGGCTATCATGCATGACACTTATTTTTACTGGATGCACCGGCTGATGCATCATCCATCAGTATTTAAAGCTGTTCATCTTATTCATCATAAATCCACCAACCCCAGCCCTTTTGCTGCGTATGCCTTTCATCCATTGGAAGCAATTGTAGAAGCAGGAATATTTTTGGTGTTTGTTTTTACCATCCCGGTGCATTTATTTCATTTGTTGTTTTTCTTCCTGTTTATGATTGTATATAATGTATATGGCCATCTTGGTTGGGAACTTTATCCAAAGGGATTCAGTAAACACTGGATTGGCAGATGGGTCAATACTTCTGTTAATCATAATCAGCACCATCAGTATTTTAAAGGCAACTATGGCCTGTACTTTTTATTCTGGGACAGGATGATGGGAACCATCCGTAAAGACTATGATGAAAGATTTGAAGAAGTGAAGGGGAGATAATTTTTTTGCCCGGATACCGGAACAGACCCGATAGCTATCAGGCTCCGGTGTCCGGTTTTTCCAAAGTCATAAATTAGTACACATGGCATAAACTAATTTTGCATTCTATGCAACCTGTAATTTATTATTGTTATGATGCCTATTGCGGCTGGTGCTACGGATTTAGCCCGGTAATTAAGCAAATAGCAGAAGAGTATAAAGACAAACTTTCTTTTGAAGTACTCAGTGGTGGTATGATACCCGCAGAAAACCCACAACCAATTGCTGCCATGGCTGGTTATATCAGCGAAGGGTATAAAAGAGTAGAAGAAATGACCGGTATAAAATTTGGGTCTGACTATCTCTGGCATATTTTCAACCCGGCAGAAAGTGATTGGTTTCTTCATTCTGAAAAGGCGGCCATTGCATTATCTATTTTCAAGGAAATATATCCTGAGCAGCAGGTTGCTTTTGCAGCCGATCTTCAATACTCATCGCACTACGAGGGAAGAGACTTAACTGATGATGAGGCATATCGTCATTTACTGGAAAAATACAGTATCAATGCTGAAGATTTTTATGCCAAACTACACAGCGAAGAATATAAAGAGAAGGCCTTGTATGAATTCTCTTTATGTAAACAATTGCAGGTAACGGGTTTTCCGGCTGTGCTGCTGCAAACAAATGAAACAAAATTTTACCTTGTAGCAAGAGGTTATACCTCGTATGAAAATGTGAAAGAAAGAATTGATAATATTCTGAAAGAAATCAATGTTGATAATGAGCAATAACAAAGACATTGAAAACCGAAGCGACTTACTGTTACTCATGCAGGAATTTTATAAAAAAATGTTAGCAGATAATTCAATCAATTATCTTTTTACCGATGTTGCCAAAATAGATTTAGCCCATCACCTGCCAGTATTGGTTGATTTCTGGGATTCGGTTTTATTTCAATCTGATACATATCACAAGAATGCTATGCAACCTCATATGGCGTTGCATCAAAAATCTCCTTTGGACAAACAGCATTTTGAAACCTGGCTTCGCTATTTTAAGGAAACGGTTGACGAATTGTTTTCCGGAGATAACGCCTTTATTATCAAACAAAGAGCTATCAGCATTGCTACTGTAATGGCAATAAAAGTCAACCAGTTAGACCAATAATTAACCCCTCATCCATATTTTTTTGTGGAGCAAATTCTTTGTTTGTACCTTTTATTTCTAAACAAAACTAATATGAAACAAATAACCTTAACTCTCTGCGCAGTAGCTTTTATAGTGGCTTCCTGCAACAATGAAAAGAAAACGGATGATGCAAAAAAAGAATCTGTATCGTCTGAAATTAAACAAGATGAATCTGTAAAAAGTACTGACCCAAAACCGGAAATGGACTCTGCCACTATGATGAAGAACTGGCAGGATTATATGACACCGGGAGATGTACATAAAATGATGGCAAAATGGAATGGTACCTGGGCCGGCGATGTAACCATGTGGATGTACCCCGGTGCGCCAGAACAAAAGAGTACATCAAGTGCTGTAAATAAAATGATATTTAACGGCCTGTATCAGCAGTCTACTCACACTGGTGATATGATGGGTATGCCTTTTAATGGTCAGAGTACTATAGCGTATGATATTCATAAAAAAGAATTTATCAGTACCTGGATTGATAATATGGGCAGTGGCATCATGATGCTGAAAGGCCCGTGGGATGAGGCCACTAAAACAGTTACACTAAAAGGACGAATGACAGACCCAGGAACAAAGGAAGACTGTGATGTAAGAGAAACATTTCAAATCATTGATGATAATACACAGGAAATGAAAATGTATGTGACTATGCCTGATGGAAAAGAATTTAATACCATGCAGATTAAATACACAAGAAAGAAATAATTGCTGTCACTAAACAAAAGCCCCGAAGCAAGTTCTTCGGGGCTTTTGTTATCCGGCCTGTTCATATGCTTTCTTTATCCAGGCAATTAAATCTTTATTGACTTTTTTTCATCTTCAACCCTGATACGGTGTGTACACATGGCATTCCATTTACTCCCATCCTCTACGTTACCTGATACAGCTATTCCTTTAATATTTAACCCAACATCCAGCCGATCTTTAGTAGATAGCTGAATAATAGCAAACTGTTTTTTTCCTCTAAGACTCATATAAGTTTTCTTGGGAGCCAACTCTATATCCTTTCCAAATTTATTTATCTCTGTCATTATTTTATCGTACCAGGGTTTCAGGTTTTCTTTACCCTTGTATTGTTCAGCAATCCAGTCTGTATCATTCTCAGCAGCTCCGGCATGACTTTGTTTGGCGAAATGCACAATGGTATTTGCATTGCCATGAGTAAACCCATGTTTTTCTTTTAAAAAACTAACCAGTTCACCATGTTTGGCAAAACCAGATTTATTGATGATGGTAATCCACTCTTTTAGTTTTTTTCCTGTACTTTTTTCAATGTTGGCAATCTGTGTAGCGTAGGCTTTGTCAATTGATTCTGTTCCCATGTTAGTGTTTTTTTTGAAAGTAAATATGGACTCTAATCACTTTTTCTTCCGGTGATTTTTAAAGCTAGTTTCATAGCACTCAATCCATTCTTCCACGGTTATCTTAGATGCTAACTCACCAATTAAATCAAACGGGATGTCCTCTGGTTTTTTATACCGTATACAACTTTTGCCCATGTCTAATTTTTTGGGAGATGCTTTTGCATGAGATTCAGTAAACCATTTCAGCAACTTGGGGTCAGCATATACACCCATGTGATATACAGCTATAAAATTCTTTTGTGATGCAAGTCCCATAAATGGCAAGGGCAATTCGGGAGTGCAATGATAACCCGGTGGATATAGTGAATGAGGTACACTCCATCCCATCATCCCATAACCAATACCTTCCTTAAACCCTTTTGGCAGGTTTTTCTTAATTACATTTCGCAGTTTTGAAACTGCTTTCTGCCTGTCTTCTGGTAACTCTGCCAGGTAAGCATTGACTGTTGTCGCTTTTGATTGCATAGCAATATTTTTAGAAACTTAAAATACGAAAAAACTCCGGCCATGGTCCCATTTCTTCCCAGTATTGCTTGGCCATTACCCTTGTTATTTGAGCTATATGCGTTAGGTCATGCACCACCCAGGTTGATAAGAGGTTTCGTAAGCTTACCTCTCCCAGTACCGGGTGTATTCCTTTTTTCTCCAAATCTGTCTCTGTTAATTGAAGTGATTTAAACCACTGCATATTTTCTTTTCTTACCCTTTCAAACTCATCGAGCAGTTGTGTTAGTGTTTTGTCTCTGCTTTCTTCATACTGTGCAAACCTGTCCCACGGTGTAAAGGGTTTGGTTATACCAAATTCCAGGATAATTTTTGCACGGGGTACCCAATCAGTTTTTTCGCCATGTATTAAATGCCCTATCACATCATATGGAGAAAAAGTATCGGGTCCTTCATTATTCATCACCCAATCCTCACGCAAGTTGCTGAGCAAAGTTTTGAGAACAAGTGGTGTTCTTCCCAGTATTTCCCATGATTGTTCTAAGCTATACTTCATTCTGATAAGTATCAGGTATTTTCTGCTATCCTTTTGTGAGTTATATAAATTATTTCTTTTACACGGTCAGTTATTTTTTCGTTGTATGCCATTGTATTAATTTCTTTACTACTCAAACAAACAAACATGTTGCTGCTAATTAGTATTGAAGATGAAAGAGGTCGTTTATTTTTCCAAAACCTTTTTTAAATTATCCAACCCTGTGCTGAAATCATTACCGATTGCTTTCTCCATGTTCATAAACAATTTCATTACATTCATCGGGTAATTCATAGAGCCTTCGAAACCCCAGGTTACTTTTGTTGCATTATCACTGATGGCTTCTGTGGTCATTACTGCTTTCGCAATAGATTTAAATGGTTTAACAAACCGGATTTCATAATCTACTTTTTCTCCTTCCTGAATCCCTTTTATTTCCTGCTCACCTGTACCAACTTTTTTATTCCCTTCCCATGCACTTACAAAACCCGGTGTTCCATCAGTACCCCGGTATTCTTTCTTCATGTTCGGGTCCATCATAGCCCATTTACTAAAATTGTCCTGGTTCTTTAAATGCTTAATGTAGTTAAATACCTCTTCCTTAGGTTTATTAATTACAACCTCTCTTGTTGCCTTCATTCCCTTTGGAACAAAAAGACCGGCCACAAGTAATGCGGCAATGATGCCGAGGATGATATACAGTACAATCATGGCGGTATAGTTTTGGTGGTATAAAAAATATTATTAAGCCGGTACGCTATGCAAGCCTATTCTGTTGCCTTCTGTATCAAGTATCACCGCCATAAAGCCATACTCAGGTGAAATTTCTGTTTTAGGTACCATAATTTTTCCGCCGGCTGCTTCTACTTTATCTAATATACTTTGTACATCCGGATTTCCATTCAGGTAAATTAACGGACCATCGGTAGCCGATGGTTTGTGAAAGCCGCCACTATCTACTAATGCGCCGCCAATACCTGTTTGCATATTATCAATAGGAAACATCCGCATTTTTATATTTGGCAAATCCATTGGAAAAAGTGAAACGCCAAAAATGGTTTCATAAAATTTTGTTGCCCGGTCCAGGTCGGTGGTTCCAATTTCAAACCAACTGATTGCATTATCCATGTTTTTTGTTTTAATAGATCATTCGATAGTTTTTACTTTTCATATAACTAAAGGCCGCTATAATAAGTTCTTTCAATACTTTACTGTCTACATCTGCCAGCTTATTAATGAGCAAACAAGAGCCACTTACTTTATGCTTGCCCAGCCGCTCTACGATGTCTTTATAACTTCCAATTCCCGGCATAATGTACAAGGTAATATTAGTCTTGCGGGGAGAAAACCCGGTAATATACCAATCGCCTTCCCGTTTGCTTTTTTCAGACTTATAATGATAGCTGCCCAAGCCTACGATACTGCTACCCCACATTTTCGGTTCTTCTTTGGTAACTTTTTTCATCATTGCTAGTATGGCCATACAGTCATTTCTTTTTTCTTCCTTCTCTACAGTCTGAAGAAAAGCCTCTACACTGGCATCGTTCTTTTGTGTTTTCAGTTCCGCCATTATTTATTGATTGATGTCTTTTCCTTCTCTGAGTTTAGCAATATTTTCTTCCAGTTGTTTTTTAGCTCCATCATTGGTCGCCTGTACCAATGCTTTCTGTGCATACACAATTGCATTTTTATAATCTCCTTTTGCTGAATACCCAAACATATATCCAAAGTTTACAAAATAAGTATCGCCATTTTTTTGCTGGTTCATTTTAAAGATCTCCATCGCCCTGTCGTGCCGTTTCTGAGCTATTAATGCCCGGCCATAAGCGACGTATTGGTTTATATTCGCCATCGTTAATGCTTCCGTCATTACGGAGTCAGCTTCTTTTAACCGGTTTAGTTTCTCATAAGCTGTAGCAAGAGTTCTCAATGTACCATAGCTTTTTAATGTTGCTGCCCGCTGGCTCCAGCCTAATGCTTCCTCGAGGTTCATATTTTTATTCAAAGCATAATTTGCTGCCGCAGTCATGTTCAAATTATTAAATCCTTTTTGACTGGTTACCTGCTCCCTCAGCCTGTTCATTACAACATTATCTACATCCACCTCTATTTTAAATGGAACAGATAATTTTTCCCATTGCATAGCCACCACACAATATTTCTCCCGATGCTCAATAAACTCATACTTTAACCACTCTACACTTTTTTCCAGCTTGACTGGTTTCACCACTACTCTCAATGCATCGTATTTGTCTTCATAATAAAAACTTCCCCATGCATTGCTTTGATTGGAGAAAATCAGCATCACACTGTCCGGCCACACCGCCATAGATAAACCATACGTTCCGGCTTTTATATTTTTTCCTTCCACTTTTACATCATGTTCAAAACTAATCGTTGTATTATCATTAGCTCCGGCTCTCCAGGGGTTAGTATTTTTATTAGTAATAAGGCTGTTGGAGGTGAAGCCATTTGTCACCAGGGTGCCCCATATTTTTCCTTCCCTGCCATTTACATCCGGTCGACCATAGGTAATGGTGATGTCAGTAATGCCAACTTCTTCCGTAATTTTTGCCCGGGGGTTACCACCACTGGGCGGCAAGTCCATCTGTGCAAATGAATGAGTGGTAAGAACCAGTATTGTTAAAAGTAATGAAAGGCGTTTCATATAGCATGTTGTTTAGTGTGTGGTAAAATTATTTTTGAAAGTTGTGATTTTATAAAGCTGTCTTCGTTTCTTTTAAGCCCTTGCTCTGCAAATATTCCAGCAATTCCTTAGCCTCTTCTCCACCCCGCTGTGCATGATGTAGCAATGTAAATCCATGTGGCCCTCTTGCAGGCAAATATTCTGGAAATGCTTCTAAGTAAGGTTTTACAATCTGCGTTTTGCCAAGCATAGTCAGCACAAACATATTTGTTCTGGCTCCAAGCTTTATCAGGTGGTTAGCAATATTCTTATTGCCCACATGTCCTGCTCCTTCTAATGCTGTTTCAAAATCACCACCGCCCAGATCCCAGGTGGCATACAACAAAGTAGGAAATTCCAGCAACAGTGACTTTACTTTATCTAAATTATTATGTCCGGCACTAACAAATTCTTTCACTTTTTCAGCGGGAAGTGGATCGGCTCTTGGTATTTCTTTTTTGGGTACAGTTTGCCCGGATAATAAATAGGGCGCAGCGAGGATGCTGCCTGTTCCTATTGCTACTTGTTGAAGGAAATTTTTTCGGTTCATAAAAATGATTTGTTTTAAAGTTCCGGAAATAAACCCGGGAAACCTTTTCCGTTCATCACTTCCTGCGCCTGTATTCCAGATCATATTCAGTAGCCCAGTTTACTCCATTGTCTTTTGAAATTTCGCCATGCTGCCTCAATTTAACAGGGCTTAAATTGGTGAAAGTCATTTTGCGGATGGCCATAGTGTCTTTGCTAAAAGGAAATGGTGGAGAGCTGTAAATGATCTTGTTATTCTCAAATTTTCCCAGCAGGTATTCATTACTACCTCCCGCATTATCTACCCAGGTTTGTTGCCATTGTTTGGTAGCTGCATTGTAAGTATTAAAGCTTTTTCCGGCATAGCGAATACCCTGGTTAACAGAAGCACTGGTCCATTCTTCCAGTATAATACAACTATCTAAAATCAAACTGATTTTACTGTCACCTGCCTTTTGCCCGTTAAGGCCAAATGCTTCCCATTCTCCCAGCCAGAAATCAAACTGCCGGTATTCAGGCCGGCTGCAAGGATTCTGAGAATAAAGTGCTGAAGACATCAGTACTATGGTGATAAGCAGAAGTAGTTTTCTCATGATAGTTTTTTATATATAACAGACAGCTAGTTTCAGATAATTGCTGAAACACTTATCCCTGATTATTACCACACACCTATAATTGGCGTATGGCAGAAAATAAAAAAACCGTTCAGTTTGAGGCTGAACGGTTCTCTATTAGTATCAAAATATGCTTGCTTAGTTGCCACCACCGCCTGGTGGACGTTGCGGACGCATACCTGGCTCAATTTCTTTTTTCCAGATCTCGTACTGTGCTTCCGGCAATGCTGCTTTCAATTTTTTCTCTCTTGCCTCTGTAAGCGGCTGCATTTTTTCCTGCATTGCCTCACGGCTTGGCCTTTCGCCACCTGCCATTAATTCTTCCCTGGCTTTGTCAGAATCTTTGTAATAGGTTGTAAAAATAGCGTCAACTTCAGCCAATTTAGTGGCATCCAGTTTAAAAGCACTATCCATTTTAGCATGTATGGTAGCCACTCTTTCTTCTACAGTACGACGCTGAAAACCTCCGCCCTGAGCGGAAACTGTAACTGCCACGGCAAATGAAGCCAGCAGCAATAAAGACATTTTTTTCATGTGTATATTCTTTGTTTTAGAAATTTGTCGCATCGAATTCGCCATTAAAATTCGTTCCAAATTGGTAAACACCCTAATGGCTCATTTTATGTTGAAATTATTTTAGATAAATATAATAAACAGGTAAATATGACGGTAATTTTAGAAAAACCGTTCGCCGTGAGGAAACTTATTTTCAGAGCCCCCATTTGCCGGAACTCAAGTATCTTGCAGCTCCTTAATTATCAAAACACTTATGGAATACAGTAAACTTGTTGCCGTGACCGGATTACCCGGATTATTTGAACTGATTAACAGCAAAACCGATGGGGCTATTGTCCGCTCTTTGGATGATAAAACAACCCGTTTTGTGGCCAGCCGTGTCCACAATTTTTCTCACCTGGAAAGTATTGAAGTATATACCGTTCGGGACAATGTGAACCTGGTGGATGTGCTGAATGCAATGGATAAAGCAGATGGTTCATTACCTGATGATAAAGATGCTGCTGCCGTTAAAAAATACTTCGAAAAAGTATATCCTGATATGGATTTTGACAGGGTATATGCCAGCGATATGAAGAAGATGGTGAAATGGTTTGATGTGTTGAAGAAAAACAACGTGGAGATAGTGTTGTCTGAGATTCCGGAAGAAGAACAAGAGCCAGAAGAAATAGAAGCTGCTGTTGAAGAGAACCCAGCCAAAAAAACTGCCGCAAAGAAAAAAGAAGTTACTGCTGAAGTAACAGATGGTTCGGCAGAGCTCACCACTCCAAAGAAAACTGCGAGAAAAAAGAAAGCGGAATAGAGAAGCTGCGAGTTGTTAGCTGCGAGTTGCGAGCTATTTCAAATATTCTTGAAATAGCTTTTTTTAATTTAAACACTAATGTTTATGAATTACAGTGCGGATATACAAAAATTACGCCGTCATTTTTTACCAACCGATTTTTCGGTTACCAATTGGGAAGGGCTTGAACCTTATTTTAAAAATCTTGATGAAAGAAAAATAAATTCTCTTGCCCACCTGGAGCAATGGCTGAAAGATGCCAGTGAACTGGAAGCGGTGATAAGCGAAGATGCCTGCTGGCGACAGATAAAAATGACCTGTGATACAGAGAATAAAGAACTGGAAGAGGCTTTTAATTTCTTTATGATGGAAATTCAACCTAAGATCCAGCCTTACTCTGACAAACTGAATAAAAAATTAGTTGATTGTCCTTTCACCATAGAGCTTGATCAGCAACTATACTTTACCTACCTGCGAAATGTAAAAAAGAACATTGAATTATTTCGGGAAGCAAATATTCCATTGCAGGCAGAGTTGGGTGTAATGCAACAACAGTTTGGTGTTATCTCCGGGAAAATGATGGTAGAAGTGAATGGACAGGAATACACTTTACAGCAAGCAGCTAAATTTCTGGAAGACCCGGACCGTAACTTGCGGGAAGAAGTATATCGCAAAATAAATCAAAGAAGATTGGAGGATAAAAAAGAACTGAATGATTTATTTTCTTCATTACTACAAAAACGTCATCAGGTAGCTATAAATACCGGCTTTGAGAATTTCAGGGATTATCGTTTTGCAGAATTGGGAAGGTTTGATTACAGCAAAGAAGATTGCTACCAGTTTCATGAAGCAGTAAAACTGCATGTGATGCCATTGGTAAACCAGATTTATGAAGCTAAAAAGAAAAAACTTGGTTTAGACATATTACGTCCCTGGGATGTGGAAGCAGAACCAGCAGGTATTCAACCACTTCGTCCTTTTACCAATGGAGAACAACTAACAGAAAAAACTATTGCTTGTTTTGATGAGATGTCCGCCGGGCCTGGCGGAAAATCTTTCTTCGGAGATTGTCTTAGAAAGATGAGAACAATGGGCCATCTTGACCTGGAAAGCAGGAAAGGCAAAGCCCCCGGTGGATATAATTGTCCACTAACAGAAAGTGGTGCTCCTTTTATTTTTATGAATGCAGCCGGCCAGTTAGATGATGTGACAACGATGGTACATGAAGGCGGCCATGCCATTCATTCTTTTTTAGCACATGAATTAGCACTAACAGGATTTAAAGAATATCCAACTGAAATAGCAGAAGTGGCCAGTATGGCTATGGAACTATTTAGCATGAACCACTGGCATGTTTTCTTTGATAATAAAGAAGAACTGACCCGTGCAAAAGAACAACAATTAGAAAGAGTTATTACGATATTTCCCTGGGTGGCAACCATTGATAAATTTCAGCACTGGATCTATGAAAATCCAACGCATACGGAAGAAGAAAGAGCTGATCGATGGCTAAACATACTGGAAGAATTTTCTTCCCCGGTTATTGATGTTGAAGGATTAGAAGAATACAGAAGATTTGGATGGCAACGTCAGTTGCATTTGTTTGAAGTCCCTTTTTATTATATCGAATATGGAATTGCGCAGCTGGGAGCAATAGGATTGTGGCAGCAATACCAGCAAAACCCGGAAGCAGCACTTAATAATTATATAACAGCCCTGAAACTGGGTGGCACTAAGACATTACCCGAATTGTTTCAATCTGCTGGTTTACAATTCGATCTTTCGCCGGCCCATATCAGCGGATTAATGCAGTTTGTTAAAAAAGAAGCAGATAACTTGCAAAGCTGAAAAATACCACGAATGGGGTATGCCATAAATTCGGAAATATGGTGAACAGCACTTACATTTGAATCAGAATTTACAAGTGCAATTAACTGCACTATCACATAGCTACTAATCAGAGCCTTAACCAATAAGTCCCGCTGTCTCTACACCGGGGCTTTTTTTATAACACCCCAGCAATATTTCCTTTTTATTAGTTTCCCTACTCCCTAAAGGGAGATTCAGAAATTCATTCCAGGTAAGATTAATTACTTTATGAAATACAGCATTTAGTAATGACTCATTGATCTAAGTCTCCCCTTTAGGGACAGGGTCTTACTTACAATTCTTGCATACCCCTTCTACCACCACTTCCACATGTTCGGCTGAGTAGCCTTTAGGTAATTTTATCTCTGGAGTTACTACATCATCCAGGCAATAGGTATTGTTGCAGTTGCTGCATACAAAGTGAATATGATGATCATGATGATGCCCTTCCGAACATTCATCTTTACACAATGCATAACGAATGGAATTGTCTGCTGTTGGTATGGTATGAACAATGCCTTTGTCAACAAAAGTTTGTAGTGTCCGGTACACAGTTACCCGGTCAAATTTTTCACCGGCTTTTTTTTCAATATCGCCATGCGCCAACGCACCGTGTTGCTCGAGGAAAAGTTGCAGAATTTTTTTTCTGCTGTCGGTAATGCTGAGGCTGTTTTTTTTGAGCAACTCACCTACCTGCTTATCTATTTGTATCGCCGTTTTATCAGTCATATTTGTTTATAAATCTAAAAAACATACTACTTCGCTGCTTACTAATTCCGCAATTAGTATTCACAATCACAGCTTTGTAGCACATGAAATTAAATGTCAATGGTTTGCTATTTCTCTTTCAACAATTTGCTGGCAGCTTTTATAAGGCTTTTTACTTCGCTTTCTTTTAGCCCATCGTAAATTTTCATCACATCTCCATTTTTATTCACCAGTGCCCAAAACTGCGAATGGATAAACTGGTCATCTATGCTTTTCAGGTTATTGGCAGGGTCATCAATAGTGTAGCTTGCCCTCGCAGCATCATACAAACTCTGCTTTCCTCCGGTTAAAAAAATCCATCGCTTTGTATCTACTTTCATGGAGTCGGCATAGTATTTCATCTGCCCTACAGAGTCTCTGTCCGGGTCGCTGGTATGAGAAAGAATAATAAAATTGCTGTCACTTTTAAACTCTTCATACACCAACCGCATATTATTATTCATTTTTGGGCAAATGCCTTCGCAATTCGTAAAGAAATATTCTGCTACATACACTTTGCCGGCCATATCTTTCTCTGTTACGGTTTGCCCATCCTGGTTGGTAAAAGAAAAAGGTTTTACAAAGCTAACGGGTGGCGACTTTACCTTGCCAAAACCCGGGATGATCAACGTAAGTACGAGGTAAAAGATCAAGGCCAACGCTACAAAGAATCCTATATAAAATAATCTCTTTTTTGACATACTCATTATTTGCGATGCAAAGGTAGGATGCCAACTCCGTTATAATTACCTATTCAATTTGCCTGAATCTCCGGGCTATATTATTTTGCAACACTGTTGCTTTTTTTAATATCTTTGCCCTCTTCATGAAATTAAAGATCAATTGGGATGCTTTAGGAATCGGGGCCTCACTGGCCTGTGCCATTCATTGTGCCCTGTTGCCGTTGTTTCTAAGCAGCCTGCCTTTGTTTGGCACCAACATTATTCATAATACGGGTTTTGAAGTGGGGATGATAGTGCTTGCTTTATGTATTGGTACTTATTCCCTGTATCATGGTTATAAAAAACATCATCATAGCCTGTTGCCGCTTTCGCTTTTCTTTGCTGGTTTTATTTTCCTGGTACTCAAACAATTCTTTATCCGGTATGAAACATGGTTGCTGGTACCAGCTGTTATACTGATTATTATTGCCCATCTTCTGAATTACAAATATTGCCGGGTGCATAATCATGCCCATAGCGATGATTGTGAGCATTAATACTTTACCGCGGAGAACAGGAGAAAATGAGGTTTCGCAGAGCATCTCTGCGCTAACTCTGCACCTCATGTTCTCTGCGGTTAATATTTCTTGTATTTCATTTATCTTGTACAAAAGTTCAGTAATGAAAAAAATATTCTTTGCTTTCCTTCTTTTCATAACAGTACAATTATCTGCCCAAACAACAGATGAAGTGTCAATCCACAAAATATTGGCTGAGCAAACGGCCGCCTGGAACCGTGGAGACATTGACAACTTTATGAATGGCTATTGGGAAAATGATTCGCTGATGTTTATTGGAAAGAGTGGCGTTACTTACGGCTGGGCCAATACATTAAACAATTATAAAAAAGGTTATCCGGATACAGCCGCAATGGGTAAGCTTATTTTTACCCTCATTCAGGTGAAAAAATTATCGAAACAATATTACCATATCACCGGAAAATGGTTTTTGAAGCGTTCCATCGGAGATGTGGGAGGGCACTACACTTTATTGTTTCGGAAAATAAATGGCCGTTGGGTTATTGTTTCAGACCATAGCAGTTAAGAGTTGACTACTTTCATATATAAAAAATAAATTATGGTGTTAATAATCCTTGGAATAGTCGTTTTAATTGCAGGCTTTGCCTTGCAAAACAATCAACAGGTTGGCCGGTTTGCAAAAATTATCCGCAGCATCGCCATAGCATTGATGCTTATCGGATTTCTGACAAAATGTATAGTACAGATTAATGCGGGGCAAATAGGTGTAAAATCCTTATTCGGAAAAGTTCAGAATGATGTGTTGAGCAGTGGTTTACATTTTATCAATCCTTTTGTTGAGGTACAACGATTAGATATAAAAACGCAGAACTATACCATGAGTGGCATAAATGATGCAGGAACGCAGTCGGGGGATGATGCTATCAGAGTGTTAACATCAGATGGGCTGGAAGTTACCATAGATCTTACGGTATTATATAAACTTCTTCCATCTGAAGCCCCTCGTCTTATCCGGGAAACGGGTGTTGATTATACCGATAAAATTGTTCGTCCATTGACCAGAACTAAAATCCGGGATAACTCTGTTTATTATGAAGCGGTATCACTATACTCCAACAAAAGAGATGAGTTTCAACAACGCATTTTTAAAAGCATTGATGAAGATTTTAAAAAAAGAGGGTTAATACTGGAACAATTGCTGGTAAGGAATATTACCCTCCCCCAATCTGTAAAAGCAACTATCGAGCAAAAAATAAATGCCGAACAGGATGCACAAAAGATGCAGTTTGTATTATTAAAAGAAAAACAGGAAGCTGAACGAAAAAGGGTAGAGGCCCAGGGAATCGCCGATTATCAACGTATCATCAATATCGGGCTTACAGATCAGCAATTACAATATGAACAGATAAAGGCTTACCTGGAATTGGCAAAATCTCCGAACTCAAAAGTGATTATAATGGGAAAAGGGAATGCACCAATCATCCTGGATTCTAAAAATTAATTAGTTTGCGGCTGATGATTTTGCAGTTTGCGGGATCGAAGCCTGCCAAAAACAAAAGAAGATGCCAGTAATCCTACCGAGGAAAAAAGAATATCGTTATAATCAAAGGTGCGGCCAAAGAAGGGAATCAGTTGCAGGTATTCATTTACTATCAACATTCCAAAACCAAGCAGGCAAACAAGGCGAAGATCGTACGATGTTTCTATTTTGAAAACCCGGGCCACTAAAAAGTTGCAGCCACTAAAAAACCAGTAGGCTCCAAACGGAATTAAAAATGAACCCAGCAGGTTAGGAGCAATATTTAAAAAGAACCGGGTGGGGTCATCAAACAACTGCATAGGCCGGACGATAAATTTAATTGCCCAGATTATCAACGTTCCGGCAATTATAAACGATTTGCTTATTTGTTTTAGCTCCATACAGTTTGTAATGAGTTTCTAAAATAACCCTTTTATTTAATTTGTACTGTGTAGTAGCGGATATTTTTGGTCAGACGTTTGAGAAAGGAAAAAGTTATTTAACATTTTGGCTGAGTTAATAAAATTGGAGTTGTATTTAAGTCCGCCGCTTGGCGGACGAAATGTCAGTAGTGAGCAATGAAGATTTAGGGTATTGAGCTCCATGGGAGCGATATGTAAAATATGTCGCTCCTATGGAGCTTTGGGAAATGCATTTAATGCACATTTCTACTAATATTTTGCCCCTCCGGGGCTATAAAAAATAACTCTGCCAACATATTTATTTAATTACTCACTTTTCCAGGTCTTATATAAATAACGAATGAGGAAGAAAAGACTGATGCTCATGCCTGCATAGAAAAGAATGGTATAAATAAGCGGCTTGCCGTTGGTATAGCCCAATTCAAAATAAATACCTGCTGTAGCGCAGGCCATCATCCAGAAAAGTCCAAAGGCAATAGTGTTAAGAATTTTGACGAAGAATTTTTTGACACCCGGATCCCAATTCTGTTCCATATAACTTTTGTTTCAGGGCGACAAGTTACCGCATTTCAAAACCAGGCCGCTAACATTGCTATTCAATCAGTAAGTTTTTAAAGTCTGTTGAATCACCATTAAAAACATTGAAATCAACTTTGGATACAATACCATTCACCCGGCCTTCATCACTGTGCTGCCAGAAAACCCATCCCCGTTTAATGCGGGGCTTCCCTGGTTGGTAATAATGAGCCGCCCATAATGGATAGCCATCAAACTCACTACCGAGGTTCCTTTCATAAAAATCTACATTGGTATATATAATCGGCTTTACCCTGTAATGGTTCTCTACTATCTCTAACCATTTTCTCATTTCCTTTCTTAGTTGTACTGCTGTTGCACCATTCAGCTGTTCTGCATCCAATACAGGCGGCATGTCCCCCGGCTCCAGCTCTACTTTATCAATAAAATTTTCCGCCTGCATTCTTCCATCTTTGGAGCCAACAAAAAAATGGTAAGCTCCCCGGATGATTTGATTATCCTTCGTTTTTTTCCAGTTGCGTTTAAAATGCGGGTCTGTATTTCCAATGCCTTCTGTAGCTTTTATAAATGCAAATCCCAATTGAATGTTTTTAACCTTCATGGCCTTTACTTCTTCCCAGGCTATCAACGACTGATATTTGGAAACATCTATGCCATGTATTGGATAACTCTCCGGGATGTTAATGCCAAATTCAGGGTATCGGGTAAATTTGGCTTTCTTGTATTTTAGTTGCTGATACAGCAACCAGCTTCCGGTAATAAGTATCATTGCGGTTACCCCGGTGATAACTATTTTGCGGGTTTGTTTTTTTTGTTTGGCGGTCAACATGTGGCGGCTGGCTAAAAAAGAAAATTATCAAACAAATATAAATATCCGTCTTATTGTATTTTGTTAATTCAGGTTTTACCCAAGATTCATTTATTTATTGTAACTTAACCACTAAACTCATACCGATATGCCTCGTCTGCTTATTATCGGCGGCACTGGTGTTTTAGGAAATGCCGCCGCCATTCATTTTCTGGAAAAAGGTTTTCAGGTAACTGTCTTTGTACGAAATAAAGACAAAGCTATAAACTTGGGAAAAAAAGGTGCTGCTGTAATAACGGGTGACCTGACTGATGCTGCAACGATTACCGGCATTTTCAATGGAATTGATGTTGTTCTCACAGCGGCCCATGGAATGTTGGGTAAAGGAAAAAATAAATCTGCAACAGTAGATGAAGCCGGGCACAAACTTTTAGTGGATGAAGCAAAAAGGGCAGGCGTTACCCATTTTATTTATACCTCCAGCTCCACAGCTTCTCCTGATCATCCAGTTGATTTTTTCAGGACCAAATATCTAATTGAGCAGTATGTAATAAACAGTGGATTAAATTATACAATCCTCCGGCTACCGGCTTTTATGGAATGGCATGTCTACAACCTGCTTGGAAAAAATATTGTTGAAAAAGGGAAGACCGCCATTCTTGGCTTAGGAAATAACCCTACAAATTTTATAGCTGCGAAAGATATTGTCGCTGCTATTGATATTATTGCATTGAACCAAAACTATTATAATAAAATAATTGCTGTCGCCGGTCCGCAAAATATCAGCCGGAATGAAATAGCAGCTCTTTTTGGAAAAGCACTAAACGTTAAACCCAAAACTAGTCATGTGCCTGTTGGTGTCTTAAAAGTGTTCTCTGTTTTGTTAACCCCTTTTCACCCTGGCATTGCCCGGATAATGAAGTTTAGCATACATACTGAAAAATCAGACGAAACAATGAATACGAAAGATAGTATTGCACAGTTTGGATTGACACCGACCACTATTGAAGAGTTTATTCAATCGGCTGTAAAGAAACAATAGCTATTCCACTATCCGCAGCTTTGCATAGTTCAGCATAATCTTCTTTTCCCCATTATGTTCAAACTTTACGGTAGCTATAGGATTATGCGCCGCACCTTCCAGTTTCATCACTTCCCCAAAACCAAATTTTTGATGCTCTACTTTTTGTCCTTCTTTCAAGTTAGAAGTATCACTGGCTTCAAAATCGGAAGAAGGCACATGCTCTTTTACTTTTGCCGGTATTCCTTTAGGCGGTAAATAAGATGGTACTGATCTAGATACAGCCGGGCCTGAATTATAATAGGTTCCTGATTGCTGACTTACTTTTCCTGATTCGCCATCATCCACATTCTTTGCCCTCATCCTTTCAAATGCGGAACCTTTATTCCATTGGCTGCCGCCTAATTGGTTTTTTGCACCGCCGCCGGCAAAACTTCTGTCCATATATTGCTCAGGCACTTCTTCTATAAAACGGCTCGGTTCATTTTGCACCAACTGGCCAAAGCGATAACGGGTATTGGCATAAGTAATCCAGAGCCGTTGTTTGGCTCTTGTAATAACTACATAAAATAAACGCCGTTCCTCTTCCAACTCTTCTCTGGTATTAATAGCCATGGCATTGGGAAAAAGCATTTCTTCCAAACCGGCAGCAAATACACAGCTAAACTCCAAACCTTTTGCCGCATGGATGGTCATCAACTTTATAGTATCTGCATCGGGGTCTTTTTCATCTGCATCAGTCAGTAAAGTAATTTGCTGTAAATAAGAAGCAAGGCTTTTATCTACCAACTCGCCATCTTCGTTATCCGGGCTTTCTGTCCACTCTTTAATGGAGTTCAATAGCTCCTGTATATTTTCATATCGGGCTACACCTTCCGTACTTTTATCATTAAAGAGTTCTTTTACAAAGTTGGTTTGCTTGCCTACATGAAAGGCTACTTCATACGCATTTTGTTTGGTGAGCATACTGGCAAAACTTTTTATCATCGTCACAAAATCCTGCAAGGCAGTAAACGTACCGGCCCGGAATCCAAACTCATTTGCCTTTTCCAGCACATCCCACATGCTGATATTGTTTTCATTGGCAGACAAGACTAATTTATCAATCGTCGTTTTTCCAATTCCTCTTGCCGGGTAGTTGATAATTCTTTTTAATGCTTCTTCATCTTTGGGATTAACAATGATGCGGAGATAAGCAACGATATCTTTTATTTCTTTTCGCTGATAGAAACTGATGCCGCCATAAATAGTATAGGCGAGGCCCATTCTACGCAACGACTCTTCAAAGGCACGGCTTTGCGCATTGGTACGGTATAGAATGGCAAAATCCCTGTTGCTATAATGATTGCGGAGTTTTTGTTCCTGTATGCTGTCGGCTACAAATTTTCCTTCATCATTATCTGTCATCGTCCGCACCAGTTTTATCTTTTCCCCTTCTGCATTTTCTGTAAAGAGAACTTTCTCTATCTGGTTTTTATTATTCTTAATTACTTCGTTAGCTACATGCAGGATGCTTTGGGTACTCCGGTAGTTTTGTTCCAGTTTCACCAACTTTACCTCGTCATAGTCTTTCTGAAACTGAAGAATGTTTTCAATCGTAGCTCCACGAAAGCTATAAATACTTTGTGCATCATCACCTACCACACACACATTTTCATGCATAGCCCCAAGCAGTTTAATAATTTCGTACTGGGAAGGATTGGTATCCTGGTACTCATCAATTAAAATGTATTTGAATTTTCGCTGGTATTTTGCCAAAGCTTCTGGCACATTTTTCAACAACTCATAAAACTTCATCAGCAAATCATCAAAATCCATCGCCCCGTTTTTAAAACAACGCTTCGCATACGCATCATATATCTGCGCAATAGCAGGGCGGTTGCTTCGCATATCTTCCTGCTGAATGGCATAATCGTTCCGGTATTCTTCCGGGCCTACTAATGCGTTCTTGGCAGATGAAATTCTATTATAAACAATATTAGGTTTGTAATGTTTGTCATCAAGATTCAGTTCATTGATAACGGTCTTTATCACACTCTTTGCATCGTCGGTATCATAAATAGTAAAACTCTTTGGATAGCCGATCTTATCTGCCTCAAAGCGGAGTATTCTTGCAAACACAGAGTGAAAAGTACCAATGTATAAATTTCTTGCTTCGCCATTTCCCAAAATCTTTTCCACTCTTTCCCTCATCTCTTTGGCAGCCTTATTGGTAAACGTCAACGCAAGAATGTTGAACGCATCAACGCCATTCGCCATTAAATGAATCACTCTTGTGGTAAGAACTTTTGTTTTGCCGCTGCCAGCCCCGGCCACAATCATTATCGGCCCGTCAATATGTAGTACTGCTTCCTGCTGCCGGTCATTCAACCCCTCTAAATAATTAATCATAATTAAGTTTGTCACCCTGAGCTTAGCGAAGGGCAATCATGACTGCAAGTTACTACTTCGCTCCTTGAGTAGAGCTACGAAGTACACAGTAAGTTGAAAAATGCCCTTGCTGGCCAATTTCTGTTCTATGAACCCTGATTGTTTTTCTTATCTTTCTTCTTTTAAAATTAAACTAACCTATCATGAAGAATCGCCTTTTTTCTTTTCTGGTTTTGCTTGTTCTGGTTTCCTGCAATAACAAGAAAAGTTCGCCTGGTACTGATGCTGCAAAAGATACAACTGCTAAAAAACCAGTAATAGCTGATATCCAGCAAAAAGTAATTTACCAAAGTGCCACCTACTATACCGGCAGGGTCGAATTTCATTTCCATGATGAGACAGGAGCTGATGTAACCGTTAGTATAAGTAATTTTCCTGAAGACAGTGGTGCTGTTTATCCCAAATACTTGCTTGAATCCACCGATACTACAGAAGGCCCTCCCGGTGAAAATCCTGCTATGGTGGGCAAACCATTCTTGCTGGTAAAAAATGCGACGGGTGAAGTAAGAGAAATAAGGGCTGCTAATTAGTTGTTAGATAGCTGTGTTCAAAAGGCTTTATTTTATAAAAAACTCAACAGTTAACTGGTGTTTTTTTTATCAATAATATTGGAAATTATTAAGACCTTTGAAGTGTGGAAACATCAGAGCAAATACTATTATCTGTAAAAAAAGAAGTTTTACAAATCTTTCCTGACGCCGAAGTCATTCTCTTTGGCAGCAGGGCAAGCAGTACTGCTCATGATGAAAGCGACTGGGATATTCTTGTTTTGAGCAACCAGTTAGTTACTCCTGCACTTAAACAAATCCTGCATAATACTATTTTCCCTCTAAGTGTTGCGGCAGGGGTTTTTATTAATGCTTTACTGGTTAGTCAAAAAGATTGGAAACAAAACCCATCTTATTACTCTTTGAAGAAATCTATTGCAAATAACTGTGTGTTTCTATGATTACTGAGCAACTGGAAGCAATCAGGTTAAAATTACAAAAAGCAAGGTCTTTTCTAAATGAAGCAGATATTTTATTCCAGAATAAATTTTATGCTACCGTAATAAATCGTTTGTACTATGCTTGTTTTCATGCTACAAAGGCTTTACTGCTAACAAAAGATTTAATTCCCAAAACCCATAGTGGTGTTATTAACCAGCTTCATCAGCATTTTGTTCAAACAGGTGAATTTGAAATGCAGCAGGCTTCCTTTTTCAGCAGGCTGATGCAAGAAAGGATTGAAGAAGACTACAGTGACATTATAGAAGAAGATGCAGAGACTACCAAAGACTTTATTGAGCCTGCAAAACTATACTTACAATATATTGAGTCATTAATTCAGTCAATTATTACTGAGTCATAGCCGGATGATAAACCCTTTCTGCCGTACGCAGTACTTCTTGTTTATCTAAAGTCATTCGCTTGGTTTGCTGATTTTGAAACATCGTCATCTGGTCTTTATAATGCGGCGATGCAGGATGCATAGATGCGCCGAATGTATTTATCGACTCTATTTTCGGTAAGCTGCCGTCCTTTGCATAACGAACAAAACAGATATAAGCGTCGCCGCCGGTTACTTTTCTCATACCATTTATATATGGTTCTGAAAATGATGGGCACAATACATCCGGGAAACCCCAGGCCGGACGAACATCATCACCTCTTATTAATTTTTGTACATCGCCCAGCATTAAATCTACTTTACCAAAGTGTTTCATCATATAATCATACACATACTGGTAAGTTTCCACTGCTTCCGCTTTAGTAATTTGTCTTGAAGGAACACCCTTTAGTCTTTCGACCAGATAATGATAAGTGAGTAAAAAAATAGCCGCCCCTTTGCTATCTGTCAGGGCCTTTTTATCCCAATGCTGAAAATTAGCAATGACCTCTTTTAGTGCTGTGTGATCTGCAATATTCAGATTGAACATGCTATCAATACCGTAAGTATATTTCAATTGTTGAGGCAATTGCCGGTCAAATTTTATTTGTTTGAAACGATTGTAGTCAACTTTATCAGTGTTTATCAACTCTGTTACCCGCTGGCTGCGGTTGTTGTGATATGTTTCATAGCCATCGGTTCTGTCAAACTTCCGCATATCAAGATTGTACTTTGAATCAGTTGCCAGAAAAGGAGAGTGGTTGGTGTTAAACAAATAACCTGACGGCGGATTTATATACTGTGGCAATTCACCAACTGGTTTAAACTCTGTCCATAGGGTTGCTGACGTATTTCCCGGCAATGTGCTTTTCCAGTTATACTTTGTATCAGGATTTCGTCTTGGCATTTTTCCATTACTGATATAAAAAATAGTGTCGTACCTGTCTGCATAAATAATATTGAACATCGGCAGGCTGGTCATGCTAAGAGCTTTGTAGAATTCTGTAAAGTTCTTTGCCTTATTCATCCGGTACCATTCTTCCAGAGCTTTAATGTCCATGGTGGCAGGAACCCGTAATGAGAAAACTCCTTTATCGGTTTTTACCGTTGGGCCATATTTACTCCAGTATATTTTCTTTCCGATGGTAATCGGTATTCCTTTTACTTTCAGTTTGGCTTTATTTTCTTCGAGGG
>JBKJIX010000179.1:0-47982 GCA_046598205.1 Chitinophagaceae bacterium
AATGCGGATATGCCCCAGAAAGCTGAAAACTTTCTGGCTCACTTTTTCCTGGAAGCCATTGGCTAATGACAGGGTCACAATCATCACCATTACACTGATAACAGTGGCAACAGTTGACAGCCTGATGATAAACCTGGAAAAGGATTTCTGCCCACCGGGTCCTGTTGACTGGTTAAATGCTATGCGGTTTGCTATAAAGCCTGCAACCTTCAAATTGAATTGTTTGTCTGTATCTCCACCGGAGTCAGCGACAAAAATAAGCCGCTAAAAAAGAATTCACCCCTTTTTTGCCTGATTTTTGCAGTGTGCTCCATAGTTTTAACGAAGTTGCACCATATTCTGAATTAAATTCACTTTCATCCGGATGAAAAAATTGTTTTTCTTATTGCTTATTGCAAACGTATCCGTTGCCTATGCGCAGATACCTGACCATACTTACAAGCTAAACATCCATAGTGTAAAACTTCATAAGTACGGTGATATTTACAGCTACCCTGTTCTTACCTTGAATAGCAACGATCAACTGGAACTGCATTTTGATGATATGGATGCGGATATAAAATACTATTATTATTCATTCCAGTTGTGCAATGCAGACTGGACACCGGCTAATATCCAAACCTTTGATTATATCCGGGGTTTTCAAAGCAACCGGATTACCACTTACCGCACATCTTCTATTGCACAAACAAGATACACCCATTACCAGGCAGTAATTCCGGAAAGAAACTCTGCACCAACGAAAGCCGGTAATTACCTGCTAAAAGTTTTTTTGAATGACGATCAATCCAAATTGGTTTTTACAAAACGGTTGTTGGTAGTAAATACAAAAGCATCTGTTTCGGCCTTAATAACACAACCATTTAATGGGAATTTGTTCCGGACTCATCAACGGGTGCAGGTATCAGTTAATACAGCTAATGCACAAATCACCACTTTTTCGCCACAGGATATAAAAGTGGTGGTGGTACAAAATAATATATGGGCTGCTGCTTCGGTGATAGACCGGCCTACTATTTTCCGGGGCAATTATTTTGAATACAGCGATGAAGAAAACACAACGTTCCCTGCTGGTAAAGAATGGCGGTGGATTGACCTGCGCAGCCTACGGCTTATGAGTGAACGGATGGACAAGCTTTTTGATTCTGACACCAGCAGCCGCATTGATGTATATGTAAAACCTGATGGAGAACGACGGCAGCAATTATATGCTTACTATCGTGATTTCAACGGTATTTACACCATTGAAAACAGAGATAATAACCCGTACTGGCAAAGCGATTATGCCTGGACACATTTTACTTTCATTCCGCCAGGCAACAGGGCTTATGAAGGTAAAAGTGTTTATGTATTTGGTGAACTGACCAACTACGAACAAAACGATGATTCAAAGATGATCTTTAACGACGAGAAAGGCATCTATGAAAAAGCATTGTACCTGAAACAAGGTTATTACAACTACTCTTATGTTACACTCACGGATAAGAAGCAAGCTGGTGTACAACCTTCATTGGAAAATACAGAAGGCAATTATTGGGGAACAGAGAATGGTTATATGGTGATGGTGTATTTCCGGCCCTTTGGTGCCAGGGCTGATGAGTTGATTGGTTTTACCAGGGTAAACTCAGTTATACTGCGATAACCCCCGCAGACAGTTTTATAGTTTAAGATTTCTCATTCCCTGAAGGGGGCATGGAAATTCGTCTTGTGTAAGAGGCAATAATCCCTGAAGAATAGTTACTATCAGACTTTTTGCAAGTTGAAATGTAACTCAGACCTAAGTTCCTCCTGACCCGATAGCTATCGGGTTTATCGAAGGATAGGGACAGGGTGTTTTTATAAAGTCTTCTTAGCGTCTTCCAGGAATTTAGCAAGACCAATATCTGTCAGCGGATGTTTCAATAAACCCAGTATTGAATCCAACGGACAAGTGCAAACATCGGCACCAGCTTCAGCACATCTTACAATATGCAGGGCATTGCGGATAGAAGCGGCGAGTATCTGTGTTTTAAATCCCTGGATAGAATAGATCTGAGAAATCTGGGCAATTAAATCCACACCGTCCCAGTTACTGTCGTCAATACGACCGATAAAAGGAGAGAGGTAAGTGGCTCCTGCTTTGGCAGCAAGAATTGCCTGGCCGGCAGAAAATACCAACGTACAATTAGTTCTGATACCATTATCAGTAAACCATTTAATAGCCTTTATTCCATCTTTTATCATCGGTACTTTTACCACAATATTTGGATGGATGGCAGCCAATTTTTTTCCTTCTTCAACAATACCATCAAAGTCAGTACTGATAACTTCTGCGCTGATGTCGCCATCCACCATTTCGCAAATGGTTTTGTAGTGATTCATCACGGCGGCTTCGCCTTTAATGCCTTCTTTGGCCATTAAGGAAGGGTTGGTAGTAACACCATCAAGGATGCCTAATTCGTTAGCTTCTTTGATTTGAGCAAGATTGGCAGTATCAACAAAAAATTTCATGTTGTTGGTATTTAAAACTTTCCGCCAATTGGCGGAGATGGGGTATCCGCCTTCGCCAAGGCTTCGGTGGATAGAAAAAAATGGCAGGCTTATTACATCGCACCGCTCAACCACCTACTCTTGCTGCCTTCCGGCCCTGGGAGGGTTCAGCAGGAGCTGGTCGTGTAAGACCTGCCATCGCAAAGATAAGGGTATGAAGTTTAAGTGAACAGGAAATGGAAAGAGAGAGAGAGTATTTCAATTTATTCGTAAAAATTAACCACATAGGAGGAGAGCATAGAAATATAGCGAAACACAGTAGAAAAACTATGTGATAATCTATGTGCCTGCTGTGCCTCCTGTGGTTCAAATTGAGATAAGACCAGGAAGAAAAATCAACGATTTTTATTCTTCGTTTTTCGTGGTGGAGTGCCACTCATAATTTCGTCTTTGGTCGGCAGGGCACCATCTGGTTTTGTTTTTATCCAGATAGTTCTTTCAATTGAAACGGATGAATTGCTTTTCAGAACTGCTTTCACCACTACTTTTTCTGGTTTAAAATCATCAGGGATTATTAACTCATTACCTTCAAAGCTGGCAGTGGAGCAGGAAAACAGAACGTCTTTAGTGGTGAGGGGCATCCAGCGGCCGTTAGACATTTTGCCATCTACATTTATATAGTTGTGCTGCCCCTTTTTCAGGCTGTCAGTATATAAATGAAAATAAATGCTGTCCACTTTTTGTGCAAAAAGGGGAGAGGCTGTTGCTATAATAACAATTAGAAGTATAATTTTTTTCATGTCGCTGTACAAAGGTCGCAAAATCGTACCAAATGGTTGTGCCGGGCAGGCTTTCAGGTTCTTTTAACTTTCTGTATTAACTCATTTACCTTTTGCCAGCCCTGTTACAGGCAATTATCCCGGAGCCGCCGGTTCACAGAAGAGTTAGCAAATATTCTCTGCGGTCTTTGTGTACGCTGCGTGAAATTTTTAAAGGGATACGGTAAATTACATAACTAATGAAGAAGTGGGAAAAAATATCACTGTATAGCATGGCTGCTCTTTATGTGTTAGCCGGGGCTAATCATTTTGTCCATCCTGATTTTTATAAAAAGATAATGCCGCCCTGGTTGCCCTGGCATTATTCACTCATTTTTATCAGTGGGCTGGCGGAGATAGTGTTGGGATTATTACTGCTGCCTGTGCAAACCCGAAAGCTGGCAGCCTGGGGCATCATCATTTTATTGATAGTTATCTTTCCTGCCAATGTGCAGATGATGCTGAATTACCAGCAGGAGCATAATCCTGATTTATGGATAGCGGTAATCCGGCTGCCGTTGCAACTCTTACTTATAGTGTGGGCTTACCAGTTTACAAACTCGGATGGCAAATAATAATTACTTCTCTAACAGGCGCAATTATTTATAGCCCTGGAGAGCCTGTCCCGATTTTTCGGGAGGCGAAATAGTAGAATATGTAGTAAATGAATTTCCCAGAGCTCCATCGGAGCGAAATATTTTACATATCGCTCCGATGGAGCTCAATACACTTAATTTTTATTGGTCACTACTGACATTTCGTCCGCCAATTCGGCGGACTTAAATACAAATTCAATTTAGATATCTCTGTCAACCGGTTAATTACTTCTTCTTCAACTGAAGCAATATCGTTTTTTCTTTTGCCACCATGTCGCAATTGGCTTTGCCGGAAGTATTGTCGCTGATCATGTAGATAATTCCGTTGTTATCAATAGTAACGCCTTCGAGATTCATACTGTAATCCTGAGTTTTGAAAGCATTGGAAGCATCCGTAAAATTTTCTACCGGAATATTCTTCAATGTTTCAGGAAGTAGTTTGCCGTTAGCATCTATGGTCATTGACTCTAAATATTGCTGGCGGAACTTTCCTTTCGCATACGATTTTAAGCAAAGCAATCTTGAGTTTTCAATGTCCACACAAATATCTGAATACCTCCACTGGGGATTATCTAATGGAAGTTCAATCATGGATTCATTTTTCAAAATTATCGGGGAGCCATCATTGCCAGCCTCAACAGCGAAAGTATAGATCTGCGAATGCGACATATTACCATCTCTTTCCCGCAATAGGTAAAACTTTTTGTTCTTTTCATTGGCTGCAATGCCTTCCATTCCGTCACCGTCTTTTGATTTGGCAGGAAGTGTAATAGAAGTTTGTATGGTTTTAACGGCACCTGTAGCTATCGTTACTTCGTACACGGCAGCCACACTTTCCGATACTACGTATAACTTATCCTTATACGACGTCATGCCTTCCATTTCAAAGTTCTGTGGCACTTGTATGTCAATGGTCTTGCTGATAACCTCTTTAATGGGATCAAATACAATAATTTTCGGGCAACGTTCTGAAGCAAAATAAAGCTGGCCGTTATAAGACTTCATACCTGATATACATACCTGTTTGTTTAATTCAGCAGGTAAATAGATATTGTCAAGGGTGTAAGACTGGGCTTGTGGTGGCTGCGCAATTATTGTTAAAAAACTACAAAGGCTTACGATAACTAAACTGATGGTCCGCATATAGAATTTGCTTTTTTGAGGCTAAAATGAAGTATCTGCGAATTTAGACGAAAGTTGGGTAAAAATGGTGGCAAGGGTGGTGAAAAGAGAAGGGGGTGTTTTTGGGGAATTTGTAACGCCAGGTAGCAAACTAAATAACCAGGATATATTCACTGCACCGCCAAATAATCTGGCTGCCCTTAGCATTCGCTTTATTGTCAACTGAGTTTTAAGAACTGTTTTTCCATTGTCACATTAAAATGAATATCTGCTTTCAACGCCTTAAACACTTTCAATACGGTGTCAATTGTGGCACTGTTGGCACTGCTTTCCAGTTTAGAGATCTGTGCCTTTTGTACTCCAACAAGTTCGCCCAATTGCTCCTGTGTTAATTTGCGTTCTTGTCTTGCAGTTTTTATCATTCGTCCTAAAACATCCATACGAAGTTCGTATTCGTATTGGTCTCTGTCTTTTGTACCTTTCTTGCCGATGTATTTATCTTTCATTTCGGCAAGTGAGTAAGATTTCATTGCTGCCTTTGCCATAGTGTTATTTTTTAGGTTTGCTTTCAAAATATTTCTTCCTTATGTTAATTGCCCTTTCTATTTCGTTAGACGGAACTTTGTCAATCTTTTTAATAAAACCGTGAGTTGCTAAAACTAAAGTTTCTGTTTTATTGTCTTTATCCCAAAATGCAAGCAGCCTGATTTGTACGCCACCAAACTTTGTTCTAAATTCCCAAATATCTTTTTGTAGTTTCTTAAAAAGTTTTGGGTCGTTGCTTTGTTCAGCAAGGTCAATGTTATAGAAAATCTTTCTTGCAGCTTTTGGATCAAGTCCTGCAATGAACTTATTGGCTTCTTCTAAAAACCTGGTCTGAAAGTATTGCAACTATAATAATTTTAACAAAGATAGGAAAGGTATCCAAAAATGGAAACTTTATTTTTGAATGTCAAATGGCAATGTGTTAGTTCGTTTGATGTCATAAGGCTATTGAAATTTTCGGTATTTGCAGCATTGCTCAAAGTGTTCTTTTAAGTCCACAAAATAATTGTTTTTTTACACAGGTCATGTTGTGCGGTCGCTTTTTTATTTTATTTTATTTTATGTTTATGTCTATAATCAACTAAGAACTTTATGTTTCTTGCATATCCAATTCCCGTGCTAATATAAGTGTCTAGTACTTTTATTGTTTCTTTTGCGGCTTGTAAGGGGTCTACTCCCATTAGTTGAATACTTCCCATTTTTTCAGTTTCTGTGATTTGGTTTAAATAATTTTGTAAGCCCATAGAAATGCCGCCTTCTCTCATACTAATCAATCCTATGACTTCGCCACTTTTGTCAACAAGTGCACCTCCTGAATTACCTTTATTGGTAGAAGCTTGAATACAAATAATAGATTTGTCCTTAGTAATTCCTGATATAGTTCCAAAATGAGTTACCATAGTTGGGGTTCCCAAAGGATAGCCGCTAAAAACAACTGGTTCGGCAACGTCATGATTTGTTTCAGACGAAAGAGGCAAAATGTCTTTTTTAATTACTATTCTGCTTGTTCTCAACAAAGCAAAGTCTTGAAAAAGTGGTTCGGGTGATAGATTAGTTGGAATACTAATACACGTTACCGAAACAGTATCCCCGTCTTCATTAATAACTTGGATGTCTTTGAAAATATTGAAGTTTACATTTTTAAGAGAGTCTACAGAAATCTGGGCTATGATATGAAAACAAGTAACTACAATATCATTGGAAATAAAAAAACCTGTCCCACTACTATTTCCTTGTTTGCTTATGACTTTGATACAACTGTTTCTCGAACTACTAGTCACAGCTGTACTAATACTATTTTGTCCGTTAGAAAAATTTGTAATGAATACCAAAATTAAAAGTAGAAAAACTTTCATTTATTTGATTTGTTAAAGTGACGCACAACAGTCGCATTTGCGCAATATATTGCACACAATTTAATTAATTTTCAACAAATACCTATCCCAGCTTGCACCAAAAAAAATCCCGCCTGCTTTCGCAAATGGGATTCAAATAATAAGCAATTGGCTTGACTCCCTCTCCATTTATGGAGAGAGGAGGGGTGAGGTTTATGGAAATATTCCCAACTCTGCATAGCTGGTGCCTACCTTATTGATAGCAACAACATAAGCCGCCGTACGCATATCGGGAATAGTGGGATTGTTTTTCCAGGTGTTCATAATTTCATGAGTAGCGGCTATCATGGTTTCTTCTAATCCGCTATATACCAAGTCCACTTCATCTGCACCATGCATGATGTATTCTTTCTCTTTTTCAGAAACGGTTTTACCTGTCAGCGATTCTATCTGTCCAAGTATGTGTGCATTCATGTTTTCGTTAAAACGTTTTTCCATTCGTCCGTAGCGAACATGGCTCAGGTTTTTCAACCACTCAAAATAAGATACCGTAACACCACCGGCATTCAGGTACATATCAGGTACCACGATAACACCTTTTTTAGCCAGTATCTCATCGGCATCGGGTGTTAGTGGTCCATTGGCTGCCTCACCAATCAGTTTAGCTTTTACATTCGGTGCATTTTCTGCATCAATTACATTTTCTAATGCAGCAGGAATTAGTATATCACATTCCATTTCTAATGCGTCACCATTTTTTTCAAAATTGGTAGCACCGGGAAAATTTAAAATGGATCCGGTGTTCTTCCGATGGTTAAATACTTCGTCTATATCCAACCCGTCTTTGTTCCAGATAGCACCTTCATATTCGGCAAGGCCAATTACTTTGGCTCCTGCATCCTGGAAGAATTTAGCAGAATGATAACCCACATTACCCAAACCTTGTACCACTACTGTTTTGCCTTCTACACCAACAGGCAATCCGAGTTTCTTCATCACATCCTCCATATTGCACATTTCCCGCAGGCCAAAGAATACACCCAAGCCTGTTGCCTCTCTGCGGCCACGAACACCACCTTGTGTAATTGGTTTACCTGTTACACAGCCGGCAGCATCAATCTCTCCGGGATGCATGGCTGTATAGGTATCTAATATCCAGGCCATTTCTCTTTCACCTGTTCCATAGTCAGGGGCAGGCACATCTGTACCGGGTCCGATAAAATTTTTCTTAATTAATTCAGCAGTATAACGACGGGTAATTTTTTCCAGTTCGTATGGCGAATATTTTTTTGGGTTGATCTTGATACCACCTTTACCACCACCAAAAGGAACATTTACAATAGCACATTTGTAAGTCATCAGTGCGGCGAGTGCCATTACTTCATCCTGGTTTACTTCCATGGAAAAACGGATACCGCCTTTACACGGTGTTTTGTGGTGGGAGTGTTGTACACGATAAGCTTCTATCACTTCTATATTTCCATCATCTCTTTTTAGCGGGAAACGCATCTGGTAAACGGCGTTACATTCTTTGATCTGTTCCAGTATTCCTTTGTCCCATTTGGTGTATTTGGCTGCCTTGTCAAAACTTCTTTCAACGGCACCAAAAAAGCTGTAATGTTTGTCTGACATAAGTTCTTTTTTTATTTAAGCAATCGTTATTTGAATCAATAGGCAATAATCAATAGGCAATTGGCAAATACTATTTTTCTCTTTCCAGCTTACTTATTTTCCTGTCTATTCTTACTATATATAATACCAGGCCAATGAGTATGGTGAGAGCTACGGCTACCACTACATAAATTCTTCCGTTGCTACGCATGGTATCCGCCATTTCTACTTTTTCCTGTGCAAAGCTGATAACAGAAATTATCAGCAGGCTGAACAGCATCATTATTTTTTTCATCATGATAGCATTCTTTTTTCTTTCAATAAACTCAACCTTATTTTCAAAGTGGTAATCCAAACGCCGAGCAATGTCCAGCCAATCACCGCCGGATAAAAAATCATCCGCATATTTCCACTAATATCATTTTTTACATCGAGAGCAGGGTTGCCTTCATTTCCCGGATGCAGGCTTGGTAGTATTCTTGGTAAAATCCAGATGGCCGGAAACAGCATGGCGTAAGCAAAAATGTTGTACACAGCACTTATTCTTGCTTTCTTATCCATATCCTGGATAGAATCTCTTAAAATAAGGTAGGCAAAATAAACAAGCAGGGCAATGGCAGCACCAATAAGTTTTGGGTCACGGGCAATAGTGCTGAAAGAATTGATGGCAGGTTTATTCGGGTCGGCCCAGGTGTAAGAAGCCCAGATGGCCCCCGTTATATACCCCAACAGGCCAAACACAATAGCGACTACGGCAAACTGCCGGGCATAAATGTCGTACTTGATATTTAAAGTACGGAGATACTTGATAGCATTTACAACGGATACTGTGAAAAGTATCATCATCGCAAACCACATACAGACGTGGAAGTACAGGTTTCGGATAGTTTCCTGCAAGGCCGGCAGGCGGGGAACATCTAACAACAACCCAGCGGTAAAGGTGTAGATAAGCAAGGCAACACTTGCAATCTTCCACCAGGGGTTGTACATATAGTTTTTTGTGTCAGTCATCGGGAGGCCAAAGTGAAGGATTGGCCGGTTGAATGTGGGGGCAAAAATAGGGCAATTCAGTTAATAGAGAAAAGCGAATAGATAATAGTTCGATACACTTTAAATAAAAGATTTTTAATGAGTAAAATAAGATTTATATATAAGTTCCCCTTTAGGGGACAGGGGTTAATCTTTCCAGAGAAAAGGGAAAAGGATAACAGCGAGAAGAACAACCATAATATCCAATGCAATCAATAAAAGAACGGTACTTGTGGAGATAGTAAGCATAGGGGCAAAAGCAGCATTCGACAATTTCATCAATAATAATAACTGGGGAATAATGATGGGAAAGCCAAGCACTGCCATGATAGCGGCATTTTGCTGGGCTTTAGCAGCAATGGCGGCGAGAAAAGTAAAGACAAGACTGAGGCTCCAGCCGCCGAGTAAAACTAAACCGATAAACTGTCCGGCCTTTTGCATGGGATTACCGAGGAACAGTGTAAAGAGGAAAAGACTAAGCAAACTCATCACCAGCATCAACAGGGAATTAAATAGGAGTTTAGCTAAAACGAAATCAGACGGGCTTGCAATGGAATAAAAATAAAGCATCCGGCCTTTGCTTTCCTGCATAAAACTTTTGGCAACGGCATTGATGCATATAAACAACTGGATGACCCAGAACAAACCATTCCACACCCGGCTCTCTGGTTCATCCATAGCATTGAACAATACAAAAATGGTAGCACCGATGTATAATAAGATACCATAGAAACTGTACTGCTGTCTTATCTCCAGCAGCAGATCTTTTTTGAAAAGTGTTAATATGTGCCGTACTGAGCTGATTGGGCTTATTTATCGGCGAAAATACTATTTACTTCCGGTAGGGACTGCGTTTAATATTCTAATTTGCAGCTGAATAAAAGTTTTACTATGAAAAAAATAACAGCACTCTTATTGATAATAATATCAATAACAACAGTTGTTGCAGTACAGTCTTGCAAGACTGCACAAAATGCCACCGCAGCCAAAATGCTGAAGTTCAATTTTGAAAAAGGGAAGGGGTATGATTATGAAATGATCTCTAATATAGACCAGGAAGTGATGGGCCAGAATATGCAGATGGATATGGCTGCGTATTATTCTATGGATGTGTCGGAAGATGATGGAAGTATGAAAACCATTACCAGTACAATTGACCGGTTTAAAATGAAAATGGGCTTCGGCGGTTTTAATATTGATGTGGATACAGATAAACCACTTCCCAGCATGGGCACAACAGAGGATGGTAAAGACCCGATGAAGATGATCAACTCTATCTTCGGTGCTATCAAAGGCCAGAAGTTTTCGATGAAAGTGGATGCGGAAGGAAAAGTACAGGAAGTAACAGGCTTTGAAAATATGGCATCTACTATTGTTGATTCACTTGGTTTGGATGAAGAACAAAAAAAGGAAATGAGAAAACAATTTGATGGTCAGTTTAATGCCAAAAATATGCAGGGTCAGTTCGACCGGTTCTTGTATATCTTTCCCAATAAAGAAGTAAAAGTTGGTGATACCTGGCAAAAAAATTCTGTCGTTAGCGGCCCAATGGCAGGTAAGTACAATTCAACCTATAAAGTAACAGACATCGAAGGCGAGATGGTGACGCTGGACGAAACAACGAAATTAGAATCAGCAGACGACAAAACGAAAATGAAAGGCAATATAATAGGGACAATAGTAGTGGATAGCAAAACAGGGTTGGTGCTTAGTGCCGACCAGGACATTAAAATGACTACAGAAACAAATGGAATGTCGATGCAGATGAAAGGAAAAACTAAAATAAAGGGGAAGGCCCGGAATTGAGAAATCATTTTAGGAATAGAGTATAGCGGCCATTTCAACAATAAGCCGGATCACAAAGAGCACAACGAAAACACAAAGTTCACAAAGGAATTTTCCTTTGCTTTAAAAACGTTGTGTTCTTGGTGAAAAGCTTAGTGGGCTTTGTGTTCCTAATTTTTTTATTTTGTATAACAGTTTCTGCACCTCGGCTCATATACATCGGTAGCCCCCAGCATCACCTGGTCATCATTAGGAATTTTGCGGTAAGAATAATTGGCCATATTGCCACATTGCATACAGATAGCATGTAGCTTGGTAACATAATCAGCCTTCGCCATTATAAAAGGCATTTGTCCAAAAGGGTTGCCGAGATAGTCCATATCCAAACCTGCCACAATAACCCTGATGCCACGAAAAGCCAGTTGGTCACATACATTTGCAATTTCCGGATCAAAAAATTGAGCTTCATCTATACCAATTACATCCACATCACCAGCCATCAGTAATATTTTTTGAGAATTATCAATAGGGGTGGATTGTATGGCAGTAGCATCATGCGATACGATTTTTTCCGCATCATACCGCATATCAATAGCTGGTTTGAATATCTCCACTTTCAGGTTAGCAATCTTCACTCTTTTCAACCGGCGGATTAGTTCTTCTGTCTTTCCGCTGAACATAGATCCGCAAATCACTTCGATGCTTCCCCGGCGTTGACCGCTGGTATTAGGTTCAATAAACATTGTTAAGATTTAGGTATTCGGCAATAGCTTTGGCTTTATTGGCAAACTGTTTGTAATTTTAAACCGCTGATTAACGGATTGGGATAGATTACACGGAAATATCTGAAATTGGCAAATCAACATATTCGTATCTACGAAATCCTTTTAATCAATTTAATCAGCGATCAAAAATACACAATGGAACGAATCGAAGCTCTCATCAGCAAATTAAAAGAACAGTTTGAACAACAGGCCGACCCCAATCTCCTGTTAGGCACTGTTCAGTTATTGCAGTTTGAACTTACAAAGCTAAAATCTGGCAGCCAGCAAAGCCTCGGTACCGCTAAGGTGGCCGTAATGCTACCTCTTGCCAATGCAGTAGGGGCCGAAATACAATATCAGAAATATGCTCCCAAGCCGGTAGAGAAAGTAATGCATGAGTTGAAGGAAGCAGTGAATGAACCACAAAGCCACCAGGTAAAGGAAACATTGCTGGTGGACGAAGGCTCTGTTTCCCTGGTACAAAAAAATGGGCAGTTAGATATGGTGTTTGACCCGATGATGGAAATACCCACCCTTTCCCATCAAAACAAGGAAGTAAACGACAAAGCAATACAAGGAGAATCATTGAATGATAAATTAAAACAAGGGAAAACAGAGCTAATAGAAGTATTAAAGGAAACTCCTGTAAAAGACCTTCGCAAAGCAGTTGGCATTAATGACCGCTTTCTTTTTATCAATGAATTGTTCCGGGGCGATGAAAATATGTATGAACGCAGTATTAAAACAATCAACACTTTTAATATCTATGCAGAAGCAGAATACTGGATAAGCCGGGAGCTAAAAGTGAAACTGGGATGGAACAGTGAGCTACCTTCTGTGCAGCATTTTGATCAATTGGTTAAAAGACGTTTTTCCTGAATGAACTGAATTATTTTTTGGGTAGCCCCTTTGTTTGATTGCACAAAATCTCCTGAGGCTTTGCTTCTGTAATTATATTCGTCTTCGTTTGTGAGTAAGGCCTGTATTAATTCATTTAGAATTACTCCATCTCTCTTCTCATCGTTGAATGGCAAACCGCCACCAGATTTTACAAGACCAATGGCCTCGGTGTACTTGTGATAAGATGCTCCAAACAGAACAGGTTTGTTATAGACAGCAGCTTCTAATACGTTGTGTACTCCCATTGTTCTTAATCCACCACCAACATAAGTGATGTACGCATATTTATACAGACGGGAAAGCATACCGATATTATCAATGATAAGAATATTCGTTTGAGATTTATTGTTTATTGTTTGAAGTTTGGAGAAACGGATTGAATTTGGAAATAATGATTCTATTTCACTAAGATGTTTTTCGCTTATCTCATGAGGTGCAATAATGAGTTTAGCAGAAGAATCATTAATAGTGGAAAATGCTTTTTGTAACACTTCTTCATCCTCCGGCCAGGTGCTGCCGGCAATGATGGCTTTGCTATTGCCAATAAATTTTTCAATCGGGTGAATTGGTTCTGCTTTTGAAACAATCTCGGCCACCCTATCAAACCTAGTGTCGCCTGAAACGGAACAGATTTCTGATAACCCAATTTTATCAACCAATCTTTTTGACTCTTCATTTTGTACAAACAAATGGTCAAACCGGGACAGCATTTTTCGTTGCAACTTTCCATACCATTGAAAGAAAGACATGTCTTTTCTGAACAAGGCAGAAATCAGCAGCAATGGAATGTTGCGGTATTTTATTTTCTTAAGATAATAATACCAGAATTCATACTTGACAAAAACGACGAGGGAGGGATGAACGATTTCTAAAAAACGTTTGGCGTTCCTGGGGCTATCCATTGGCAGATAAAAAACCCAATCGGCCCATTTGTAATTTTTCTGTACTTCATACCCGGAAGGAGAGAAGAAGGTCAGCAATATCTTGTGCCCTGTTCCTTGTGCCTTGAGTTTTTCTATTACTGGTCTTCCCTGCTCAAATTCTCCGAGAGAGGCACAGTGCATCCAGATTACTTTTTCACCGGGTGGAATGGCTTGTTGCAGTTTCTCAAATATTCCTTTCCTTCCGGTCACCCATTTTTTTGCTTTGGGATTGAATAAAGAAGCCACATGGGTTCCGGCCCTGAAAAGCCATAGAAAAATATTGTAGAAAAATACAGACAAATGATTGGTTATAAATAAGCAGCAAATGTAAAAGCAATCGGGTAAACTACCCTTATTTTACTATTTTTGCCCGCCCGCCATCATTAATTAGCAGGAACATGTAAAAGGATTTAGTGCAGGCAGGCGGCACTTTTAAAGTTAAACCGAACCGAATGAGACCCATCCAGATGGTGGACACCAAAACCCAGTATCATAAGATCAAAGCCGAAGTGGATAAAGCTGTTATTGATGTGATGGAAAGCACCGCTTTTATCAACGGCAAAATTGTACTGGATTTTGCAGCCAACCTTTCGGCTTATCTCGGTATCAAACATACCATCCCTTGTGCAAACGGAACAGATGCTTTGCAAATTGCCATGATGGCGTTGGGTTTGCAACCAGGTGATGAAGTAATTACACCTTCTTTTACTTATATCGCCACTACAGAAGTAATTGCCTTGCTGAAACTTACACCTGTATTTGTGGAAGTCAATCCACAAACTTTCTGCATTGACCCGGCTGCTATTGAAAAAGCAATTACTCCAAAAACAAAATTGATAGTTCCGGTGCATTTGTATGGTCAGTCAGCACCTATGGAAGAGATCATGGCAATTGCCAAAAAGCATAACCTGTTTGTGATTGAAGATAATGCACAGGCCATTGGTTGTGACTATACTTTCTCTGATGGTACTAAAATGAAAACAGGAACAATCGGGCATATCGGTACTACATCTTTTTATCCTTCCAAAAATTTAGGGGCATTTGGAGATGGCGGTGCTATTTCTACCAATGATGATGAACTGGCTGTTAAGATGAGAATGATTGCCAATCATGGCCAGAGCAAACAGTATTACCATGATATGGTGGGATGCAACAGCAGGCTTGATGCCATACAGGCAGCTATTCTTGATATTAAACTGAAACACCTTGATGAATATGTGGCTGCAAGAAGAGTAGTCGCTGATTTTTATGATAAAGCTTTTGCTAACCATCCAAAAATAAAAACACCTTACCGGGCTGCTTATTCCAATCATGCTTTTCATCAATATACATTGATACTGGAAGGTGTTGATCGTCCCGATAGCTATCGGGACGGGTTGAAACAGTTTCTGGCAGATAATAATATTCCTGCTATGATTTATTACCCGGTGGCCGGTCATAAACAGAAGATGTTTGAACATTTTAATACAGCTTCACAAGTAATGCCGGTAACGGACTGGTTGACCGAAAGAGTTATCTCTTTGCCAATCCATACAGAAATGGATGAAGAACAATTAGGTTATATCACTTCAAAAGTGCTTGAATTCGTAAATAAATAAAATAGCAGAAATGAAAATAGCAGTTGTTGGTACAGGCTATGTTGGTTTAGTAACAGGAACTTGTTTTGCTGAAACAGGTAATGATGTAACCTGTGTTGATATTGATGTAAACAAAGTGAGCAAACTCAGCAATGGCGAGATCACTATCTACGAACCGGGTCTTGAAAAATTATTTCTACGTAATCTCAAGGAAGAACGTCTTCGGTTTACTACCAATTTGGCGGAGGCTGTAAAAGATGCCTTGCTGATATTATTGGCATTGCCTACACCTCCCGGTGAGGATGGCTCTGCAGACCTAAAATATATTTTGGGCGTTGCAGATGAATTGGGAAAACTATTAAAGCCCGGTGAATATAAAGTAATCGTTGATAAAAGTACCGTGCCGGTTGGTACAGCTGAAAAAGTATTAAATAGAATTTTAGCAAGTGGGGGAGAGGGATTAAAAGATTCTTTTGATGTGGTTTCTAATCCCGAATTTTTACGGGAAGGATTAGCCGTAGAAGATTTTATGAAACCCGATCGGGTGGTGATAGGAACAGAGTCTGAAAAAGCAAGAAAAGTAATCAGCGATTTGTATGCTCCCTTTGTTCGCCAGGGCAACCCGGTGATATTTATGGATGAACGTTCTGCTGAGTTAACGAAGTATGCCGCTAATTCATTTTTAGCTACAAAAATCTCTTTCATGAATGAAATAGCTAATCTCTGCGAATTGTTTGGAGCAGATGTTGACATGGTTCGCCGTGGTATCGGAAGCGATGACAGGATTGGGAAGCGATTTTTATTTCCGGGTATTGGTTATGGGGGAAGTTGTTTCCCTAAGGATGTACAGGCATTGGTAAAATCAGCCAGTGAAGTAGAATACGATTTTAAAATCCTTAGTGCAGTAATGGAAGTAAATGAATTGCAAAAACTGCATCTTATTCCAGGGATTAAAAAATATTTCAATAATAATCTTACAGGAAAACATTTTGCCTTATGGGGATTATCTTTCAAACCGGGAACTGACGACATCCGGGAAGCACCATCTTTATATATTATTGATGCATTGATAAGCGAAGGGGCTACTGTTTCTGCATTTGATCCTGAAGCGATGAAAAATGTAAAAGAACAGATAGGAGATAAAATAGTGTATGCAGAAAGCCAGTACGAAGCATTGAAAGGTGCAGATGCATTGATTATCGCTACGGAGTGGAATGAATTCCGCACACCAGACTTTACAAAGATTGCCGCAAAACTTAAAAACAAAGTTATCTTCGACGGAAGAAATCTTTTTGATCTTGTGGCTATACGTAACCTCGGCTTTCATTATGAAAGTGTAGGACGGAAAATAACTAATTAAACATCACCAATGGAACGTAAACGGGTATTAATAACCGGTGCTGCCGGTTTTCTTGGTTCTCATCTCTGCCATCGTTTCGTCAACGAAGGTTATCATGTTATAGCTATGGATAACCTGATAACAGGAGATTTAAAAAATATTGAAACCTTATTTAAGCTGGAACAATTTGAGTTTTATCATCATGATGTAACCAAGTTTATCCATATTCCAGGCCGCCTGGATTATATTCTTCATTTCGCATCACCGGCCAGTCCGATAGACTATTTAAAAATTCCTATCCAGACATTAAAAGTAGGTGCAATGGGTACGCATAATTGTTTAGGCCTGGCAAAAAATAAAGGAGCAAGAATATTAGTAGCTTCCACCAGTGAGGTGTATGGCGATCCGCAGGTGCATCCGCAAACGGAGGAATACTGGGGCAATGTAAATCCTGTTGGCCCAAGAGGAGTGTATGATGAAGCTAAACGGTACATGGAGTCTATTACTATGGCTTATCATACTTTTCATAAAGTAGAAACAAGGATTGTCCGCATTTTTAATACGTATGGTCCCCGGATGAGGTTGAATGATGGACGAGCATTACCTGCATTTATCGGGCAGGCTTTGCGGGGCGAAGACCTGACAGTGTTTGGTGATGGTTCACAAACAAGAAGTTTTTGTTATGTGGATGATTTAATTGGTGGCATTTATAAATTGCTGCTGAGTGATTATAGTTTGCCGGTGAATATTGGTAACCCGACAGAAATCTCTTTAAAGGATTTTGCAGAAGAGATACTTGCATTGACAGGAAATAAAGTAAAGATTATTTACAAGCCATTACCGGAAGATGATCCGAAGCAGCGGCAACCGGATATTACAAAAGCAAGAACCATTTTGGGATGGGAGCCGAAAGTAAACCGTACCGATGGGTTGAAGATTACTTACGAATATTTTAAATCCTTGCCCAAAGAAGAACTGTCTAAGTTGCCCAAAGAATTTATAAGCCGGAAATAAAACACTAACAGAAAAATGTATAAAGACCTGGTTGATGGTAAAGCGAAGCTTGCAATAATCGGATTGGGCTATGTAGGGTTACCTATTGCATTGGAGTTTGCAAAGAAAATCTCCGTGATAGGGTTTGACATCAACCCGAAACGTATTGATATGATGAGGAACGGCATTGACCCCAGCAATGAACTGGATGCGTCAGCCTTTGAAGGTTGCGATATAGTTTTTACTGATTCATTGGATGTGTTGCAGGAAGCAAAGTTTTTTATTGTCGCTGTTCCAACACCGGTGGATGAACACAATGTACCAGACCTTGTGCCGGTGCAAAAGGCATCAGAAACAATTGGCAAGGTGATAAAGAAAGGTGATTATGTGGTTTTTGAATCCACCGTTTATCCCGGATGTACAGAGGAGGATTGTCTGCCAATCATTGAAAAATTATCCGGGTTAAAAAATATCATTGATTTCAAACTGGGTTATTCACCGGAAAGAATTAATCCGGGAGATAAAAATCATACCCTGGCTACAATTGTAAAAGTAGCGGCAGGTTCTGATGCGGAATCATTAGAAGAAATTGCTAAGACATATGAACTGGTGGTAACAGCCGGAGTGCATAGAGCATCTTGTATTAAAGTAGCAGAAGCTGCCAAGATCATTGAGAACACACAACGGGATTTAAACATTGCCTTAATGAACGAACTGTCCATCATTTTTAATATGATGAACATAAATACCTATGAAGTTTTGGAAGCGGCAGGTACAAAATGGAATTTTTTGAAATTTCAACCCGGCTTAGTTGGCGGGCATTGCATTGGTGTTGATCCCTACTATCTTACTCACAAAGCCAGTGAACTGGGCTATGATGCAGAAGTGATATTAGCTGGTCGCAACATTAATGATAATATGGCCAAGTATGTTGCTAAAATAGTAGTGCAGCATATCATTAAAAATTCAGGCGATGTAAAATCTTCCAAGGTGCTGATAAAAGGAGTTACGTTCAAAGAGAATGTTAGTGACATCCGTAATTCCAAAGTAGCTGATGTGGTAAAGGCATTGAAATCATATTATGTGAATGTAGATGTGGAAGACCCGCATGCTGATTCAGATGAACTGCAACATGAATATGGTTTTGGATTAACCAAGAACACCGCAAATGATTATGATGCCGTAATTATCACCGTACCGCATAATGATTACAAAGAATTAGGGGATGATTATTTTACCGGTATCACCAAATCGCATGGTATGGTAGCCGACCTGAAAGGAATTTATCGTAACCGTATTACTAATAGAACCTACTGGAGCCTATAAAAATGCCATTTCAAAAAACAGACCTACCCGGATTGCTGGTTTTTGAACCCGATGTGTTCGAAGACAGCCGTGGCTATTTCTTTGAATCATATAATGAAAATGTTTTTCGCCAGGAAGGGATTGACATTCGCTGGGTACAGGATAATCAGTCATCTTCATCGTATGGAGTAATACGTGGATTGCATTATCAATTACCGCCTTTTGCACAATCCAAACTGATACGGGTACTGAAAGGAAAAATTTTAGATGTGGCGGTTGACATCCGGAAAGGTTCACCCACTTATGGTAAGGTGTTTACTCAAAAATTATCCGGAAAGAATAATAAACAATTATTTATCCCTGCCGGGTTTGCTCATGGTTTTTCTGTGTTGAGTGAAAAAGCAGAGGTGCTATACAAATGCGACAGTTTTTATAATAAGGAAACAGAAGCAGGAATTATTTATAATGATGCTGAGTTAAGTATTGACTGGCAAATACCTGCTGAATTTGCCATTGTTTCTGAAAAGGATAAATCCCTTCCATCCCTTGCCCAATGTAATAATACTTTTATCTATCAATAAAGAACCCCCCAATGGGCGAATCTAAACACCCTCCTTTAGGGGATGGGGGTAAAATACTGGTTACCGGTTCTAACGGGCAGTTAGGAAAAGAACTACAACAAATTGCTCCCTCATTTCCTTTCTTCGGATTTATCTTTTTATCAAGAGAAGAATTGCCCATTCATGATTTTCAGAAAGTAAAAAACATATTTAAAACCCATCATCCGCAGTATTTAATTAACTGCGCCGCTTATACAGCTGTGGATAAAGCTGAAGTAGAAAAGGAACTGGCTTTTCAAATAAATGGAGAAGCGGTTGGTGTACTCGCCGCAATCTGTAACGAAAATTATTGTAAGTTCATTCATATCTCTACCGATTATGTTTTTGATGGTACCGCTTCTGTTCCTTACAAAGAAGACTCAACAACAAACCCACAATCAGTTTATGGTGCATCCAAATTAGAAGGTGAGAAACAGGCTTTACAAGTCAATCCCGATTCGTTGGTCATCCGCACATCATGGGTGTATTCTGAGTTTGCAAAAAATTTTGTAAAGACCATGCTGAAACTTCTAAACGAAAAAGAGGAGATAGGAGTAGTAAATGATCAAATCGGCTCACCTACTTATGCAAAAGACCTGGCTGAAACAATTTTGCAAATCATCATTTCACAGAACTGGCAACCTGGTATTTATAATTACTGTAATGAGGGAATAATTAGCTGGTTTGATTTTGCTATGCAAATAAAAGAAGTAGAAGGAAGTTCTTGTAAAATAAATCCTATTCCAACCTCTGCCTATCCTACAGCAGCTAAAAGACCGGCTTATTCGGTGCTGGATAACTCAAAAATTCAGAAAATTTTTAATATCGGGGTAAAAGGCTGGAGAGAGAGCCTGGTCAAATGTTTGATCAGGCTGAAAAAAAATACCTCATTTTAAGCTAGGCATTTTTCAAAGGCGAAAAAAGTATCAATCTCTTAGACAACGCACCGACAAACCGAATCTCCAACTGAAATGGTCCCTTATAAAGCCGCCACTCTGCCAGGTCATTTCACGGAGCCAGGAACCTTGAATGCCAGCGGCAATCGAAGAACTCCACCAATGACCATAATAACCACTGGGCCCAATATTGAATACCCCATGGCTCCAACGGCTGCCGCCCGGAAGTCCTGTGAAGCCAGCACTATTAGTGGCATTTGTATTAGGGTCAAGCCAATGTGCTGTTCCGGTTTCTTTCATTTTGCCACCGGCAATTGAACTTTGAAAATAAGAATTTGCAGATATGTCGGCCGAGGGATCCAGGCATTTTACTAATGTATTCCATTCAGCATCACTCGGTACATGCCAGCCTGCGGGGGCTAAACCTCTAGGGTCATTCACTGCATACCAGTTGTAGAGTTTTCCATAGACTGGTCCATTGGCAGAATTATTTTCATAATAACACCAGGCACCTGTAGTTAGATTTAACCATTCTGTTGGATCTTGTACCTGTGGTATGAGATCACCATTTCTATATGTATCTACATCCAGGTTCTTAATCATCCAGACTTGGTTGCAAATAGTAACAGAGGGAACGCAGTCCGAATAAATTATCCCATCGCAGTTCTCATCGATATTGTTTCCACAGATTTCGGTAGCACCGGGGTAAATAGCGGCGTTATTATCGTTGCAATCGTTCTGAGTGCCATTTCCACAGGGGTTAGTCTTTGTATAACCATCTCCATCAGCATCGGGTATAATATCTCCATGTGCCAAATGTGCCGGCAAGGCATTTACATTAATATTAATGGTATGCCAAGCTCCGTTTCCTTGCCGGTGGCAGACATCAATTTTTGATGCCTTGCCCTTTGCGGTAACAGTACTAATATCTTCCTGTATTTTTTCTTTAGAGATTTGTTTTTGACAAGATGTGTAAAGCAGTATTGTGAATAATGTATACAGTAGTTTTCTCATAACAGTAGTTTATTTTAGTCTATAAAAAAATAATGCGGAAAGGAGAGAAAGTAATGAGTAAGATAAATTCTTAAGACATCAAGATAGAAAGGTTTTTTGATAAAGAGAAATTCCTTCTATAGTAATTATACGATCATGATAAAAAGTTTGCTAATGTTATTACTGAGTATTTAATCAGTACTAAACCGGGTTATTGATATTATAATAGGGTTCAAATTGTAGAGTACTAATTCTGTTTACTTTTTCTGGCACTTTGTACTTCTGGGGATAAAATACTTCACATAAACCTGCAATTTTTTAAACTCCTATATTTTTTTTCTTAGTCAAATTGCGGGAGGACATTGAGCATCACTGACAGTTGGTTTGCCTAAAATTGAAAAACCCCGCTGCTTAGCGGGGCTTTGTTGACCTATATGGATTCGAACCATAAACGACTGAACCAAAATCAGTTGTGTTACCATTACACCATAGGTCAATTCTACTAAGTTTATCGAAGTGCCAATTTTTCAATTGGGAGTGCAAAAATAAGGCTTGAAGCCTTTTGTGCCAAATGGTTTTTAAAGAACTTATACAGGCTGGGAAGATGATTCTGCCATCTCCCTTTCCTCTCTTTCTTTCAACTCCTTTATTTTATCCAATGCCCTCGCCACCACATCACACATAATAGTATATAAAGCTCCGGGTTTGGCATTTTCATAGATATAATCCAGAGCCAGGTCTTCGTTGGGAATGGTTAATACCGGTAGATCAGGGTTTACACTTTCAATACCTTCTTTCAGCAAATTAATAATTTCATCAGCCGTTCTTCCCCGTAGGTTTTTATCGCAGCGAATAATTATTTCGTCAAAGAATTTTGCTGATATTTCTCCCAGTTCCCGGATGTCTTCATCCCTCCTGTCTCCCGTACCGCTGATAACACCAATTTTTGTTGGGTAATCCAATTTGCTCACAAAATCACAAAGCAGTTTCAGCCCATGCGGATTGTGGGCAAAATCTGCCAGCATGGTAAAATGTTTGAAATGGAAAAAATTCAACCGCCCCGGTGTCAGGCTTTCACTTGGTATAAATGTTTGCAGGCCTGACCGGATGTCTTCAATAGTAATATCACGGAACAAATAAGCCGCCAACACAGCTGGTAAACAGTTGTTGATATTATGTATGGCCTTTCCTTCATAGGTCAGCGGAATACTTTTAGCTGGCAGCACTCTTATTTTCCAATTGCCCTTCATTATAGTGACAAAGCCATTTTCATACACACAGGCCAATCCATTAGTGGAGCAATGTTCTTTAATGCGGGGATTATTTTCATCCATACTAAACAAAGCAACGTTGCACCGGAGGCCTTTTTTCATCTGGTAAACCAAATCATCATCCGCATTCAGCACAGCATAACCATGTGGAAAAACAGTTTCCGGAACAACAGCTTTTACTTTTGCCATGGCTTCAATAGTATGAATACCGCCGAGGCCCATGTGGTCAGCCGCTACATTGGTTACTACAGCCACTTCACAATTCTGAAAAGCTAATCCTGATTTTAAAATACCACCTCTTGCACATTCCAATACCGCAAAATCAACCGTCGGATCTTTTAAAACAAAAGTAGATGATACAGGTCCGGTGCAATCACCTTTCATCATCATTTGGTTTTGAATATACACACCATCTGATGTGGTGTAACCAACTTTTTTACCGGCACTTTTTGCAATATGCGCCGTTAACCTGGTTGTTGTTGTTTTACCATTTGTTCCGGTAATGGCAATAATGGGAATTCTTCCTGCACTTCCTTTTGGAAACAGCATATCAACCACTGGTTCGGCTACGTTTCTTGGTAATCCTTCGGATGGGTCTATGTGCATACGGAAACCCGGCGCAGCATTTACTTCCAATATTGCTCCACCATTCTCCGCAACAGGAGTTCGCAAATCAACAGCCATTACGTCAACACCGCAGATATCAAGTCCAATGATTTTGGCAATGCGTTCAAACATAAAAATATTTGCCGGATGTACTTCGTCAGTAACATCGGTAGAAGTACCCCCGGTTGAAAGATTAGCGGTTGGTTTCACCAAAACCCTTTCACCTTTTGGTGGAATGGTTTCTAATGTGATGCCGGCATCATCCAGCATTTTTTGTGTAAACTGGTCAATGGTAATTTGAGTCAGCACTTTCTCATGACCAAAACCACGGCGGGGGTCTTTATTTGTTTCATCAATCAGCCATTGAATATTGTGAACACCATCACCAACAACGGAGGCCGGTGTACGAAGGGCCGCACAAATAAATTTATTGTTGATTACCAGGCAACGAAAATCAAAGCCAGTAAGAAATCGTTCGATAATAACACTGCGACTAAATGCTTTTGCTGCTTCAAATGCCTTTATGGCTTGTTCTCTATTAGTAATATTGGTGGTGTTACCTTTTCCATGATTACCATCAATCGGTTTTATCACCAGCGGGTAGCCAAATTTTTCGATGGCTTCATCCATACCAATTTCAGTTCTTATCACCGTTCCTCTTGGCACTGGAATTTCAGCTGCTTCCAGCAATTGTTTTGTTTCTTCTTTGTTACAGGCAATATCCACCGCAATATTCGAAGTCGTAGAAGCAATCGTTGCCCTTATTCTTTTTTGATTTACTCCATAACCCAACTGCACCAGACTTGCTTTATTCAATCGTATATAAGGAATACCTCTCTTTGCGGCTTCTTCCACTATGCAACCGGTAGAAGGGCCAAGCCTTGTATCTTCTCTTATCTCCCGCATCTCCTGAATATCAGTTGCCAAATCGTATTCAGTACCATCAATTAATGCCTGTGCAATACGAACAGAGGCTTTCGCTGCATACAGTCCGGCATCTTCTTCCATATAACTAAAGACTACATAATACACACCTTCCTTTTCACCATCCGGGGTTCTTGTTCTGCCAAAGCCGGTATCCATCGCAGCCAGTGTTTGAATTTCCAATGCAATATGTTCAATAACATGGCCCATCCAGGTGCCTTCATCCACCCGTTTAAAAAAACCGCCCCGCACTGCTTCACTGCACCGATGTTCTATCATTGTTGGAAACATTTTCTCCAACCGTTCCCTGAAACCCGGAATGGTGTTGGTAGGACGCTGCTCCAGATCCTCCAGGTCCAGTTTCATTTGTATTAGTTTGGTACGGTTCACACTCCAATAATTGGGGCCTTTCAGCACTTTTATTTCAAGTATTTGCATATTGAGAAAGTTGAACTTGGAAGTTAGGTGATTTTGATTTTGTAACCAACACCTGTGCTACTATCATCATTCTGTTTGCTGTTCAGTAATTGCAAGCTCTTTATTAGGAATATTTCTTAATTTTCATACTGTTATATTTTCTTCAAAGCTAAACTAGATGTATATGAGACTGCTTTTATTATTTTTTGTCAGTATCCCCACTTTATTATTAGGACAGAAAGACATAAAAGAATGGAAAGAGGGTAATCTTTCTGTTACGAAACACCAGTTAAAGATTGGTAATGATATACTCAACTACACTGCCACAACTGGTTATATGCCTATTAAGGATGAAAAGGATACCATGAAAGCAAATCTTTTTTTTATTGCATATACAAAAGATGGCGATTTAGATCCGGCAAAACGTCCCATTCTTTTTTCATTTAATGGTGGTCCGGGTTCATCTTCTGTTTGGTTGCACATGGGAGCATTAGGACCAAAAGTTGTGTTGATGAAAGAGGATGGAAATACATTGCCACCGCCATATAAATATGTGGATAATCCAGATACCTGGCTAGATAAAGCAGATATTGTTTTTATCGATCCGATGATGACAGGTTTTACCCGTCCTGCTGGTAAGGCTTCACAAAATGAGTTTACCGGTTTTGATAATGATATTCAGTTTGTAGGTGATTTTATACGTTTATACCTGAGCCGGTATAAACGTTGGAGTTCACCAAAATTTATTGCCGGTGAAAGTTACGGTACTACAAGAGCTGCCGGCCTTTCGGGGTATTTACAGGAACGTTATGGTTTATATATTAATGGAGTAATACTTATCTCGGCTATTCTTGATTTTGGTACGGTAAGAACTGAAAGGGGTAATGATGTGCCATTTCCATTCGGGCTTCCCACTTTTGCGGCTACATCCTGGTATCATAAAAAGTTAGACCCACGTTATGCTAATCTTAATTCATTGTTACAGGAAGTTCAGCAGTTTGCCACTACCGATTATGCAAGTGCTTTAATGAAAGGCGATAAAATTTCAGATGCAGAAAGAAATACAATCATTAATAAGTTGCATGATTATACAGGTCTGTCAAAAGACTATATCGATCAGACTAATCTCCGGTTATATGTAGGGCAGTATAATAAAGAGCTGCTTAGAAAGGAAGGTAAAACTGTTGGCAGGCTTGATGCAAGGATTACCGGACAGGATTATAATAATGCCGGAGCTACGTATGATTATGATCCCAGTAATGATATTGCCATCTATGGAGCTTATTCAGCTGCTATCAATGATTATATACGCAGGGATTTAAAATATGAAAACGATATTCCTTACGAAATACTTACAGGCCGGGTACGTCCATGGGTAAACAGCCAGGATAAATACCTGAATGTGGCTGAAACGCTGAGAGGTGCTATGGTGAAGAATAATTATTTAAAAGTGTGGATATGTAATGGCTATTATGATATGGCTACACCTTATTTCGCTACTGATTATGTTATTCACCATATGTTCCTACCCAAAAACCTGCAGAAGAATATCAGTTTCACTTACTACGAAGCAGGTCACATGATGTATATCCACAAGCAATCGTTGCTGAAACTGAAAAAGGATTATAATCAATTTATGAATGATGTACTTTCAGAAATTCAATAATATTATTTATGAATACAAACCGCCGCCGTTTTTTGCAAAGAGCAGGAGTGTTTTCTGCCACAGCATTCTTAGCATCTTTATCGCAACCAGCCTGGAGTAGGAACCTGGAAAGTGCCTTGCGAAATGCAAAAGACATTTCACCAGCTGACCTTGCAACAGAAGAAGACTTCTGGTATTATATTCAGCAGTCATTCACCGTATCGCCATCGCTTATTAATTTAAACAATGGTGGTGTAAGTCCCGCACCCAAAACTGTACAGGATGCTATGAAACGGTACTACGATTATTGCAACGAAGCACCGAGTTATTATATGTGGAGAATATTAGACCAGGGCCGGGAACCACTACGAAAAAACCTCGCAAAACTGGCTGGTTGCTCACCAGAAGAAATTGCTATCAACAGAAATTCATCTGAAGGATTAGAAACAGTCATTTTTGGTTTGCAATTAAAAGCAGGTGATGAGGTAGTGGCTGCAAAGCAGGACTATCCTAATGTAATCAATGCTTACTACCAACGGGAAAAACGGGATGGAATAAAAATGGTTTGGGTAAACCTTGAATTGCCAAGTGAAGATGAGAATTATTTAGTGCAACAATATGTCAAGGCGTTTACTTCCAAAACTAAAGTGGTTAACATCACCCATATCATAAACTGGAACGGACAAATATTACCTGTAAAGAAAATTGCCGCCGAAGCACATAAAAGAGGAATAGAAGTGGTGGTTGACGGGGCACACAGTTTTGCTCATTTTGATTTTAAAATCCCTGACCTTGATGCTGATTATTTTGCCGCCAGTTTACATAAGTGGTTATATGCACCCATCGGAAGCGGAATGTTGTATGTGAGAAAAGAGAAGATAAAAGCTATTTACCCGATGTTTGCCACCAGCGAAAATCCGTTGAAGGAGGATATACGAAAATTTGAAAACCTTGGCACCCGGCCTATGTTTATTGAGCAAGCCATTGGTAAAGCCATTGAGTTTCATGAAATGATTGGTAGCGAACGGAAAGAAAAGCGGCTGCATTACTTAAAGAACTATTGGATGGAAAAAGTAAAAGATATTCCAAAGGTAAAACTGAATACTTCATTACATCCGAAATATGGTTGCGCTATTGGCAATGTGGGAATAGAAGGAAAAAAGCCCGGTGAACTGGATAGCTTTTTAATGGATAAATACAGATTGCATACCGTTGGTATTACTTGGGAAAATATTGTTGGAGTAAGAATAACACCCAATGTTTATACAACTACTGAGAATCTTGATGTGTTGGTGGAAGGTATAACTGCTTTTGCAAAAATATAAACCTGAAAGGTTGAAATTACTATAGAAGTATTGTTGTGGAGATCAAGCCTAATCCCGAAGGGATGATATTAGAATATCACATCTTCGGGTTTATTTTTTCATAATTCGTAAACTATATTAATAGTATCTCTTCGGGATTGTGATGAAAGCAGTTTAAATTACAATCTTAATACCGGGGCTTCATGTCCACACTCCAAACTAACCGCAAAATAAATCTCCTGCAAGCTACTTCTATCAACATGATAGATATGGTTGGCATTGGCCCGTTTGTGGTAATGCCTTTTGTGGTGGCACAGTTTGATAGCGGCCTGTTTATCTGGGCCTGGATATTCGGGGCTTTCACCGCTTTTATGGATGCAATGGTTTGGAGTGAGTTGGGCGCAAAATATCCGTTAGCTGGAGGTACTTACAATTTCCACCGCATTGCATTCGGCGAAAAGGGCGGCAAGCTGATGAGTTTTTTATATGTGTGGCAAACATCCATTCAGGCTCCGCTGGTTGTTGCATCTGCTGCTATCGGGTTTGCCCAGTATCTTACTTATATCGTTCCGCTTGATTTTTGGCAGCAAAAACTTGTCTCCGGAGGATTAGTGATTTTAGTTTTTCTCTTACTCTACCGAAAAATAGAAACCATCGGAAAAATTTCTGTGGTAATGGGAAGTATTGTTGTGTTAACTATTATCTGGATTATCACCAGCGGATTAATGGCACAGCAGCAGCCAGTAAAATTATTCCCTTCGGGGAACGAATCTTTTTTTACGTTGGCATTTTGGGCCGCCATTGGCCAAGCTTCAGTAAAAACAGTGTATGCTTATCTTGGTTATTATAATGTCTGTCATTTGGGAGGCGAAATAAAAAAACCCGGTAAAAATATTCCCCGAAGCATTTTCATTTCAATTATTGGAATATCCGCTTTGTATTTGCTGATGAATATAAGTGTGATGGGAGTAATACCCTGGCAGGTGGTGAAGTCGGATGATAAATATCTCGTCAGCACATTCATGCAAATGATATATGGTCAGCAAGCTGGAATTATAGTTACGGTTTTAATTCTTTGTATTGCCTTCTCGTCATTGTTTGCGGTGGTGTTAGGTTATTCAAGAGTGCCGTATGCCGCAGCAGTAGATGGAAATTTCTTTACGCCATTTGCCAAATTGCATCCGACAAAAAACTTTCCTTACGTTTCCCTGATAGTTTTATGTGCCTTAGGTTTTGTGTTCAGTCTTTTTATGCGGCTGGGTGATGTTATCAGTTCTATTTTGGCCATGCGGATTATTGTACAATTTATCGGGCAGGGAGTGGGAGTGATGTTGCTTCGCAACAAATTTGGTACGGAAGCATTGCCTTTTAAAATGTGGTTATTCCCGGTGCCGGTAATAGTATCTATTCTTATCTGGATATTTCTTTTTATTTCTACCGGCTGGTTTGCATTATGGGGTAGCCTGATTGCCCTGCTCGGAATAGGAGTTTATTTCCTGGTAAAAAAGTATGATTAATTTTTAAGAAAACTTAGCTTCCTGTAAAGTTGTAGTTGAACAGATAAGTTACAATGATAAAATTAGCAGCAGCATGTAATACGATAGCTGCAGTTCTTACTACAAAAGCATTCATCCGGCATAATTTGAAACATGAAGGTAATTCAAAAGAAAACATCCGTAAGGGGTGATTAAAACCTGATATTTTCCACATATCCACAACTTGTCCCGTTTCTAAGAGATACTGCCTTGTTCCTGTAATCATTAAATTATTTTTCTGTTACATTTGTCTTTAATCAAATCCCAATGAATGAGTAATCCGAAAGGAAAACTGATTGCGATAGGAGGAGCCGAACACAAAGGCGCAGACCTTGAAACAGATGGTCTTCATCGCAATAATCTTAACTTTTTTGAGCTTGGTATTCTTCGCCAGGTAGTGGAACATGCTGGTGGGCCTGGTTCTCGTATAGAAGTAATTACTACCGCTTCTATGATTCCTTACGAAGTAGGAGAAAATTACCTGAATGCGTTTGGAAAAATTGGTTGCACCAATATTGGATTGTTGCATATCCGCACCCGGCAGGATGCAATGAACCAGGAATATATCGACCGCATCGGCCAATGTGATGCAGTAATGTTTAGCGGTGGCAACCAACTTCGGTTGAGTGCCACAGACGGAGGTACCGAATTTCTTTCCATCCTTAAAAAAAGATATAAGGAGGAAAATTTCCTTATTGCAGGAACAAGTGCAGGAGCAATGGCGATGAGCAATACGATGATCTACGAAGGCAATGCAGCAAGGGCACATTTAAAAGGCGAAGTAAAAATTACTACAGGCCTGGGTTTTCTCAATTCAGTCATTGTGGATTCACATTTTGAAAAAAGAGGCCGGTTCGGAAGATTGGCGCAGGCAGTAGCCGCTAACCCCGGCTGCATTGGAATTGGTTTGGGAGAAGACACCGGCATGCTGGTAACAGAAGGAAATAAGATGGAAGCTATTGGCAGTGGCCTGGTTGTAATTATTGACGGACATGATATTCTTCATTCTAACATAGCCGATATTCCCGATGGTAATCCTATCAGTATTGAAAACCTGAAAGTGCATTTTTGTGAGAAAGGAAACGGTTTTCTTATTAAAGAGAGAAAATATTTACCAGAGGTCAGCGATGGTTCGGTGATAAAGAAACAGGTGGATGTGGAGTGATATGTATGTGTTTGATGCCTCGCAGACCATCTGGCACTTTCAATTAAATGATATAGATAGTTAGCTTAAAGTTCGTTAACAACGCAACTGTTTTATAACAAATAAACATCTGTTAATACAGTGCTTGCCTTTCGACAGATAGCTTTTTGTATTTTTATTGTTTTAACTACTTACTATGAAGAAGCTTTTATTCATTGCCACTATTCTTTTTATCTCTTTTGCTTTTGCACCGCAGAAAAAAACCAAAATAATTTTCTTTGGCGATTCTATAACCGAGTTGGGGGTGAAAGAGAAACCGTACAAAGGCTATATTCTTAAAATGGACAGCCTGATTAAAGTGCAGAAAAAAGCTAATCAGTATGAGTTGTCAGGTTCAGGCATTAGCGGCAATAAAGTATATGATTTGTATTTACGGATGGAAGAAGATGTGTTAAACAAAAACCCGGATGTAGTGGTGATATATGTTGGAGTAAATGATGTATGGCATAAAACCTTATTGGGTACTGGAACCGATGCTGATAAGTTTGAAAAATTTTATCAGGCCATTATTAAAAAATTAAAAGACAAGAACATTAAAGTAGTACTGTGTACACCGGCAGTAGTAGGAGAGAAGACAGACATGAGTAATCCCTTAGATGGCGACCTTAATAAGTACAGTAATATCATCCGTGACCTTGCAAAAAAAAATAACCTGCCGCTGATAGACCTGCGTAAAAAATTTATTGACTACCTGAAAACGAACAACCCCGATAACAAAGAAAAAGAAGTACTTACTTATGATAGAGTACATATGAATGATAAAGGCAACCTTTTTATTGCTGATGAAATGTGGAAAGTGGTCAAAGACCTTTAAGTTACTTTCACCAAATAATAATTCTTCTTCCCTTTTTGAATCAGCAAATATTTATCATGAAGCAATAAGGAGTTATTAATTTTCAACTCAATGTCTTCCACTTTATTTCGGTTGATGCTTACACCGCCGCCCTGTACTAATTTTCTTGCTTCGCCTTTACTTGGAAAAATAGTTGATTCAGCAAGAAATGAAACTACATCAATGCCAGCACTAATTTTGTCTTTCGGAAAATCAATCTTTACCACACCTTCCATTCCTTCCAGATCTTCTATGCTTAAACTTTCAGCAGGTGTTGTTTGGTTGGTGAATAATTTTTCAGTGGTAGTTATTGCTTCTGCCAATGCTGCATCTCCATGCACAAACTTTGTTACTTCTGTCGCCAATCTTTTTTGTAACAATCTTTTACCGGCATCTTTTTTATGCTCGTCAAGAGTAGAATTTATTTCTACCTGGGTTAAGAAAGTAAAAATCTTTAACCATTTCTCAGCATCTGCATCAGTTGCATTAAGCCAGAATTGATAAAACTGGTAGGGAGTGGTACGAACAGGGTCAAGCCAGACATTGCCGCTTTCTGTTTTACCAAACTTACCACCGTCGGCTTTTGTTATTAACGGGCAGGTAAATGCAAATGTTTCTCCTCTTAATCTTTTTCTGATTAGTTCTGTACCCGCAGTTATATTTCCCCACTGGTCGCTGCCACCCATTTGCAGCTTACAATTATGATTTTCATAAAGCCACATAAAATCATAAGCCTGCATCAGTATGTAATTAAATTCGGTGAATGAAATCTCCTGATCGTGGGCCATTCTGTCTTTAATAAACCCCTTACTTAAAAGATAACTGACTGTAAGATATTTGCCGGCATCCCGTAAAAAAGCAATCGTTGAAATTCGTTTAAACCAATCTGCATTATTAACAAGCAATGCAGGATTTTTGTCCGACTGAAAATCAAGAAAATGGCTGAGTTGTTTGCGGATGCACTCCACATTATGATTTACATCTTCTTCACTCAAAAGTTTTCGTTCTTCTTTTTTTCCGGAGGGGTCTCCAATTAATCCGGTTGCACCGCCAACCAAAGCAATGGGTTTATGTCCGGCCTTTTGCAAATGAACCAATAATAATATTGGAACAAGGCTGCCTATATGTAAGCTGTCGGCAGTTGGGTCAAAGCCGATATACGCAGAAGTCATTTCTTTATTTAGCTGCTCTTCTGTTCCGGGCATGATGTCTTGTATCATGCCCCGCCATCTTAATTCTTCAATTAAATTCATGTTTAAAACATTGATTTACAGTTTAAATACCGCAGAATACGGCGGCAAGATTACAAAAGTAAGCCAGAATGATATTGACCGACCCCTATGCAATATTTTTCTAATTATCTCGTTTTCAGTTATTAGTCATTTCGCTCTGCAAACCTATGATTTTACGGGCCTAAAGACTATTTTTACATCAATCCCGTACGTATGAAAAGCTGACTTCCTCTATTGCTTATTAGAAAATTCAATGAATGAAAACAAACCGCTTATACCTAACCCTGCTGACAATTTTATTTTTCTTTTCTGCTTCAGCACAATTTCGAAAATATTCTAACGAGTTTTTAAATATTGGCGCAGGTGCCAGGGGGCTTGCTATGGGCAGCTCACAAGTTGCATCTGTTGGTGATGGCACAGCCGGATATTGGAATCCAGCCGGTCTTGTTGGCGTAAAAGACCATCCGCAAATAAACCTGATGCATGCAGAATATTTTGCTGGTATCGGCAAATACGATTATGTGGGAGTGGCCCTGCCAACTGCCAACAATAAAAGAACGATTGGCATCACCGGGCTTCGCTTTGCTGTTGATGATATTATGAATACATTATTTCTTGTTGAACCAGACGGATCTGTCAACTATAATAATATACAGGCTTTTTCTTCTGCTGACTATGCTTTCATTTTCTCTTTTGCTCAAAAACTGAAGGAGAGTGAGAAAAAGAATGTGCATTTTGGTGTTAACGCTAAAGTGATTCATCGAAATGTAGGCAAATTTGCCCAGGCATGGGGCTTTGGTCTTGATGCAGGTATGCAGATATTCAGCAATAAATGGCGGTTTGGCGTGGCTGCCCGTGACGTTACCAGCACCTTCAATGCCTGGTCTTTTACGTTTACAGAAAGAGAAAAGGAAGTATTATACCTGACGAATAATGAAATTCCTGTAAAGTCAACTGAACTTACGGCTCCGAGATTAGTCTTTGGAATAGCAAGAGAATTTAAGTTGGGCAAAAAATCAAGTCTGCTCGCCGAGGCGAATGCAGATGTTACATTCGATGGTCAGCGAAACACTTTGATAAGCAGCGACCCTGTTAGTGTTGACCCAAAACTTGGATTAGAGCTGAACGTAAATAATGTTTTCTTCCTCAGAGGTGGTATTAATAATTTCCAAAAGGCTTTATCTGATGGCGATACATTGAACCAGAAGAAAGTTTGGATATACCAGCCCAGCGCAGGGGCAGGGTTTAAAATTCAAAACGTAACGATTGATTATGCTTTTACCAATCTTGCTAATCAGTCAAACCCATTATTTACTCATGTGTTTTCGCTTCGGTTAAATATGGTTGGCAAAAAAAAATAATTAAAAGAAACTGTACTCTATAAAATTTTGATTCCATGAAAAAATTTTTACTTCCATTGTTACTGCTTACAGGTTTACTGGCACAGTCGCAGGCATACAATAACGAATGGATAAATTACAATCGAACTTACTACAAGTTTAAAATAGGCAGTACAGGTCTTTACCGTATCAGCCAGTCAACCCTTACATCCATTGGCATTGGCAGCACTGCTGCAGAGCAATTTCAGTTATGGAGAAACGGAAGACAGCTACCTCTTTATACTTCGGTGCAAACAGGGCCGCTTGGTGGGGCTGATTACATTGAATTCTGGGGCGAAATGAACGACGGAAAACCCGATAGTGTTCTTTATAAAAATACAGATCATCAACTAAATAATAAATGGAGCCTTGAAACTGATACGGCAGCTTTTTTTCTTACCATAAACCCTTCTGGCGGAAATGCCAGGTTAGTACCAACCGCTAATACCTTACCAACCGCTATTCCAGTAGAACCCTTTTTTATTCATACCGAAGGTGCTTATTACAGGGACAAGATTAATCCCGGTTATGCGGCTGTAGTGGGTGAGTATGTTCACTCTTCTGTTTATGACCAGGGAGAAGGCTGGACATCAGTTGATATGCAGCCTGCGAATCCTGCCACCGGTTTTGCCGGCACATTATTACGATTTGATCGAAGTGGCCTCAATCCTTACACCGGTACAGGAGCACCATCACCGATACTAAAAATTAATGCAACCGGTAATGCATTAAACCCAAGGCGTCTTGATGTTAAAGCAAATGGTAACCAGGTTTCTAGTCAAACCATGGATTATTTTGATTATATAAAACTGCAGGTACCACTTGCTTTGTCGGTAATTGCCAGCGGTTCAGTTACAGTAGATATAAAAAACATTTGCACTACTACTGTTAACGACAGGATGGTTGTAGCTCAGACAGAGCTTGTGTATCCACGACTGTTTAATTTTGGAGGTGCCAGCAAGTTTGAATTTATATTGCCGGCAAATGCTACAGGTAACTATCTTGAAATAAGCGGATTTAATCATAACAACGTTAGCCCAGTATTATATGATCTCACAAATGGGCAGCGGTACGTTTGCGATATTAGTAACCCGGCATTAGTGAAAGTGGTATTACAACCATCGTCTACTCAAAGAAAACTGCTTTTAGTGTCACAGCATTCTTCTGTTCCGGTAGCTGTCACAACATTTCAGACAAGAAACTTTATTAACTATGGCCTTGCAGCTAATCAGGGCAACTATCTGATAATTTCTCATCCAACATTGATGGCTGGTGCTGGCGGCAGCAACCCGGTGGATGATTATAAAAACTATCGCAGTTCAGCAGTTGGTGGCAGTCATAATGCAAAAGTGTACCAGGTAGATGAACTGGTTGATCAGTTTGGCTTTGGTATTAAGAAAAACCCATTATCTGTCCGCAACTTTATCCGGTGGGCCCGTAATACTTACACAACGGTACCTATCAAAAATGTTTTGCTTATCGGTAAAGGATTGACATACACACAATACAGAACTTTTGAATCAAGTCCCGATGTGGAAAAGCTGGGCCTTATTCCTACATTTGGCTGGCCGGCATCTGATAATTTATTGACAGTTGAGCCAGGTATTAATGAAATACCTAAAGTTCCAATTGGTCGTATTTCTGCCATTACTCCGGCAGAAGTAACAATATACCTCAACAAAGTAATACAATACGAACAGGCACAGGCATTACCATCACCGCTTATCAAAGACAAGGCCTGGTTAAAAAATGTGGCGCATGTAATTGGTGCAAGTGATGGATCTCTGGGTACAATACTTACCAATTCCATGAGCAAGTTTACTAAAATAGTATCAGATACTTTGTATGGTGGAAATGTAAGCACCTTCAGCAAGGTTTCTGCCGCACCTGTAGAACAGGCCAGCAGCGCAAGGTTGCAGAATTTGTTTGAAGATGGGTTGGGTCTGATGACTTATTTTGGTCACTCTTCTGCCAGCTCATTGGAGTTTAACCTTGATAATCCTGACCAGTATAATAATGCAGGCAAATATCCTGTTACAATTGTAATGGGATGTAACGCAGGTAACTTTTACAATTACAATACCCTGCGTTTTATAACTAAAGAAACGCTGTCAGAAAAATTTGTACTGGCCGACCAACGGGGCTCTATTGCCTTTATCGCCAGCACTCACTTTGGTATAGTGCATTACCTTGATATTTTTAATACACGGACTTATAATGCACTTTCTGTAACTCATTATGGTAAAACAATAGGTGAGCTCCTAACTGAATCTATCACCCAGATGTATAACCTCACTACACAAAATGATTATTATGCCAGGTTCCATTGCGAGCAAACAACTATTCATGGCGACCCGGCTTTGAAACTTAATGGCTCTACTCCAAAGCCTGATTATGTGATAGAAGATCAATTGGCAAAAGTAACGCCTTCATTTGTGTCGGTGGCGGAGTCATCATTTAAGATAGATGCCAAATTCATGAATATTGGTAAGGCTGTTAATAAGAAAATTGTAGTGGAAGTAAAAAGAACTTATCCAAACCTTTCTACAGTAGTAATACGACGGGATACTATTCCTGGTATCCGCTATATTGATTCACTCTCTTATACCTTTGATATTCTGCCATCACGGGACAAAGGACTGAATAAAATATCTATTTGTATTGATGCCGGCAATGCGGTGGATGAGTTATACGAATCCAACAACTGTATTGTTAAAGATGTATTTGTGTATGAAGACGAGGCAAGACCTGTGTATCCATACACTTATGCTATTGTAAAAAGACAGGATGTAAAACTCATTGCTTCTACCGCCAATCCATTTATGAGTGCAAGGCAATTTACAATGGAAATGGATACTACAGAATTCTTTAACTCGGCTTCAAAAATTGTTCGTACAATAAATTCATCGGGTGGTTTAATCGAGTTTACACCAGGAGTTGCATTAATTGACAGTATGGTATATTACTGGAGAGTTTCACCTGTACCTTCCAATGGTCAGCCAGTTTGGAACAAATCGTCTTTTGTTTACCTGAGCCCCACAGGTCCTAATGCAAGTGATTTAGGATTTAATCAATCGCATTTCTTCCAGCAAACAAAATCAACTTACGACAGGGTAAGGCTTGATTCTGCAAGCCGGTCATTAAAGTTTGCAAAGGTCACAAATAATTTATTTATCAGACAGGGTACCTGGATTACCAGCGGCCCCAGGAATGAAGCTGAGTTATCCGTTGCAATAAATGGTATTCCTGCCATCCGTTTATGTTGTTGGTATTCTTCATTAGTTATTAATGTATTTGACCCTATTTCGTTCAGGCCCTGGAGAAACAGGACAATTGAAAGCAGTACAGGTTCCGGAGTTAACTCAAGTACTGGTAAAGGTCTTTATGGAAGTACTGCTAATACATGCCGGGATGATGAAGAACGATATTTTACATTCGAGTATCGCTATACAAACGATTCCAGCAGGAAAAAAATCATCCAATTCCTTAAGGATACTATTCCGAATGGACATTATATTGTTGTACGAAATTTTTCTCTTAACCCTATCTACGGGTTTCCGGAGGCTTTTATTGATACTTGGAAAGCAGACACGGCTACTCTGGGTTCAGGTAATTCTTTATATCATCTGCTAAGAAATAACGGCTTCCCGGAAATTGATTCGTTTTACAGAACGAGACCATTTGCATTTGTATATAAAAAGAATGATGCTTCGTTTGCACCGAAATCAATAGTTGGTCAGGGTATGTTTGATAATCCAACACTGTCGGTTGATTGTAATACCATAGACACCATTGGTTATGTTACTTCTCCTTCATTTGGCCCTGCCAGGCAGTGGAAACAACTTAAATGGAGAGGCATTGGCGACCCTACCGGTGATGTGGCCACGGTAGATGTAATAGGTGTAAGGGCTGATGGCAGTGAAGCAGCATTGTTTAGAGGTATTACTACGGCACAGCAAACTTTTGATGTATCATCCGTAAATGCAGCTACTTATCCTTATATGAAATTAAGAATGAGAACGGCAGACTCCGTGCATTATACACCTTACCAGCTTCGTTACTGGCGGCTTACTTATATACCTGTGCCGGAAGGAGGAGTTAATCCTGATATTTCATTCCAATTCAGAGACTCTGTTGATGTAGGTGAACCTGCCAGTTTCAAAGTGGCATTTAAAAATATCAGTGATGTAAACTTTGACAGTTTGCGGGTAAAAATGGTAATTGTAGACCACAATAACTTCTCTCATACATTGATTAACGAAAAGAGGAAACCATTAATAGTTGGGGATACTGTGCAGGTATTCCACAGATTAGAAACAGCAAACTACCCCGGAGTAAACCAGGTGTACTTTGAATTCAATCCAAACGACGACCAGCCCGAACAGTATCACTTTAATAATTATGCTTTCCGAAGCCTGCGGGTAAGAGGTGATACATTGAACCCATTGCTGGATGTAACTTTTGACGGGGTTCACATTTTAAATACTGATATTGTTTCAGCTAAGCCAGATATTATTATTAAACTGAAGGATGAAGCCCGATGGATGATACTGGATGATACATCCCTGCTTACTCTAAAGGTTCGTTATCCTAACGGTAGTCTCCGGAGGTTTTACTTTAGCAACGATTCAGTAAGGTTTACTCCGGCCGGGCAGGCTCCTAATGCTGATAACACTGCTTCGATTAATTTCAAACCATACTTTACTGAAGATGGTGAGTATGAAATGATAGTAACCGGAAAAGATAAGAACAGCAATGTTTCGGGTAGTGCTAATGATATTCAATACAGAGTGGTGTTTAATGTGATTAATAAGCCGATGATTTCAAACATGCTTAATTATCCTAATCCATTTACTACCTCCACGGCATTTGTATTTACCATTACCGGAACAGAAGTGCCGCAGAATATTAAGATTGAAATTATGACGGTTACCGGTAAAATAGTAAGGGAGATCACCAAAAATGAACTGGGGCCATTGCAAATAGGACGGAACATTACCGACTTTAAATGGGATGGAACAGATCAGTTTGGGCAGAAACTGGCCAATGGCATTTATCTGTACAGGGTAGTTACCAATTTAAATGGAAAATCTCTTGATAAGTACAACGGTACCAGTTCAAGATTGGATGTGGATGGCAGACCAGTAGTTGTAACTCCGGGAGTAAATAACACGGATAAATACTTCAATAAAGGCTACGGTAAAATGTACCTGATGCGATAGTTAAAATATTCCTGAATACGGAAAGCCCTGAAGCGTTTTAACTGCTTCGGGGCTTTTTTTTACGCCGCCGATAGGCGAATTTTGCACCCATGGCGAAAATTGCAATTAATATAGCAACCGGAAGTTTACAAAAACAGGAAATGATTGTGGGCATTGATTTGGGTACCACTAATAGCCTGGTAGCCATCATTCATCCGGATACAAAGCATCCTGTTGTATTAAAAGAACATGACGGGGCGGCATTGGTTCCTTCTATCATTCATTTTGGCGATGGCGGAGTAATTGCGGTAGGCGATAAAGCAAAAGAATATCTCATCACCGAGCCACATAACACTATCTTTTCTGTTAAACGGTTGATGGGTAAGTCGTACAGTGATGTAAAGGATCAGACTTCTTTTTTTACATACAAAGTGATTGATGATAATACAGAGAGCCTGGTAAAAATTCAGGCGGGAGACAAATTTTATTCACCGGTAGAACTGTCATCTTATATTTTAAAAGAATTAAAAACAAGAGCGGAACATATTTTAAAAACACCGGTAACAAAAGCAGTGATAACAGTACCTGCTTATTTTAATGATGCACAACGACAGGCAACAAGAGATGCCGGTAAACTGGCAGGTCTGGATGTATTAAGAATAGTGAATGAGCCAACAGCCGCAAGCCTTGCCTACGGTATGGGAATGAGTAAGGATGAAACGAAGACAATAGCAGTTTACGATTTAGGTGGCGGTACATTCGATATTTCCATCCTTCGCATCAGCGGGGGAATTTTTGAAGTACTCTCAACCAATGGTGACACCTATCTTGGCGGAGATGATTTTGACAGGGAGATAACAGCACATTGGGCTACTACATTAGGTATAAATCAAGATGAGTTAGGAAAGAACAAAAGCCTTGCACAGGAATTTCGTTTACAGGCAGAAGAAGCGAAAAAGTTTTTAAGCAGTAATAACTCATTTGTTGGAAAAGTAGCAAATCATGATTTGGGATTAACAAGAGAAGAGTTTGAAAAATTAGTAAACCCATTTGTTGATAAAACTATTCATTGCTGTAAGAAGGCATTAAAAGATGCTGAGTTGAGTATTGAAGATATTGATGAAGTAGTAATGGTGGGTGGTTCCACGAGAGTTCCATTAGTAAAGAAGGCCGTCAGTGATTTCTTTGCAAGAAAATTACATGATTCAGTAAACCCGGATGAAGTAGTTGCATTGGGTGCAGCCGTGCAAGCTGATATATTGGCGGGTAACAATAAAGATTTTTTGCTGCTCGATATTACACCACTTTCCCTCGGTATTGAAACAATGGGCGGACTAATGGATGTGCTGATTCCCCGTAACTCAAAAATTCCTTCCAAAGTTGGACGGCAATATACTACACAGAAAGATGGACAGGGTAGTATGCGGATCGCTGTTTACCAGGGCGAAAGAGATTTGGTAAAAGATAATCGTAAGCTGGCTGAGTTTAATCTAACTAATATTCCCGGTATGCCGGCAGGGTTCCCAAAAGTGGAAGTATCTTTTTTAGTGAATGCAGATGGCATACTGGTGGTAAAAGCAAAAGAACTAAGAAGTGGTATTGAACAAAGCATAGAAGTGAAACCTCAGTATGGCCTCACAGATCAGGAAGTAGAACAAATGTTGCTGGATTCTATTACCCATGCAAAAGATGATATACAGGTAAGGGCTTTGGTGGAATCACAAACAGAAGCACAGCAAATTCTTGAATTAACAACTCAGTTCATAGCAAAGAACAGGGGATTTCTTACTGAACAGGAATTGGCAGAAACAGAAACAGCCATTGAGAAATTATCCGGACTGGTAAAGAAAGGGAATAAGGATGAAATTCACGGAAGTATTGAAAGACTGAATGAAATTTCCCGCCCCTACGCAGAAAGATTAATGGATGAAGCCATAAGCACTGCGATGAAAGGGAAAAAGATATAAACTTATTGACTGATCAGCGAATCAGTAGAAAACATTTTATAGCTTGTTGTTTCTTGTAACAACGAAGCATTATTATTTCTACCAGCCGCTACATTCTCCAAACTATCTTTTTTGTTGAAAATGAAAATTATTTTTCTTCCGGCCCAACTACTATCTATTTTACCAGTTGCGATGAAGTTGGTATAAGCCTCTTTTTTTTGTTTGTAGAAAGGCGTAGTATAAGGATTGGAAATCCACGGGTATGCTTTGCTATAGACTGCACTTAATAGCGTCAGGTCAAAGTCGCTGCTCACGACAAGGGTTTTATTATCAGCTTTATCTTTTATGATACCAAGAATTTCTTTTTGTTCCGGTGAGATATACATTACTGCTTTTGTCTTGTCAGTAAATCGTATGTAATTGGTAATCCAAAGAAAATTATCTGACAGGAACAGGCACACAAATGCTCCAAGAATAATTTTTCCTCTTTTTATTTTATGTAAGTATTCAAAAATCGGTTGTAGGGCAGGTAAGCCAAGGAGGAAAAAGCCGGTCCAGTCGTAACCCCTTGTAAAGTGGATAGGTTGCCTTGGTTTCATAAACAGTTCATGATTTACCAATAGCAGCACTACAATCAACCAGCAAAAAAAAAGACGGTTATGACTGCTTTGAAAGAATTTTTTTGGCTTGCTGAATTTGAAAATACTTAGAAAAGCCAATGGAGCGACTATTGCATAAGCAGGAATCATACTAAAGAACCGCAGCCGCCAGTTTACAGAAAATTGTTCACTTACCGATTTATGATCAGGAAACTGGTTGAGGTAATACAAATAATAATAAACATGAAAGGTCATAATAAGACCTGCGCCGATGGCGAAATACCAGGGAATGCTTTTATTCTTTATAACCAGTTTTTCAACAAAGAGCCATGCTCCAAGAATACTTAATAATTCAATGCCGGTGAACGGATGCGAAATGGATAAAATAAAAATACTGAATAAAGCAGCATTCCATTTCTTTTTTAAAATCATTAAAATGGAAAGCAGGAAGAGGAAATGATAAAATGCTTCACAGGTAATAAAAAAAGACCTGCCGAGGTTCAAACCCCACCAACCCCAACCGGGGTCAAGAAAAAACATCCTGTCGAATAGGTCTTGTCCATCTGGTGGCAGCATAAAATGAACGGGGATGCCAGCTAAAGCAAGCAGCCCGCCGCCCCAGGCAAAAAGTATAATACCAAGGGTGCGATATTTTCCTTCGGGCACTAATGTGTCGTACATTTCAATGATGAGACGGAAGCATAGGAATGAAAACAGTATAACAAATATGATCATTAGGAACCCGGCTGAAATACCGGTTTTCATCATTAGTGCCAACAGTACACTTTGTGTTTGAAAATAAATGGGGGAGTAGTTGCCGGAATCATTAAATGGGTTGGTATAAAATAAATGCAGCTTATCCGCATCTGCATATTGCCGTGCATAAGAAAGGTACAACGCATTATCTTCCATTATCAATCCTGTTGGGATATAGTCACGGTTATAATTAAACAAATAACCGGCAAAGAAAGCAAGCACAGGAATGGTAAGCCCTATTGCAAACAGCCACTTATTTCCCCTTTTCTTTATCATTGCCTTCTTGATTTAATGACTGTTAAAATAAAAAATAAAGCAAGAATAAAAATCGTCGTCAATGATAACCAGATTGCGGCAATTACTTTCACAGGTTTGTAAGTAAACTCAATATAGCTTTCTCCTGCGGGTACCTGCACACCCATAAAAGCAATATTTATTTTTAGTAGTGGAACGGATAGCCTGTTTACTTTTACTTTCCAGTTATGATTGTATTGCTGAAAAATGCTTAGCACTGATTGCGACGCAGAATTTACCGTGAAAGAAAATGAATTAGGACTAAAGCCGGTCAGCTTAATATTAGCTCTGCCTGACTGTGAAGTAATAACAGGCTTTGGTGATTTATCTGACCAGATGGAAAATCTTTTATTCTTTATAATTGAATCCGGTGTTTTGTCTGTGAGAGTATCATTTAACCATACAAACGGATAGTTCGCCATTGCTACTCCCAACTTGCTATCCAAATAAAAAGTTTCATAATCTTTATTAAGTGTGGGGGTAATTATGTGGTCTTGTATAGTGATTCTCTTGTTATAGAAATTGGCATAGCCATAAATTGGTATCTCCGACGAATCAGAAATAACACCTGCCTCAACCGGTGAATTTATATCCGGCATCGGATAACCCTTGGGAAAGGATTGCACAAACTGATTGACGGTACTTGTCTTTACCTGCGAAATGAAATTGAAAGGTAAAGCTATCCAGCAAAAAAGTATGGAGTTCAATGCAAACAGGCCCGAAACTATTTTTTTATTTATAACTTTTTTTCTTAATTGATATACCAGTAAACTGATAAAAAGAATTTGTGCAAGGCACTGAAGAAGCAGAAAAGAGTTAAAAGAAAACGCATCTAGAAATACTTTTGGTTGTTTAATATTTTTCAATGCTGCTGCGATATTTTGCCATACACCACTTTGTAGCAAACAATAAATAGCAATAACACCAAGACAAGCAAAAACTATGTATGATAGCCGCACAATTTTTTTCCTTATTTCATCCCTGCTTGATAGAACAAGTTGCTGCGCATAAAAAGCTGCCAGCAGAATTATTCCTATCGAAGTAAAAAGCCTGATATTACCCGGATGCCGGAAAGTATTGAAAAGGGGTAATGTGGAATAACACAATTTATGAAGCGGTGTTACTGAACCAAGACTCAATAAAAAAGAAAAAATAGTAACGCCAAGAATTAGTTTTTGCCACTTAGAATATTTACGCAGGAACGACAAACAAAAAAGCAAAAAGACAAACAACCCAACATAGCTGTTCCTCATACTTGTATCTGTATTCAGCCATTGATGATCTTTACTAACCGAATTGGGTAAAACAAATGAAATGGATGAAAATGGTGTAAAGGGATTTTCAGCGGCCTTTGCAACGCTGATTCCTGACCCTCTTGAATAATAAGGAAGAAATTCCCAATAAGAAATTATCGCCGGACTGCAAACACATAGAAATACTATAACTGCTATTGCCAGAAGACCTGTAGTTTTCACATTAACCTGCGAAGGTTTGCTCTTGAAATGCGTTATCGCAGCAAATAGCAGAACAGCAAGAATAATATAACTGGTGTAAATAAAGAAAGTTGGATAACCACAAAGAAACAACATGCTCAAGCTGATGCTGAATGAAATGGAACTCTTGCAATCCGGATGTTCCAAAAATCTTTTCAGGTATTTAAAAACAAAAGGAATAAAAGCGGCACTGGAAATCCACGGAATAACAGATGCACTGCCGGTAATAAAACCACAACTCATATAACTGATGCCACCAAGAACACAAATAACACGGTTCAGCGAAAATGATTTTAGCAAACTATACATACCAATTGCTGCGAGAACAAGGTATATCACTACTTCCAATTCAAGTACTGACATATTATATCTTGTAAAAGAAGAAATGGTTAGTACAATGGGGTTCCACGTCATGCTCTGCATATCTGCATGTATGGGAAAGCCGGTATATAAATAAGGACTCCAGAATGGAAAATAACCGTGTTGTATAGATTCACTTAAATGATAGCGAAAAGGAAGGTATTGAACTAATGAATCATTCTTCAAACTGAAAATAAAAAAAGATACCGGCAGGTAAGCAATAACAGTTATAATGATAAGCAGGATAATATCAGTAACTGTATTTCTGTTTTTTTTTATAAATAAACCGGTCTGCATGTCTATTGGCCGGAATTTTTCAGCTCCCCATATTTATTGCTGATGATATAAAGTGGCCGTTTGCGGCTTTCATTGTAAATACGAAGAAGATATTCTCCCAATATTCTTACCGTTACTAATTGTACACCACCAAAAAATAAAATAACAATGATGAGTGTGGTGAAACCGGCTGGAACTTGTCCCCACATCAGCCTTTTGGTAATAATATAACCTGCATAGGCAATGCTTGCCATAATAATAATAACGCCAAGCCGTCCTAAAAATTTAATCGGAAAATCGCTAAAACTGAACATGCCATCGTACGCCAATTTCATCAGCTTACGGGTAGAATATTTTGGCTGGCCGCTGAATCGTTCGTTTCTTTCACAGTCAACGCCTGTTTGATTAAAACCAACCCATGAACGTATGCCCCGGATAAACAAACTATGTTCAGGCATTGTCAGCATTTCATCCACCACTTTTTTCTTCATCAGGCAGAAGTCACCACTGTCAAGTGGCACTTTTACGCCAAATACATTTTTCAGCAACCGGTAAAAGCTCCTATACGCAATTCGTTTAAAGAAATTTTCTTTTCTTTTTGTTCGAACTGCATACACAATATCAACTGTCGGCGAAAGCGTTGCTAAGAATTTCGAGAAATTTGCAGGATCGTCCTGCAAGTCGCCATCCATTATACCGATATGATCTCCCTGTGCAAAATTCAATCCTGCCCAGATAGCAGGCTGGTGTCCAAAATTTTTTGACAGGCTGATTATTTTCCAGCGGCGGTCTTTTTCATGAATGCTAACCAGCTTACTTAACGTATTATCATTCGAGCCATCATTTACACAAATAACTTCCCAGTCGCTGGTAATGGTATTCAATGCAGCAGATGTCTGATTGTATAATTCATCAATCAGTTCTTCCTCATTCAATACAGGTATAACAATGCTGATCATCATAAGCAATAAATGCGGCTAATTTGCTATAAAGCTATCAGTTTTGGGGCAAATGTCAAACAATCCTTGTGATTGGAACGGCTAAACATCTTTTGTAAGGATGATAAATAGTTGAGAGGTTTTAGCAAAAGGCCTGCGAATAAAATCGAATACGGCAAACACTGCGCTGATGGGTGCAAACAACCAATGAAAAATGATGGGTTTTTGAGCAGAGATGCGGATAATTTTTCTACGATGCAATGCGGCAATGATACTAAATGCCCAAAAAGGAGATCCTTGTGTGTAGGTTAATTTTTTTATTTTTAAAGCGGTTGATTGTAATAGTTGCCGGAAACTTTTTTCAGAGAAAATAACCCAATGCCTTGGACAATGCAAGCCACCCCAATATGATTTTTTATAAAGCCGGGCATCCCAGCTATCAGTGTTGGGGGTTTTAATAACTATTATTCCATCCTGGGCAAGTAGTGATTGTGCTTTTTGTAAAACAGATAAGGGATCAGCTACATGCTCTATCAAATTCAGCATGAGTATAAGATGAAATTTTTTGTCTGTTGCAAAATTTTCTATGGTTCCTTCAAAATAAGCATGATTGTTTTCTTCAGCAATGCTTTTTGCCTTTTCATCTATATCAACTATTTGGGTAAATTGGATTCGATTGTCTGTATTCTTCAGCACATCAAGCATCCATCCTGTACCGCCGCCAATATCCAACACACTTATTTGCTGAGCCGGTAGTTGTTTTAAAATTCGTTTAAAGAAACCTTTGTCTAACCATTCTTTTAATCGTACAACAATATTTTTTGATTTGTTTGCAAAGGAATAATAGTTTGAAGGATAGATTTTTTTTAATTGATCAACCGGTATTGGATGAATAAAGATAGTTCCGCAATCAGCACAACCATAGTAAGTAAATTCTTCTTCCACAGACAAATATTCATAGTCCCTTGCTACACTCCAGGTGCTGATATTTTTTTGTTTGCAAACAGGGCAATATGCAGGAGCTAAACTCATGGAGCCGTAAGTAATTTCTTTAGGGCAGCAGTATAAGTTGTTTTGGATGCTTTAATGATTGGAGCAACTTTTTCACTGGTTGAAAGAAATGCTTCAATGTCTTTTAGGCGGGTATAAGAAATCTGCGGATCCCAATGATGGATCATGTGTCGGGTAAAACCGGCAGAGCCAAAACTGCTGCTAAGTATAGTATGAACAAACAGTCGGCTTACTTTTCCATGCGGTTGCTTATAAAAATCAGTCGAATGATGTGCCAGTTCATCCCGGTGTTCCAATATCTGACGTATCGTAGCAAAAAAAGGAAAGAAAATACCAAAGCCTAATATCCATGTAATGGCAAATGGCCAATTACCCGTTAAGAAAGCTGTAGCAAGAATAATCAGATGGAAAAATACTCCTGCTAAAAGCATCATCCTGCTTTTTCTTACCTGTTCTTTTGTTAGTATATCATTTCCTTCTTTGCGCATCATTGTTCTTAGTAAATGGATACCGGTTAAGGTTTCTAATACAAACAATTTGGTTGGGGCATGAAAATAGGATACTTCAGCATCTTGCGGTGTTCCCAAATGAACATGGTGTTGCCAGTGAATTTTTCGGTACAATTTCAACGACAGGCCAAAGGGCAGACAAAGAAAAATAGTAGCCAGCCTGTCATTCAATTTTTTATCAGGGTGAATATTGAAATGCCCTGCCTCATGTATGAACAGTGCAAGATAAGCAGCGATATAACCGATAAGCACACTACTTACGGGGATAGTAATCCACCAAAAAGAATTAAAATGATAGTCAAGAAAAATAATTGTTCCTGCAGTTAAGAGAAGAAAAAAGTAACCTTTTAAAATATCGAAAGTAACAGTGGAGTAGCGGGGTTGTAAATTATTTCTGAAAACAGTATAACAGGTACCGCTGTTGTCAGTCACTTCATCAAATCCAATTCCTTCAAGGTTATTTTGCATAGTGTAGTTGCAAAACTATGTATAAGCTGCGGAAAAGAAAACCGGGATATTATCCGGGTGCATTTTAAATTGTCGCTGATGCTGGCTTTTAAAAATCTCCAAACAACAGGGTCTATATCCCCTCCGGCGGAGGGGTGAAAACATCTTAGGTTAGAAAGAGATTTTGAATGGGGTGGGTTTATG
>JBKJIX010000118.1:0-12378 GCA_046598205.1 Chitinophagaceae bacterium
TGTGGCGCACCCAGACCTGCAAAGGCAGGAACAAGATAAACACCATCGGTATCTTCCACCTGACCTGCTAATTTTTCTATTTCAGCGGAACTGCGGATGATTTTTAATTTATCTCTCAACCATTGCACGATCGCCCCCGCAATGAACACACTTCCTTCCAAAGCATATTCTGTTTTACCATCAATCTGCCAGGCAATGGTAGTGAGCAAATTATTTTTTGATGTGATGGCTTTTTCTCCTGTATTCATCAGCATAAAACAACCAGTCCCGTAAGTGTTCTTTACCATACCCGGTTGGGTGCATAGTTGACCAAACAACGCTGCCTGCTGATCACCGGCGATACCGGCTATAGGTATTCTTGAATCAGGAATAATATTTCCTGTAACCCCGTAAATCTTACTGCTTGGTTTTACTTCAGGTAAAACGGAGGTCGGAATATTGAACAGCTTTAATAATTCTTCATCCCATTGCAGCGAATGAATATTATATAACATAGTTCTTGATGCATTGGATACATCTGTTACATGCACAGCGCCGTTGGTAAGTTTCCAGGTAAGCCATGTATCAATAGTACCAAAAGCCAATTCACCGTTTTCTGCTTTTTGCCTTGCGCCATCTACATTATCTAATATCCACTTTAATTTGGTGGCTGAGAAATAAGCATCAATGATTAATCCAGTTTTTTCCTGTATAGTGCTTGCATGATTAGCTGCTTTTAATTCATCACAATAGGCTGCAGTCCTTCTATCCTGCCAAACAATTGCATGATAGACGGGCTGACTTGTTTTTCTATCCCATAATACCGTTGTTTCCCGTTGATTGGTAATACCGATGCCGGCCACCTGTTTCATATTGATATGAGCTTTGGCAACTGCTTCTGCCATGGTGCCAAACTGTGTGCTCCATATTTCGTTGGCATCATGCTCTACCCAGCCGGGCTGCGGAAAAATTTGTTTAAATTCTTTTTGTGCTACACTGATGATGTTGCCTTGTTTATCAAATAACATACTGCGGCTGCTGGTGGTGCCCTGGTCGAGGGCAAGGATGTAGTGGGATGACATGCAATTGTAATTTGGGAAAGGAAGTTAGTGAAAATGGAACACTGATGACGCAGATTGAACGGATTTACACGGATTATTTTAAAGACAAATCTGTAGTTATCTGCTTTATTGGTATTATCTATGTGCCATTCTTAAAACGCCACCCTGAAACTTCCGAAAATGCCGAAATTTTTATCATTTGTTCTTGCAACAGTAGAAGGAAGAACCCGCCACACAAAATCTAACCTGAATACATGAAAAATATTGTCGATTCCGGTGCCGAGTTCGAGATAAGTGTTACCATTGAGTGATTGGAAATTGTGTCCCTGTTTAAAATTGAGTGCTTTGTTGGCAGGAGAAAGACCGCCCCATAAAGTTTTCGCCGTCCAGAATTGCCGGAAGCGAAGTTTGGGAAACCAGCGGAAGATACCATTGCCAATATTATGTTCGAAGTTGATGCCTGCGTACTTATCATGAATAAACTCCCAACGGTTCATCATGTTAAATGCATATTTATTATAATAGTATAACTCATTACCCGGTGCAATGTCAAGAAGGATATATGGCAGTGTGCCAAACGTTTTGCCGACATATACCATCCAGGATATATTTCCAAGGGGAGGTACATTTACATAATCTGAAACACTGGCTGAAAGTTTCGTGTACTTATAGCTGCTTTTAAAAATACCGGCAAATCCATGACTAAGATAGATTTCACCAATAGGATAACCACTGCCCAAACTAGTACGATAAAAGTGGGATTCCAAGAATCGTTCAAGGTAAGCAAAACGTATTCGAAGTGCTACTTCAAAATTAGTGAACGGTTTTCCTTGGCCGGTAATTGGAAAGGAATCTACAGGTAAAAGATTACGAAGCGGTAAGGTGGTTTTATGCGTTACAGTGATAAGGTTAGACATCCACGACAATGTTTCATTAAAAAACTCAAACCGCTTTTCGTTTATTTTTAAATTCTTGATGGGAATACCTGTTTTGCGAATAGCCAGTGCAAAAATATTGTCCTGCGAAACTTCTCCATAATAACTCTGCCCCCAATCAAGGTCATTAGTGTAGGAGGCATAGAGATATGTTCTTGGACTTTTGTATGGAAGAAAAAAAACTTCTCCCATACCTTTCAATTTTTTATCGCCAAATCCATAAGCGAGGTAAGTATGAAATTTAAATTTTTTATTGAAGTGTTTATTCGTTGCCACATCAAACCTGACCCGAAAACCTTCCCAGCCGTTTGATGTCATCCAGTTGAACCAGGGGCCGATTTGATAGTTGCCGATATCTTTATAACCGGTGCCGATGAAAGCCATCGTTCGGGTAAACTTTTGGAACACCGGGGCATTGGTTAATGTGTCAATCATTTTTATAATACCACTTTCATTTTTGGAGAGTGGTTCATGCCGGGCAGCGGCCCAGAATTCTTTGGGTTTTTCATTGGCTTTAGGAAGGGTGATTATTTCTTCCATGATTTTATTTTTAGCCAATTCGTTAGTAACCGAAGTGTCGTTGATAATTACATGCTGGTAAGTAGTTGTCTTGCGGGCAATAAAACCTGGCCTTTCCTTTCCTACCGGCGAAAGGTCGGCAACGAATTTATCTTTTGAAAGAAACCAGATAGAATCGTTAAGCCATTTATATTCTTGTATCAAGCTAAGATTTCCCAAAAAATTTATATTGGCTTCTTTTCCTAATCGCAGATTCATCCGTTGGATGGCAAAGGTGCCAACATGCACCCAGCAATCACCTTCAAAGGTATCGCCACCCTGGCGGCGGGGAGTAAAAACAAGATGAAAGAAACGTTGGTTACTAATGACCTGTGTATCCACCACCCGGTAATTATAATAGTAGTCTCCATTATCACTGGCAGGGCTTACAAATTGTTTATCAAATACTGGAATAAAGTTGTTGTAAACATTTACTACCTGGTCCATACCCCCCAATAATTTTAAAACACTTTCATTTTTTACACCATTAGTATTGGCAGCTTTTATAATTTCCCTTCTTTTTTTGGGACTTTTTTGGTAATAGTAATCAGATAAAGCTTCTGTAAGATAGGTGGGGAGGTATCTTAATCCTTCTGATGTATCAATATTCTGATTAATTAAATCGCTGATAGACTTCAGCGGCTTGAATTGTCCGAATTTTTGAAAATTAATATTCTTTAAATCAAGTTCCAGCTTGTTGTATAATTCATAGGAGAAATTTTTAAAACGGTAACGGTCATTCTCCGGTTTATGCTGCACTATTTTTCGCCACACTAATAGGCCTTTATTGACTTTTACTTTTACGGATGCCCCATCATTGAATGTTCCTCTTTCCATATTCAAGGTAATAGAAAGGGTGTCTTTTCTTTTGTCAATAATATAACGGTAAGGCTGATAACCAACACAGGTTATTTCCAATGTGTCAGACGGCCATTCGTTTAAATAGAAGGTAAAGGCGCCGGAAGAATCAGTGAGTTTGCCGACGGTAGTATTCTTAAAGCTGACTGATGCAAAGGGAACTCTTTCCTCGCTGTGAGAATCCTGTGCAATACCACGGATGATTTTTGTTTGTGAAAAAATGGATAATCCGGTAATCAGGAATACGAATACGAAAAGTAGTGGCCTGTATAGTTTTGCTAGGGACATTATCCCTAAAATTACAGCCGGGAGCCGGATTTTGTCCAGTTAAATTGGTAGTAAGCAGATCTGAGTTGGTATAAGTGGTTGGCGGAAATATGCAGAAAAATTTTGCCTGAGTAAAGTCTTCCCAAAACGGGAAGACTTTACTCAGGCAAATTATATTAAAATCCGTGTTTAAAAATCCAATCCCATCGCAAAATAATACTGTGGTTTTCCCTGGAACAAACCATTCATTTCCCAGGCAGCATCGAAGCGGAGGAAATAACCAAGCAACGTACTTCTTGCTCCAAAACCATAACCACCTGCAAATGGACCAACACCACCAGCCCTTACTTTCACTGCAATCGGCGGAGCTCCATACACAACATTTGGTCTTTCAATCTTATCATAAGCACCATTCCACGCAGTTCCTAAATCAACAAACTGCACCACCTGGAAATTTCGCAGAAAGGCGTTGTTGATGGGCTTATTAAAGAAAGACGTAAATACCGGAACTCTTATCTCACTGTTTATTACTAATGCGTTGTTGCCATTAGCAATATTTTGTTTAAACCCTCTCATGTTCACTGCCAGAGATTGGTAGGCATATTCAGCATCCGGAGCAGGAGTATTGGCAGGGTTGAAGTAGCGGTAGGTTCCATCATCCCTTTGGTTGTTGCCAAACATCAGCCAGTTATCTACCCCACCGAGATAGTAAATGAATTTTTCTTTGCCCCATGAAATATCGCCTGCGGCACGAACAGCCCAAATGATGTTACGATAGATGGGCAGGTAGTGCCGTGCATCAAACCCAACATTCATTGTATAAGGATTATCGCTGGTTACGTTTTTGGGATTTGTTTTGCTGATGCGGGCATTGTAATCAAAATAAATTTTATAACGTAGTCCATTCCAGATATTAGTGGCCGGGTTAATGGCATCATCATGCACATATTCAATATGTGCTAACGCATAAGTTTGCCTGTCTGCTGCTCTTTTTAATGAGTTAGGATCTGTGGCAAGGGCCGCATATTTATCGCTCCGGTAGGCTACATTAAAACGAAGGCTCTTTATTCTGTTGAATGGATACGTTAATGTGACCTGGTAGAGATTGGTGTATTGTTTGGTAAAAAAAGTAGAGTCGTTATATAGCGGCGGGTCTTTAACGGTGTTACGATAATAGGTGAAACCGTAATCTATTCTTTTCTTCAGGTATTGCGAAGTAAGTACATACTCATTGTTGTTAAGATCAGGACTAATGCGGAAGCCACCGGCAAATTTCCAGTCTTCAAACAAATCAGATGTTCCTACACGAATGATTCCGTTAAGCGGATTGCCATTGCTTAGTTGAATAGGGCCCTGTCCTCCCTGGTAAGGTTGAAAACGGGTAATCAGCACATTGTTATTAAATCCACTTACGAGGTAGTCGTTAAAGAATTTTGGCGGACGGTACTCGTACACTTTTGCATTTTTCAATACCGGCTCTCTTGTTGCTACATTTGTCTGCACCACTTTACCAGTTTCAGCAGTAGTTACTTTTTCATCTTCAAATCCGGTGTTGAAGACATCCGTTTTTTTCTTTGTTGCAGTATCAGTTTTTGGCTGAAAGGTTGATTCTTTCCGTGCCGCCTTCTTTTCTTCTTCAATAATTTTTCTCAGGTATTCGGTAGGCCGGGCATTGATATTGCGGCGGCGCAGATTATTTTCATCCACCTTCAGCCGATACAATAGTTTTATATCACCCAGTTTTACCACTTCACTCACCTGCTGGTTGTCGCCGGCGGTTCTTGTTTCCAGCATACTGCTCTGGTAATTGGTCAATGGGAAAACATAAGACGAGTCATTAGTAACAGATACAAAGCCAACCGAATCAATATCATTTTTGTTCCATTCTTTCAGCAGGCTGTCCACATCTTTTTGTGGTGGATTGCGCAGCACTTCATCGCCGATAAATATTAAGGTATCTAACCCGGCTCTTTGTGTAGTAAAGAAACCGGCGTAGCGGTTATTGATACCATTCTCATCACTGATAAAGGTGAAATGCGATTGGTTATACTGTGAAGGAAAACGGGCATTGCCATGTTTTAAATCACTGAGCTTGGAAATTTGTTTTGACTCAGCTTTATTCCAGTTGTCAACCAAAAAGATATTGAAATGACTTCCCGGCAAAGAATCATCGCTGCTGGCAGCAAGGGCTGTTGGCCGGTTGCTGGAATAAAGGATACCAGTTTTATTAGGAAAAGCTACGAATGAAGGATCAAGGTCATCATACACATCATTGGTAACCTGCTCAATCGTTTTTTTATCTATTTTATAAACATAAATATCAGTCTGGCCACTTCTTACACCACTAAACAATAATGTATTATTATCAAGCATGTATTTCATATCCTGTATCTGGTCAAATTTTTCAATTTCATGCTGCCAGAGTTTGCTATGGTTCACCAGATCGTACACAAAGAATTTTGTTTTCCCTTCATCGCTGTACAATACGGCCAGCCGGGTTCCTTTACCATCCCAGGCAAGCAACGGATAGTTGGGATGTTTTAGGTCTTCTCTTGTTCTTACACCCAGCTTTAATAATACTTTCTTGTTCACAAAATTTTCCATCAGCACCACCTGGTAGCGGCCTTGTTTAAATTCTACCACAGCATAGCTAAAACTTTTTGGTGTCGGGTTTGCATTAAACCTGATAAAATCTTTTTTGCCGATTTCTTCCGTTACTGATAATTGTCCTTTTGGTGTATTGCGGCGGCCACGAATGTCTTTAAAGTATTGCTGCTGTACATCCACCATAAAATCCTGTAGCATTTTTTTAAATTTCTTCTTGGCTATTTTGTTCGAAGCATTGTTCAGATTGCGGTAAATGCGGGCCAGGTAAAGAAAGTAAGTGGTTTTGCTTTTACCATATTTATCAGCAATATATTTCCAGAATGCATGACCAGCCAGCATAGGCTTTTCAAATGCAAAATGATAAAAGGTTTTGTAGTCGCCTGCCAGCATAGATGAACGCAGATCGTCATCTAATGTAGTGTTCCAGTTTTCCGCTGCATATTCAACGTAACCATCCGTCAGCCACTTTGGTAAATCAAGCAATGCCTGGTTGGCAGCAAACTCTCCCAGGTCATCACCAAACAGCACATTATCCACCAGCACTTTTGCAATGCCCTGCCGAATCTGCCTCCGCAGATTGTCATGGTTGCCATCAAAGTACAGGATCATTTTATTATTCACCAATTTGGTAACACCGCCGGTGTTTTGCCAGTCAATACCGAGTCCGATATTGGACTGCTGCATTTCATCGTAATTATTATATATCACAATGTTGATGCGGCGTTGCAGGCCAAACTCTACAAACTCTTCAATGGAAGGAAGTTCCAGTTCGGCAACTTGCGCCACATACTTGCCCAGACCCAAACCATCCTGGCTGAAATAGCTGTTAAAATTTTCTGTCTCGTAATATTTCCAATTAAATTTCTGGTACTGAACCCGGTTCTTACCAAATTCCACTGTGTTTACTTGGGCTGCAGTTTCCATGCTCAATAAAACGGAAAGGCAGACAATCAGGCTTAATACTTTCTTCATAGACTCTTTACTGTTTCGTCCCGATAGTCCCGCTAGTTATCGGGATCGGGTTTTTATTAATCGGTCTTTTTTGTCCACCGAAGCATTAGCGAAGGCGGATTTGTTATTTGGCAGCCAGCTTACCTACCGAAATTTTATGTAGGCAGACTTCAGCAATTCTGTTCATCTTCGTTGCGTCGCATTTATCCACCGTAGCCTTAGCGAAGGTGGGCTCTTCATCGTTCGGTTCTTTGTTCATCAGCCTCACCCCATCACTATTCCTGATTTTGAGAAACTCTGCACCCCTATCCTTAAGGAGAGGGAGTCGAAGACTCCGCAAATCAGAAGCCTCAATAGGGGCAGGTTTTAATTATCTTTATTTCCTTAAGCCTATTAAAGTTCAGTTCTAAATTAAAAGTACGAAAAAACCATCCATGTTAGCTGTTAAGACATTCACTTTTAGTCCAGTTCAGGAGAATACTTACGTATTGTATAACGAACCTGCCTACCGGACGGGCAGGCAGAAGCAGTGCTGCATTATAGATCCGGGCTGTTATTTCCCGGAAGAAAGGGACGAATTAAAAACGGGTATCGAAAAGACAGGACTGACACCTGTTTTGCTGCTTAACACCCACTGCCATCTTGACCATGTTTTCGGCAACAAATTCGTACACGACACCTGGGGCCTTACCCTGCACCTGCATAAAAAAGAAAAACAGGTGCTTGACTTTGCCCCCCAATCCGGGCTCATGTACCAATTGCCTTTCGACAACTATGATGGGCCATTGGTTTACTTAAAAGAAGGAAATATTATTAAAATAGGAGAAGATGAACTGGAAATCCGGTTTACTCCCGGTCATTCACCCGGTAGTATCTCTTTTTACCATAAAGCCGGTGGGTTTATTATTGGCGGCGATGTATTGTTTAATGGTAGTGTGGGCAGAACCGATTTGCCGGGTGGAAATATCGATACTTTAATTAATAGTATCCAGACCCAGTTTTTTACGTTGCCGGATGAAACAAAAGTTTATTCCGGGCATGGGCCGGTAACCACGGTTGGTTTTGAGAAAATGAATAACCCGTTTGTGAAACTTTATTAATGGAGTCATTTCTCCCTCTCCACTTGTGGAGAGGTGAGGTTGTATTAAGAAGTTTTGTGTTTAAATAATTTTCCAATCCCCGGCATCTTCTCCAACTCCTTCCTCTCAATCTTTCCCACAAACCAGGCAAAGAAGCCAAACAGGAAAGTAGCGGCCGCTAAGTTAAACCACCGGTTATCCCACAAGTAAACCAATCCCCGGTGTGTGGCATAAATTAAAGCAACCAGTACCAGGTAAGCAATCAATTTTTTCTTTGCATACGGCACGGGGTAATATTTCTGTCCCAGCACATAACTTGTTACCATCATAAATATATAACAACAGAAAGTGGCAATAGCAGCACCGAGATAATGGTACTTTGGTATCAGTAAAACATTCAAAACAATTGTAATGATGGCTCCGGCAATGGTAATCATTGCACCGATCAAATTTTTATTTTTCAACTTGTACCAGATGCTCAGGTTATAATAAATGCCAAGAAAAATATTTGCCATCGCAAATAGCGGCACCACATACAAGCCTTCTGTCCATTCAGCACGGTGGATAGAAAGGAAAAACCATTTTACCACATCAATATAAAGACTGATGCCAAGAAACAGGAAGCAACAAACCAATATAAAAAATTTCATCACTCTTGCATAGGTACCTGGTGCATTCTCTTCTTTACTCCTGCTAAAGAAGAAAGGTTCTGCTGCCATACGAAAAGCCTGTATGGCAATTGTAATTAAAATAGAAAGCCGGATGATATTAGCAAACACACCCAGTTCATGTTTGGCCTGCTCTTCCGGCAGATCCACCACATGCTGATAAATTAAACGGCTCAGCATATCATTTACTATACCACCCATTCCCACTATTATCAGCGGGTAGGAGTACCGCATTATTTTTTTCCAGAGTGCCGAATCAAAATTGAAACGTATCTGACTGAATTCTTTTCGCAGGATTATAAAAGTGAGTACACTGCCGCAAAAATTTCCAATCAGGTAATAAATAATGCCGGAATCTTTGCCACTGTAAATATTTTTTAAAAAACTATCCGGATGACTGTGCAGGTATTTTGGGATGATGCCCATAAAAAGCACAACGACAATAATATTCATTAATACACTCGATAGTCTTGCAAAAGCATATCGTTTGGGCCGGTTCTCCTGCCGCAGCCTTGCAAAAGCCAATGTGCTGATGGTGTCGAAAAAAATAATACCGGCCATCCAGTTAATGTATTCCGGATGGCTTTCAAGATTGGCCCAGGAAGCAATATTTCCTTTAAAAATAAAAAGTAGGGCGGTCAAAAAAATAGTGGAACCAATCAGCGAAACAGAAAGGGTATTGTACAATTTCTTCTGGTCAAGTTCCTGCGAGTAACGGAAGTAAGCCGTTTCAAGCCCATACGTAAATAGTACACTTAAAAAGGGAATAATAGCATATACCTGGGTAAGATCGGCCGTTTTGGAAGGCTGTGCAAAAATAAGGGGCAGGGTAAGGTTCATCAGGTAGCCCAGAAAGCGGCTGGCAATGGTGGGTACACCATACCATAATGTTTGACTAGCCAGTTTTTTAATTCCACTCAAAGGATTGGAAATTTTATATCCTGCTTCCCCGATACTGAATTTGTTGATGTACAAGGGCTGCAAAGACAGGACAAAAGTAGGTTTTGAACGGACAAAAAAAGCATCTCCTCGAATTCTCTCCGTTTTAATTTGCGGCAATTGCAACGCATTTAACTCTTGCAGTATCTTTATTACCAGAAAAATTAGGATTATGAAGAAGATCAGTTTACTATTTATAAGTTTTTTGAGTATTACAATTATTACGTTGGCACAGGCTTATGAAGGGACTATCCAGTATGATAAGAAAAGGCAGGCGGCTGTCGTCATTGATTATGGGTATCCATCGCAGGCGGTAGAAAATGCAATTGTTAAGCGAATGGAACAATCCGGGTTTAAAGTAAAAGAGGAAAAAGGTCTGTTGAACAGGGATAAGGGCTTTCTTATTTTTAAAAATGCCTACATCACCGACATCAGCAAGGATAGGATGGATTACATTATAAAAGTGGAAAGAAAAAGTAAAAAAGAAAATGAAGAATCTATTCTCTACTTGATTATGAGTAAAGATGGCAATAATGCGTTGGGCAGCCTTAGTGCTTACGATGTTGGTGCGGCTAAATCTTTTTTAAATAATATGGTGCCGGATATTGAAGTAGCTAATCTTGAATTAAAGATAAAAGCCCAGGAAGAAGTGGTGGCCAAAGCAGAAAAAAAATTAAAAGGTCTGCAAGATGATAAGATAGAGTTGGAAAAGAAGCTGGCAGAAAATATAAAGGCGCAGGATGATACGATAAAAGATATTGATGCGCAGAAACAAAGCCTTGAAAACTTACTGGATAAAAGAAAGAAGAACTAGCTCTTACTAGAGTTGCTGAAATCGGGGATCCTTCAAAAATACTGAATCCGTTAATGTGCGGAGAAAGACCGTTATATCGTTTGCTTCCGTGTTGGTCAGTGTAATTCCATTTATTAATAAAAGGTCAAGTGAAGTACTTTGCTGCACACCAGTCCTGTAATGATTGATGCATTGGAGCAGCGTATTAAACCTTCCATCATGCATATAGTTGGAAGAGATATAAGTGTTACGAAGGGTAGGCACTTTAAATTTCAATGAGTCTTCTTGCTTACCTGTAACTTTTATCCTTCCATAGTCTTTCAAAAAATTATCTATTGGCAAACCAATGTTGCGGATGCTGTAATCGGTAAACATTGGTTCGGGATGACAGGTGGCACATTTCGCTTTGAATAATTGGTAACCCCGGTCTTCCTGTGCAGAAAATATATCTGTGCCTTTTTTAAAACGGTCGTATTTAGAATTAGCCGAAACCATGTAGCCGGTAAACTGTGCCAATGCTTTTAAAATATATTCTGGCTTTATGAAAGGATATCGAAAAACTTTCTTGAAACGTTCCTGGTAATCTTTATCATCTTTTATTTTATTGATAACACCTTCAAACGATTCGCCCATTTCAATATGGCCATTAATTGGTTGTGCAATGGCATCTTTTAATGAAGTAAATTCTCCATCCCAGTGAAAACTGATGTTCCAGGCAAGATTAAACAGCACTGGTGCGTTGCGCTGTGTATGCGAATCAAAAACACCATGACTTCTGTCATGCTCAAAAGTGCTGAAGCCAGCTATTTGCTGGTGGCAGGAAGAGCAGGGATGAAGATTGTCAATAGAAAGACGACCATCGTAAAATAATTTTCTGCCGAGTTCAAAACCTTCCTGGCTTAATGGATTATCCCCGAAAGTATAAGCTGGTTGTGGAAACACGTTCGGTATTTCCTGTTGCAATAAGTGAAGCCCATCTGTGTTCTGATCTTTTTTGCAAGCACCTAATATATAAGAAGAGAGAACAACTATACTTAATAAAGAAAATATCGTCAGGATGCTTTTTCGCACAGGGTTTAATTGAACAGCTAATTTACGAATTTCATTTCGTGTAATTTCGTGTGATTTCGTGGCTAATAATTGTCTGGCTGTAGTTTCTGCCTGCCAGATTTTATATCAGCCTTTCTTTTTTTGGTTTCTATTCTTTTTTCTTTGGATGCTTTGCTTGCTTTGGTGGCAATGCGGGCCTTTTTCCTTTCTAAAGCCTTTTTTACCAGTTCATTTATTTTCTCTACGGATTCCTCTTTATTGGATAATTGTGTTCGGTGGGTTTGAGATTTTACCTGTAAATAGCCATCAGCAGTTATCCTGCTCGATAATTTTTCTTTCAATACTGTTTTCTGATCATCCGTCAGCAATTGGGAGGAATCAATATAAAAGGAAGCGATAACAGCGGTTTCCACTTTATTTACATTCTGTCCGCCTTTGCCACCGCTGCGGGTTGTTTGAAAAGATATTTCTTTAGTTACGTCAATCATTTTTCAACTATTACATTTGTAAAACAAAATTACGGACAATGCGGGCAGTTATTCAAAGAGTATCCAAAGCCAGTGTGACAATTGATGGCAAAATGAATGCACAAATCGGGAATGGGTTATTGGTGTTGCTGGGCATTGAAGATGC
>JBKJIX010000170.1:0-16475 GCA_046598205.1 Chitinophagaceae bacterium
AAACGCAATATCACCGATCCTGTTTCCGGCAACAGCTTTTTCAACTCCCTTATATAATGACTCCTTAGTTACTCTAATTAACTTCATGGTATCCTCTCCCGGATCACCGATAGCAAATGTGTAAGCATGGTCACCATGCCAACCGTTCAATATTACACCTGTATCAACAGAAATAATATCCCCTTCTTTCAGTTCATTATTTCCCGGAAAACCGTGGACTACCACATCGTTTACAGAAATACAAGAATTGAAAGGATAACCTTTGTAATTTAAGAATGAGGGAATAGCATGATAATCTCTAATAAACCCGCCAATAATTTTATCAATGGAAAGAGTTGTAATACCGGGTTTCAGCATTTGAGCAATTTCAGTAAGTGTCTTGCTAACAAGCAAAGCACTTTGTCGCATCATTTCCACCTGGTCATTTGTTTTATAAAGCATCATAGATTACAAATATCTTAAAAAAAAAGCAAAACCCGTCTCGCCTGAGGCGAGACGGGTCTGTTGTATAATAAACTATTCGTTACATCTGAACTGCTGACTGTGTTTGCCTTCCCTGTATCCGGCCACTCTTCATCAAACCATCATACTGACGCATCAGCAACTGTGTTTCTATCTGCTGCAATGTATCGAGAATAACACCCACCATAATCAAAAGTGAAGTTCCACCGAAGAAGGTAGAGAATTGCTGTGTTACTCCAAACCGTTGAGCTATACCGGGCAAAATACCTACAAAAGCAAGTAAAATTGCACCTGGTAAAGTAATTCTATCCATAATCTGGCCGATATAATCAGCCGTAGGCTGACCAGGCTTTACCCCTGGAATGAAACCATTATTCTGTTTCAGATTATCGGCTATTTGTTTTGGATTGAATATTAAAGCTGTATAGAGGAATGTAAACCCAATTACCACAACAGAATAAATAATCATATACCAGATATTGCTATGATCCGTCAGGGCTTTTAGCAAACCGCCTTTACCAGTTGTGTTGAAGTTGGCAAAAATGGTTGGTATGAATATAATAGCTTGTGCAAAGATGATTGGCATTACCCCTGCACTGTTCACTTTCAATGGCAAAAATTGTCTTGCCCCACCAAACTGTCGGTTGCCCACTATTTGTTTGGCATAATTCACCGGCACTTTTCGGACACCCTGTATCAACAGGATACATCCCATAATAATCGCAATAAGGATGGCAATCTCCACAATGAAAATAAGTATGTCACCACTACGTACGGATTTGGCACTCAATTCCTGCAGAAATGATTGTGGTAAACGGGCAAGGATACCGATCATAATGATCAATGAGGTTCCATTCCCAAGACCTTTGTCAGTTATTTTCTCACCCATCCACATTACAAATAATGTACCTGCTGTTAATACAACAACTGTAGTTAGCCAGAAGTTAGAAGGAGAGAATCCTGCCATTAGACCTCCGGTCTGTGCTGTCATTCCTTCCAGATATTTTACATAAGCAGATGCCTGTAATATGGTAACTGCTACTGTAAGATAACGGGTGTACTGGTTGATTTTTTTGCGGCCACTGTCGCCTTCTTTCTGCATTTTCTGGAAACGGGGCACCAATACTGTCATCAACTGCATAAAGATAGAGGCAGAAATGTATGGCATGATACCCAATGCAAAAATGGATGCATTATTAAATGCACCTCCGGAGAAAGCATCAATCAATCCTAAGATACCATTGCTGCTACCTTCACTTGCTTTCAATGCTGTCGGGTCTATACCAGGCAATACGATATGGGAACCCACCCGGTAAACAGCAATCATCATCAGGGTAAAAAGAATTTTACCCCGTAACTCTTCGATGCTCCAGATATTTTTGAGTGTTTGTATTAATTTCTTCACGGGAATTAAAAAAATTTAAAAGCACTTAAAACAAACTACTTCGGCAAGCCTGGGTAGTATAAATAAAAAACGCATGGTTAATGCGTCGTTGCAATTTAGCGAATTTACTTCACAATTTCTACCGTTCCACCTGCGGCTTCGATGGCTGATTTAGCTTTATCACTCACTGCATTCACTTTAAATGTGAACTTCCCTTTCAACTCACCATTACCCAGTATTTTGATTCTGTCGTTATGAGCAATAAGTCCATTGATATATAAATTTTCCGGAGAAAATTCTGTGATGCTGTATTTCTCTGCGAGTTGCTCAATCTGACCCAGGTTAAGCACTTTGTATTCTATCCGGTTGATATTTTTAAAGCCACGTTTAGGAATCCTGCGTTGAATAGGCATCTGTCCACCTTCATGCGCCATTTTACTTTTATAACCGGCACGGCTTTGTCCGCCTTTAGTACCTTTTGTAGATGTTCCGCCATGTCCGGAACCATCACCACGGCCAATACGCTTTACTTTGTGAGTAGAACCTTTTGCAGGTCTTAATTCATGTAGTTTCATCTTTTTTTGCTTTTATTTTTTACTTAACGCCCCGAAAGCATTCGGGGCTCGCATTTTTAATAAAATAAGTTATTATATTTCTTCCACTTTTAACAGGTGTGTTACTTTACGTATCATACCCAATATCTGTGGTGTAGCTTCTACTTCTTTTGTAGAATTAGTTTTATTAAGACCTAACGCCTGTACAGTCAGTTTCTGACGTTCGGGCCTGTCAATAGGGCTTTTAACCAATGTTATTTTTATCTTTTTCATATTTATAAGTTGTAGGTCGTAAGTGATAAGTTATAAGTAAATGGTTTCAAAACTTACAACTTAATACTTATAACTTTTATCCGTTGAATACTTTCTTTAAACCAAGTGTACGGGTTTTGGCAACACTGATTGGTTCACGAAGCAAAGCCAGTGCTTTAAAGGTTGCTTTTACCACATTGTGAGGGTTAGCAGAACCAAGTGATTTAGCTAATACGTCTGTTATTCCGGCAGCTTCCAATACGGCACGCATAGAACCTCCGGCAATTACACCTGTACCATGTGCAGCTGGTTTTATCAATACTTTAGCTGCACCTTCTTTGGCCCATTGATCATGAGGGATGGTACCTTTCATGACAGGAACTTTAATGAGGTTCTTTTTTGCATCCTCAATTCCTTTAGTAATAGCTTCCTGCACTTCTTTGGCTTTACCCAGTCCATGGCCAACAACACCATTCTCGTTTCCAACAACTACGAGTGCAGAAAAACTGAAGGCACGGCCTCCTTTGGTAGTTTTTACCACACGGTTAATGGCAACCACTTTATCTTTCAGTTCCAGGTCGCCTGCTTTTACCCTGTTTACGTTGTACTTTGACATTTATACTTATAATTAAAGTTTGAATGTTATTTGCTTAAAACTTGAGACCGCCTTCTCTTGCTCCTTCAGCTACTGATTTTACACGGCCATGATAGAGATACCCGCCACGATCAAATGTAACATCATTGATACCCAACTCAACAGCCTTTTTGGCAATAGCTTCTCCCACCAGTTTGCTCTTTTCTACCTTATTCACCTTTTGTGCTGCGATAGCTTTATCTTTTGATGACGCAGCAGCCAGTGTCTGGCCATTAGCATCATCTATCAGTTGAGCATAGATATCGGCATTACTTCTGAACACAGATAACCGGGGTTTCTGTGCTGATCCTTCGCCAATTTTCCGGCGAATGCGATAGCGGATATTTTTTCTTCTTTGTGACTTTACTTTTGGATTCATAATTTATGCCCCCATCCCCTAAAGGGGAGTTTTGACGTTTCTGATTCTGCCAGAAACTTTATTTATAAAACTTTTCAAATAGTTACTCAACGTTGCCTCCAAAGTCCCCCTTTAGGGGACAGGGGCATTATTTACCTGCCGCTTTACCAGCTTTCTTACGAACCACTTCACCAACATAGCGAACACCTTTTCCTTTATATGGCTCAGGCTTACGAAGGCTTCTTAATTTAGCAGCTACCTGCCCAATTAATTGCTTATCTATTCCTTCTAAAGTGATAATCGGATTTTGACCTTTTTCCTGTGCTGTTGCGACTTTAATTTCTTTAGGCACTTCAAAAATGATATTGTGAGAAAAGCCTAAAGCAAGATCAAGCACATTACCTTGGTTAGCTGCTTTAAAACCTACCCCTATCAATTCAAGTTTTCTTTCATATCCGTCTGTTACGCCTTTCACCAAATTAGAAACCAGCGAACGATACAAGCCATGCAATGCACGGTGACGTATCTGATCAGTAGGACGGGCAAATGTTATTGTTCCGTCTTTTACTTCAACAGCAATATCACGGTCAATAGCCTGTTTCAGTTCTCCTTTGGGGCCTTTAACAGTCACCACATTATCCTTACCTACAGAGATAGTAACACCACTGGGAGCAACTACCGGTTGTTTTCCTATACGAGACATATTTACTTAAGTTTATCTTTTTATTTAATGCTACTGACCGGTCAGCTTAGTATAGTTTCAGCTTAATGTATCAGCAACTTTTATATTAATATATGTAGCAAAGAACTTCGCCACCTACATTCTGCACTTTTGCTTCTTTATCTGTCATCACTCCTTTTGAAGTTGACACGATAGCTACACCTAAACCATTCTTTACACGACGGAATTCAGCAGGTTTTGCATACTGACGCAAACCCGGGCTGCTAACTCTTTCCATGCTGTGAATAGCAGGTTGCTTGGTTGAAGGATCATACTTCAAAGCGATTTTAATTACGCCTTGTTTGTTGTCATCTTCAAACTTATACTTCAGGATATACCCCTGGTTATACAAAATTTCAGTCATTCGCTTCTTTAAGTTAGAAGCTGGAATGTCAACCACACGGTGACCGGCCATCTGTGCGTTACGGATTCTGGTCAGGAAATCTGCTATAGGATCTGTTACCATATTTTTTGCCCTCCTACGTCCCGTCTCGTTTCAAACCAGACGAAATAATTGGATAGTTTAATTTTAAAAATTTGTTTCTTACCAGCTTGCTTTTTTCAATCCTGGAATTTTTCCATTCAATGCCATGTCTCTAACCATTATCCTGGAAAGACCGAAATAACGAACATACCCTTTTGGACGTCCGGTAATCTGGCACCGATTTTTCAAACGAACCTTTGATGAATTTCTCGGCATTTCGTCCAGAGCTTTCCAGTCGCCTGCTTTTTTCAGCTCTGCTCTTTTAACTGCATGCTGGGCCACCATCTTTTCTCTTTTCTTTTGCCTGGCTATTATTGATGTTTTTGCCATGTCTGTTTATTCTTTTAGTTAGAACTAGTTTTTGCTGCATTTTTGAAAGGCATTCCCAGCTCTTTCAACAATTCGTATGCTTCTTCGTCTGTATTTGCTGTTGTTACAAAAGTGATATCAAGACCAGTAATCTTATTCACTTTATCAATATCAATCTCCGGGAAGATAATTTGCTCGGTTACACCCAGTGTATAATTTCCACGACCGTCAAATGCTTTTTCATTTACTCCTTTGAAGTCACGAACACGGGGCAAAGCCACTGCAATAAAACGATCCAGAAACTCATACATCTTTACTCCGCGAAGCGTAACTCTTGCGCCAATCGGCATGTTCTTACGCAGCTTAAAGTTAGAGATATCTTTCTTTGACATCGTTGCCACCGCTTTCTGACCAGAGATAGTTGTTAACTCATCAAGAGCAATATCAACTAATTTCTTATCAGTTACAGCACCATTCACACCACGGTTGAGGCAGATTTTCTCCAATTTAGGAGCCTGCATTACAGTGTCGTAGCTAAATTTTTTTACCAGAGCAGGTACAACTTCATTTTTGTACTTATCTGCCAATCTTGGGGTATACTTTTTCGTACTCATTATTTTTTACCTCCCTGAGTTTTTTTAGTTTTAAAAACCCTTTCAGTTTTACCATCCTTTCTCACTCTTGTAACCTTTGCTCCTGCTTTTTGTGCAGCATCCCAAAGCATAACATTACTGATATGGATAGGTGCTTCCTTCTTTACAATTCCACCTTTCGTATTTTGAGCAGATGGCTTTGTGTGTTTGGTAATGATGTTTACACCTTCTACCAAAACCTTAGCATCTTCGACCAAAACTTCCTTCACAATTCTTGGTTTTGATAAATCCTTATCATCACCAGTGATAACAACTACACTGTCCCCTTTGCGGATATTGTACTTGGGTTTAAATCTTGCTTTCATTTTTTATCTTTAATGGGTTTGCCCCCTTTTAATCAATTATAATACTTCTGGTGCAAGTGAAATGATTTTCATGTATCCTTTATCACGGAGTTCCCTGGCTACCGGCCCGAAAATACGGGTACCTCTTGGCTCGTCAGACTGGTTCAATATAACTACTGCATTATCATCAAAGCGGATATAAGAACCATCTTTACGACGAAGTTTGTTAGTAGTACGAACGATTACCGCTTTTGCCACTGTTCCTTTCTTAATACCTCCGGCCGGTAATGCATCCTTTACTGTTACTACAATCTTATCGCCAATCCTGGCATAACGCTGACCGCTGTTGCCGAGTACACGGATACAAAGCACCTCTTTGGCACCGCTGTTGTCCGCCACACTTAACCGGCTTTCTTGCTGAATCATTTTTCTAAGCTTTGAGCTATTAGCTTCGAGTTGCGAGCCTTTAGCAATTAATACGAATCTGTTTATTTAATGCAACGTCTCGTTCCGCCAACCGGCGGACGTAGCTCGTAGCTTTCTTATTTCACTTTCTCTACTACTTCTACCAGTCTCCAACGCTTCGTTTTACTAAGCGGACGGGTTTCCATAATTTTTACCACATCACCAATGCTGCACTCGTTCTTATCATCATGAGCATGAAACTTGGTAGTCTTTTTAACGAATTTACCGTACATAGGGTGTTTTACTTTTCTTTCTACCGCAACGGTAATGGTCTTTGCCATTTTGTTGCTGGTTACAACACCTGTTCTTGTTTTTCTTAAATTTCTTTCTTCCATTGTTATAGCTTTATTATGCTTGCTGTTGCTTCAACTTTAATTCAGTTATCAACCGGGCAATATCCCTGCGCAATCCACGGATGGTCATTGGATTCTCCAGCGGGGAAATGGTATGCGCAAATTGCATTTTCTTTAACCGCTGTTTGTCTTCTTCCAGGCGAGCTGTTAAATCCTGCTCGTTCATACCATGGATGCTTTTTACAAAATCTGCTTTTTTTGACATCGCTATTCGATTTATTAAATTATTACGCTGTAACTAAATCACGGCGTACCATAAACTTTGTTTTGATAGGTAACTTACCAGCGGCTAATGCTAATGAAGCACGGGCAACTTTCTCATCAACACCATCTACTTCAAATAATATACGGCCTGGTTTTACAACGGCAGCCCAAAACTCCAGGTTACCTTTACCTTTACCCATCCTTACCTCAGCAGGCTTACGGGTAATTGGTTTGTCAGGAAAAATCCGGATCCATACATTACCTTCTCTTTTCATTTCACGGGTTAATGCCTGACGGGCAGCTTCAATCTGGCGATCAGTTATCCAGTGCTGATCCAGTGCTTTCAAAGCATAAGAACCAAAGGCAATAGTTGTACCTCTTTTTGCATCGCCTTTCATACGGCCTTTCTGCATCTTCCTGTGCTTCGATCTTTTCGGTTGTAACATCTTTTTAAGCTTTGAGCTATGAGTTTCGAGCTGCGAGCCTTTACTATAGCAATTAAACTCTCTATTTTATTTGAAACGGCTCGTAGCTTATGGCTCGTAACTCGTAACTTTTTCAATTAGTTTCTTCTTCCACCTCCACCACCTCCTCTGCGGTCGCCGCCGCCGCCTCTGCGGTCATCACGGCGATCTCCACCACGGTCATCTCTTCTTTCTCTTCTTTCACCGCCGCCCCCTTCATTCTTACCGCCACCGGCAATGAAATTGGGGTTCAAATCTCTTTTCGCTAATACTTCCCCTTTACAAATCCATACTTTGATACCAATCTTACCATATACTGTTTGTGCAAACACATTAGCATAATCAATATCCATACGGAATGTATGGAGTGGCACACGGCCTTGTTTAAACTCTTCACTACGGGCTATCTCCGAACCACCCAAACGTCCACCTAATTTGACTTTAATACCTTCTGCTCCCATACGTAGTGCAGAGGCAATAGCCATTTTAGTAGCTCTTTTAAAGTTGATACGGTTTTCGATCTGGCGGGCAATCGTATCTCCTACAATCATCGCATCCAGTTCAGGGCGACGAATCTCGAGAATGTTGATCTGAACATCTTCTTTACTGGTCAGCTTTTTCAACTCTTCCTTGATACGATCAACTTCTCCACCACCTTTACCGATGATGATACCTGGCTTGGATGTATGAATCGTAATAATCAGTTTACCCAATGTTCTCTCAATAACAATTTTTGAGATACCGCCCTTGTTGATACGGGCCATTAAATACGTCCTGATTTTATGATCTTCAATCAGTTTACCGGCATAGTCTTTTTTTGTGGCGTACCAGTTTGATTCCCATCCACGGATGATGCCTAACCTGTTACCAATCGGATTTGCTTTTTGACCCATGTTATCGGTTTATTAATTCGTTTAGTTTTTTATTTCTTTTGCGTCCACAATCACTGTTACATGGTTGCTTCTTTTGCGAACTCTGTAACCACGACCCTGCGGGGCAGGACGCATACGTTTCAAGGTTCTTGCACCATCTACCATTATAGTTTTAACGATAAGCTGGCTTTCGTCACCACCTTCGTTCTTCTGCTTCCAGTTATTGATAGCACTCAATACCAGCTTACGAAGTGGAACTGCAGAATCCTTAGGATTGTGCTCCAATTCTGCCAATGCTTTCTCTACTTTCATACCACGTATGAGGTCAACAAGTAACCGCATTTTACGAGGTGAAGTCGGATGATTTCTCAGTTTAGCTACTGCTTCCATTTTTTCTAGTTTCTTGTTTCTTGTTTTTGGTTTTTCGTTAAGTCGTTCTTCATAAGAACTAATAACCAATCACCAGCAACTTGTATTGATTAACCTTCTTTTTTAGAGTGTCCTCTGAACTGGCGGGTAGGTGCAAATTCACCTAACTTATGGCCTACCATAAATTCCGTTACATACACAGGGATGAACTTGTTGCCATTATGCACAGCAAAAGTGTGGCCCACAAAATCCGGTGAAATGGTAGAGCGGCGGCTCCATGTCTTGATAACACCTTTTTTATTTTTGCCTTCATTCATAGCCATCACCTTTGATTCAAGGTGAGTAGCTATATAAGGGCCTTTTTTAATCGAACGAGCCATAATTTATGTCGTTGTATTATTGAATAAGTTTTTTACTTCGCTATTTTGCTTCCGTTCTTACGTTGGATAATCATCTTATCGCTTCCTTTTCCTTTTGTCCTTGTCTTCAGACCTCTCGAGTACTGACCATTTCTTGAACGAGGCTGACCACCTGAAGCTTTACCTTCACCACCACCCATTGGGTGATCTACAGGGTTCATCGCTACACCTCTTGTTCTTGGTTTGATACCTTTCCACCTGTTACGTCCAGCTTTACCCATGCTTTGCAGAAAGTGGTCGCTGTTGCTAACAACACCAACTGTTGCATAACAATTAACCAATATTTTACGTAATTCGCCAGAAGGCATTTTTAAGATAGCATACTTCTCTTCCTTGTTTGTTAGCTGGGCTGAAGAGCCGGCACTGCGGGCCAACTTACCGCCCTGACCAGGCTGCATTTCTATATTATGTACATTAGTACCTAATGGCATATTTTTCATTGGCAAAGCATTACCAACTTCCGGAGCTACATCAGCACCACTTTCAACGATATTACCAACCACCAAACCTTGTGGAGCAAGAATGTATCTTTTTTCTCCATCAGCATAATTCACCAAAGCGATGAAAGCTGTGCGGTTTGGATCGTATTGAATTGATTCTACAGTAGCAGCACCTGCTTTATTTCTCTTAAAATCTATTATACGGTATTTTTTCTTGTGACCACCGCCAATGTAGCGCATAGCCCGACGACCAGAAGATGTACGTCCGCCAGTTCTAGGTTTCGCCTCTACCAGGCTCTTCTCAGGAACATTAGTAGTAACCTCTGCATATGCATTTCCGATTCTCCAACGAGTACCGGCTGTAACAGGTTTAAATTTTCTTAGTGCCATTGTTCAATTTCTTTTGCCCCTATCTCCGCCGGTTGGCGGATATTAGGAACTTTTTTATAAATCGTTTATCAACATTAGGGGCTGTTGAAGCCATTCACTTTTTTTATTTCGCCCTCTTTCGGAGGGAGTTTGAGGGAGGCTTTAAATGTTTGAATACAAATCAATGTTTTCACCCTCAGCTACTGTTACAAAAGCTTTTTTGTAACTCGGCTTGCGGCCAGAGATAACACCTGCTTTTGTAAAGCGGCTTTTATTTTTACCAGGAGAGACAGAAGTGTTTACATTAGTTACAGTAACACCGTAAAAGCTTTCTATTGCTTTTTTGATCTCCAGCTTGTTTGCTTTTTTTGCCACTTTGAAAGCATAGCGACGCAGCTTGTCCTGCTGGGCATTTGCTTTTTCTGTCAAAATGGGTTTTATTAATATTTCAGAAGGTTTCATTTCTTACTCTTTTGAATTTTTTAAATTATGCTTCTGCTTTTTCTTCTTCTGAAAAAATCTTTGCAGCACTTTCTGTCAAAATCAATACTTCAGAATTTACAATATCATACGTATTGATGTCGCTCAACAACATTCCTAATACTGAAGGCACATTGCGTAATGACAACTCAACATTATCGTTATACTCCGGCTGAATGAACATGATTTTTTTATCTGCCACATTCAAGTTCCCAAGTATATCAACAAAAGTTTTTGTTTTTGGTGCATCCATCGTAATGTCTTCTACTACAAAAATTGCATTGTCTTTTGCTTTGTAGCTTAACGCAGAAATTTTTGCCAGGTCTTTTACCTTACGGTTTAACTTGAAATCGTACAGGTGAGGTTTTGGGCCAAATATGGTACCACCACCTTTATATAAAGGGTTACGAATGTTACCCTTCCGGCTTCCACCAGTACCTTTCTGGCGGTGAAGTTTGCGGCTTGCTCCTTGTACTTCGGCACGGGTTTTCACTTTGTGAGTACCCTGACGTTGTGCGGCAAGATACTGCTTTACTGCAAGGTAGATAACATGGTTGTTAGGTTCTGCGCCAAAGATTTCTTCTGGCAGTTCCACCATTCTACCGGTTGCTTTTCCTTTTGTATTTAAAACTTCAACTTGCATTGTATATCTTATTTAAATAACGGAACAGTGTTCCGTTGTCCGTTATTTCTGAATTAAAACAATTGAACCGTTAAAGCCGGGCACCGATCCACTAACAAGAATATAATTCTTATCAGCAAAAATTTTCACCACTTTCAAGCCTTTTAATTTTACACGGTCACTACCCATACGACCTCCCATTTTCATTCCTTTCATTACACGGGCAGCATCTGATGAGTTACCCAATGAACCCGGAGCTCTTGAACGATCATGCTGACCGTGAGACTGCTGGCCCACACCATGAAAACCATGACGTTTTACAACACCCTGGAAACCTTTACCCTTAGTTGTTCCTACTACTTCAACAGAATCGCCTTCAGCGAAAATGTCAACTGTAATAGTTTCACCAATATTTTTTTCAATGGAATAATTGCGGAATTCTCTTGTAAATTTTTTAGGCGCTGTCTGAGCTTTTGCGTAATGATTAATCTCAGATTTAGTGGAGTGTTTTTCTTTTTTATCACCAAAAGAAAGCGAAAGTGCATTGTACCCGTCAGATTCGGTTGTTTTAACCTGGGTAACTACACAAGGGCCAGCCTCAATAATCGTACAGGCTGTTTGTTTGCCCGATGGATCGAAGATACTGGTCATCCCAATTTTTTTCCCAATAATACCTTTCATGGTCGTTCAATTTGTGCCTGCAAGGTTATTGGGACAGTCGTGGTTCCGCTGATAAGTGAGGCACTTATCAAGGCGACTTCAATCCCCGTTTGCCACCGACCTTTTCCTTTCTGGGGAAGTACCGGTAGTAAACAAACCCTGAATGGCTTGTTTTATGTTAGTCAGCCAGAGCTCTTTTTTTCTGACAAATCAGAATTGAGAGATAGCAATATTTTTAATTTATAAGAACTGCTTTATCTGTAAGAGGTATTAGCCTCTTTGTTCTAAGCTTTGATTTCTACTTCAACGCCGCTTGGCAAATCCAACTTACTTAGTGCATCCACTGTTCTTGAAGAAGAGGTGTAGATATCCAGCAGACGCTTATGCGTAGCTAACTGAAACTGCTCACGGCTTTTCTTATTAACGTGGGGAGAACGTAACACGGTAAAAATTTTACGACGGGTAGGTAAAGGAATTGGTCCTGTTACCACAGCCCCGGTGCTGCGTACTGTTTTAACGATCTTCTCTGCAGATTTATCTACCAGGTTATGATCGTAAGATTGTAATTTGATTCTGATTCGCTGCGACATGTATGAAATCCCAATTTTCTTTTGGGAGTGCAAAGGTAAGGGTGAGACTCATTCATTCCAAATACTTGGGAAAGATTTTTCTGCCCTGTGGACAAAGTTATAACTAAATGTCCTGAACAACCCTATTGAGTTGATTTTCAATCTTAACTTAGGGCATTAATGAAAGAAATATCAACCCAAAAAACGATAATTTTTAAATGGCTGCAATTATTGCTAAAAATGGCAGTTACTATAGCATGTCTGTGGTATGTCTCCACAAAGATTGATTTTGAAAAGGCGCTAATTGCTGCAAAAAAATCGAATTGGGCCTGGCTTTTAGCAGCACTTCTTATTTATAATTTGTCAAAACTGATCGGCGCAAAACGGCTTAATATCTATTTTAAGAACATTGGTATTCATTTAACCGAATGGCAAAATGTGAAACTATACTGGCTGGGAATGTTCTATAACCTGTTTCTGCCAGGTGCCATAACCGGTGATGCATATAAAGTAATTTTATTATCAAAACAATTTAATACAGCCTATAAAAAAACGACAACTGCTATTTTGTTAGACCGTTTTAGCGGTTTGCTTTCATTGGGACTGATATTAGGGGTGTATAGCAGCTTTGTTATTAAAGAAAAGTGGATAGTCGCTTTGCTTATAGTTGGTGCAGTAGTCGTTATCCCCCTTCTGTATTTTGTTATCAAAAAACTCTTTCCTCATTTTCTGCCGGGGTTTTGGTCTACTTTTTTGTTAGGTGCAGCAGTGCAGATAACCATATTATTCTGTACTTACTTTATTCTTTTGGGATTGAATATCAGCGTTGACATTAATGGATACGTTTTTATCTTCCTCGTTGCAGCCATTGCATCAGTGCTGCCTATATCGGTAGGCGGCGGATTAGGTGTCAGAGAATTTGTAATAATTCAAGGGGCAAAATATGCAGGACTTGATGAGCATACAGCACTTATCCTCAGTCTTCTTTTTTATCTTATCACAGTTATTTGTTCTCTTGCTGGTATGCTATTCGTTTTCAAAAATCCATTACCGCAAAATTCTGTTGCTGCCAAATGATACCATTACATATCCCTTACTTTGCACCACATCATTTTGAATATGAGGATTGAGTTACTAAAAAGAAAAATACTGAATGCAGGAGCTTTATGGATAAGCTTTACCAAACTTATCCCTGATTGGTTCAGACTTGGCAAAAAATCTTTTGTATTGGATTGCGGAGCCAATGTAGGCTATATCACTAAACTCCTTGCCTCTACAGGTGCTACTGTTATTGCTTTTGAACCTGACCCGGTTGCTTTTCAACAACTTGCCAAAAGATGTTCTAACAAAAAAAACATTACTCTTATTCAAAAAGGTGTATGGGATAAAAATTCAACTATTGAGTTGTATGCACATAAAGAAACTAAGGGTAATGAAGCCAGTTTTACTGTCGGTTCTTCCATTGTTGGTGAAAAATTAAATGTAAGTACTGAAAAAGCTTTGTCAATTGAAGTAGTGGACCTGGTTGAATTTATGCAACAACAAAACAGGAAAATAGACCTGGTAAAATTAGATGTAGAAGGTGCCGAAATAGCTATCCTGAAAAGAATACTCGCCGCAGAAGCATGGCACCTTTTCAATCGGATGTATGTGGAAACACATGAAACCAAGATACCCTCGCAATTGGAAGAACTTAACTGGATAAAGAATCAGTTGAAGGAAAGAAATATAAAGCATATCAAACTTAACTGGATATAGTATGTAGTCAGGAAAAAAATAAGAACCCATTGCTGAGTCCTTAATTCATTTGTACATTGTGTTTTTCATCCCAGGCAAAAAACTGTGCAAAAAGATTGGTTCCTAAAAACGGAATAGCATTCCCCAGTATATTTAGCAAACACAATGCCATGAAATCTCTTTGATTGATCCAAGTTAAATATTACTGCTATTTGTGAATAATAAATCCCGTCCTGAATAAATCGGGACGGGATTTATATTTTTAGATTGAGTTATTTCAATTAAGCACTTACTTTCCCTTTCACTTTTGCAATCACTTCTTCTGCGATATTTGTTGGTGCAGGATTGTAGTGAGAAAATTCCATAGTGTTTGATGCACGGCCAGAACTTAAAGAACGCAGTTGTGTTACATATCCAAACATTTCACTCAATGGAACTTTAGCTTTAATAACCTCTGCCCCTGCACGGGTATCCATACCTTCTAATATTGCACGGCGGCGGTTAAGGTCGCCAGTTACATCACCCATGTATAATGCAGGGGTAATTACTTCCACTTTCATGATTGGCTCCAGCAAAACAGGTTTTGCTTTTCTTGCAGCCTCCCGGAATCCTTGCTTGGCGCACAATTCAAATGACATGGCATCTGAGTCAACTGCGTGGAAGCTGCCATCAAATACACGGATCTTCATATTATCAACCGGGTAGCTTGCCAGCACACCTGTTGTCATTGATGCTTCAAAACCTTTACTGATAGCAGGAACAAATTCTTTAGGAATTGATCCGCCAAATAATCCGTTCACAAACTGATAATGCTTATCAGGATTCTCTGCTTTCCATTCTGCATCAACCGGACCAAGTGCAAACTGAATATCAGCAAATTTACCACGACCACCGGTTTGTTTTTTCAACGTCTCACGGTGTTCGATAGTAATATTAAATGCTTCTTTGTAGGCCACCTGCGGAGCCCCTTGGTTTACTTCTACTTTAAACTCACGACGCATCCTGTCAATAATAATTTCCAGGTGCAACTCTCCCATTCCACGAAGGATAGTCTGACCTGTTTCCTCATCGGTATTTACCCTAAGCGTTGGATCTTCTTCTACCAATTTGGCGATAGCCATACCCATTTTATCAACGTCGGCTTGAGTTTTCGGCTCAATAGCCACAGCGATAACCGGCTCCGGAATGAACATATTCTCCAATGTGATCGGGTGATTTTCATCACACAATGTATCACCAGTTTTAATTTCTTTGAAACCAACTGCTGCACCAATATCACCAGCTTCGATAAAATCAATTGGGTTTTGCTTGTTAGCAAACATCTTCATGATACGGCTGATACGTTCTTTCTTACCGCTTCTTACATTTAATACATAAGAACCAGCATCAAGATGACCGGAATAGCACCGGAAGAATGCCAGGCGACCAACAAAAGGGTCAGTCATAATTTTAAATGCCAATGCTGCAAACGGGGCTTTAGGATCTGCTGCCCTTGTTTCAGGTTCACCGGTATCAGGATTAGTACCTACGGTATCAGGAATATCAACCGGTGAAGGCAGGTATCGGCAAACAGCATCTAATGCAGTTTGTACCCCTTTATTTTTGAAAGAAGAACCACACATCATCGGAACGATGCTAAGGTCAACTGTAGCTTTGCGGATTGCTTCATGCATTTCATCATCGGTGATGCTGTTTGGATCCTCAAAAAATTTTTCCATCAGCTTGTCATCATATTCAGCTACAGCTTCAACCAAACTTGCTCTCCACTCTTTTGCTTCTTCCAGCATATCTGCAGGAACTTCTATTTCGTCAAAGGTCATTCCTTCTGTTTCCATGTGCCAGATGATACCTTTCATTTTGATAAGGTCAACTACACCTTTGAAATCATCTTCTGCACCGATAGGTAACTGAAGAGGAACAGCTTTGGAACCCAACATATCTTTTACCTGCTTAACCACCATCAGGAAGTCAGCACCGGCACGGTCCATTTTATTTACGAAACCAATACGGGGAACACCATAGCGGTTAGCCTGGCGCCATACTGTTTCGGATTGTGGCTCTACACCATCCACAGCAGAGAACAAAGCAATTAAACCATCCAATACCCGCATTGAACGTTCCACCTCTACGGTAAAGTCAACGTGACCGGGAGTATCAATGATGTTGAAAGAATATTTTTTAGTATCAGCAAACTCTTTTCCTTTATTAGTAGGGAAATTCCACTGGCAACTTACAGCCGCAGAAGTAATGGTAATACCTCTTTCTTTCTCTTGCTCCATCCAGTCGGTGGTGGCTGCACCATCATGCACCTCACCTATCCGGTGAATCATACCGGTGTAACGAAGGATACGTTCTGT
>JBKJIX010000104.1:0-11204 GCA_046598205.1 Chitinophagaceae bacterium
CTAATCGTTTGGGTTGAGACATAGTTAAATATATTATAGACCAAATATATAACAAAAAAACCAACATAACTATTTTGGTCTAAATATAATTTCACTTTGGTATAAGAAAGAATTATATGTGAAGAACACAGTTTAAAATTGTTTTTTTCATAGAAATCCATGGAGTAAAATATTAATAATAAACATAGCATCATCCTCTGTCAGAGACGTTGCTGAAACCAAAAATGAAAAAGAGATAGCCCTTTGCCAGACTATCTCTTTCTAGTATATAATTTAGCGATCAAATCAGGCCAGGTCAAATCGGTCGAGATTCATCACCTTATTCCATGCGGTTACAAAGTCCTGCACAAATTTTTCTTTTGCATCCTCACAGCCATATACTTCAGCAATACCCCGTAACTCTGCATTAGAACCGAAGATGAGATCAACACGGGTACCTGTCCACTTAAGTTCGCCTGTTGTACGGTCATGTCCCCAAAATACTTGTTGAGAATCAGAAGCGGCTTTCCAGGTGGTGTCCATATCAAGCAGGTTTACAAAGAAGTCATTGGTGAGTACCTCCGGATTTTTTGTAAAGACACCATGTTTAGACAGATCGAAGTTGGTATTAAGCACCCGCATACCGCCAAAAAGCACCGTTAGCTCAGGTGCGGTTAACGTCAGCAGTTGCGCCTTGTCAATAAGCATTTCCTCTGCTGATGAAATGTGTTTATTCTTAAAGTAGTTGCGGAAGCCATCTGCGGATGGTTCTAATACAGAAAATGATTCCACATCAGTTTGCTCTTGCGACGTATCGGCACGACCAGGTGTAAAAGGAACCGTTATAGTATGACCGGCATTTTTTGCTGCCTGCTCAATACCTGCACATCCACCCAATACAATCAGGTCGGCTAGTGAAACGCTTTTGCCATCCGACTGACCACTATTAAATTCTTTTTGAATGCCCTCAAGGGTATCTAACACTTTCGCCAATTGATCCGGGTTGTTTACTTCCCAATATTTTTGAGGGGCCAGGCGAATGCGGGCCCCATTTGCACCGCCTCGTTTATCGGAGCCACGGAACGTTGATGCAGATGCCCAGGCAGTAGATACCAGTTGAGGCACCGACAGTCCGGACGCCAATATTGTACTCTTCAATACAGCTATATCATTATCATCAATCAATTTATAAGTAATAGCTGGAATAGGATCTTGCCAAATGAGAACTTCTGCAGGTACTTCTTTACCAAGATAACGGATAATAGGACCCATGTCCCGGTGTGTTAACTTGAACCATGCACGGGCAAAGGCATCAGCAAATTCATCAGGATGCTCAAAGAAATGCCGGGAGATTTTTTCGTAAGCAGGATCTACTTTCAAAGCAAGATCAGTTGTAAGCATCATGGGTGCATGACGCTTGGATGCATCATGTGCATCAGGCACAGTACCAGCACCTGCACCATCCTTCGGTTGCCACTGATGTGCACCGGCAGGGCTTTTTGTCAATTCCCATTCATATCTAAAAAGATTTTCAAAATAGTTGTTACTCCATTTTGTTGGTGTAGTAGTCCATGTTACCTCCAGACCACTGGTTATGGTATCGCCTGCATTGCCACTACCGAACGAATTTTTCCAACCCATGCCTTGCTCTTCAATGTTTTCAGCAGCAGGTTCTTTGCCAACATATTTGCCGGGATCGGCAGCGCCATGTGTTTTGCCAAATGTATGGCCTCCGGCAATCAGTGCCACTGTTTCATAATCATTCATAGCCATGCGGCCAAATGTTTCCCGAATATCACGGGCAGATTTTAGCGGATCAGGGTTTGCATTCGGCCCTTCCGGATTCACATAAATTAAACCCATCTGAACAGCACCCAATGGATTTTCCAGTTCACGGTCGCCGGTATAGCGGCTATCTCCTAACCATTCTTTTTCATTACCCCAGTATACATCTTCCTGCGGTTCCCAAACATCCTCCCGTCCGCCACCAAAACCAAAGGTCTTTAAACTCATTGATTCGAGTGCACAGTTGCCGGTGAGGATCATCAGGTCAGCCCATGAAATTTTCTTGCCGTATTTTTTTTTGAGGGGCCAAAGTAACAAACGAGCCTTATCAAGATTTACATTGTCCGGCCAACTGTTGAGTGGTGCAAAGCGTTGGGTGCCTGCGCCAGCACCTCCACGACCGTCCTGAATACGATATGTGCCTGCACTATGCCAGGCCATTCGAATGAAGAACGGACCATAGTGACCGAAATCGGCTGGCCACCAATCCTGTGAGGTGGTCATCAAATCAAATATATCTTTCTTCACCGCATCAAGGTCGAGTGTCTTAAATTCTTCAGCGTAATTAAATGCCTTATCCATTGGATTAGACAATGAAGAGTGTTGACGGAGAATATTCAGTTTTAACTGGTTTGGCCACCAGTCACGGTTTCTTGTGCCACCGCCTGCACTTTGTTTTAGGGTTCCGCCAGAAAATGGGCATTTAGCCGCATTGCCGGGCTCGTTAACGTGAGCTAGAATACTCTCTGATGTGTTATTTTCCATTATTTAAAGATTGATATAATTTAATAGGAATGATAAATCTCTTGTGGTTTCAAAACTACAGGAGGAGTGATAATAAATCAAATTGATTATTTTTATGATTATATAGCTATTATCTATGACTCTAACCCAGCTTGAATATATTGTTGCCCTGGATACCTACCGGCATTTTTCATTGGCCGCCGGGCAATGTTTTATCACACAACCTACCCTCAGTATGCAAATTCAAAAACTGGAGGAAGAATTGGGTGTAAAAATATTTGATCGTACCAAACAGCCGGTTATCCCTACTGAAATTGGAGCAGGTCTTATACTACAGGCACGGGTAACCCTGCGTGAAGCTCAACTGATTAAACAGATCATCAACGATCAGAAAGATGCCCTTTCAGGAGAATTACGCATTGGAATTATTCCCACACTGGCACCGTATTTATTACCCCCTCTCTATAAATCGATGCGGGAGAAATATCCCCAACTAAATCTTATCATTAAAGAAATTATTACAGAAGATATAATCCATGAACTGAAGAGCAACCGGCTGGACTGCGGAATTGTAGTTACCCCACTTAAAGATTCCTCTATCAAAGAAGATATACTGTTCTATGAAGAATTATTTGTGTATGTTTCAAAAAAAAATGCATTATTCAATAAAAAATATATACTGGCTAGTGAAATTGATCCCAACCAGCTTTGGCTATTGGAAGAAGGGCATTGCTTTCGATCGCAAATTTTAAACTTATGCGAATTAAGAAAAAATAGTGATTTTCATTTTAAATATGAAACCGGTAATATCGAAACATTAAAACGAATGGTTGACAAAAGTGATGGCATTACCATTTTACCAGAGTTAGCAGTTATGGAGTTTAGCAAAGCACAACTTAAACTGGTAAAACAATTAAAGCAACCAAGTCCGGTTCGTGAAGTAAGTATTGTTACTCATCGTGACCATATTAAAACAAAACTTATAAAAACGCTGAAGGAAGAAATAGTAAGCATTATACCCAAGCAAATGCAGAAATTGAGGAATAAAAAAGTGGTTGAAATAAATTATTAATCTGCAAAGCATAGGTTCCTTTATCTACGAACCATGTAATATTAATCCGGTTGTATTGGTACTATCAAACACTCTTCCTTCCTGCTGAGTCTTACAAACTTGCCACTTCGTGGAGGATGTCTAACAACTTTTCCCGCAATTGCGGGAGACTGTATTTATGATCGGAGTGTAGACTAAAGCTATCGAAATCGTCTGACACTCGTCTGAGAACAAAAAACAACTTTACCTTCCCTTCTTCAATTTAAAGCCCCTGTAAGAATTTATTTTTTTATTCCGGTCAAATTTTATTACGATCTTTTCATATTTAAAATCTATTCCATCAAGGTATTCTTTACCAATAATAGTGACGGTAGTTATGCCGGCTGCATCCCTGATTTGCAGCGGGGCCGTCATTTCAAATTTGTTTTTGGGATGTGCCTTCCAGAAAATTTTATCACTTTGTGTAATTTTTTTTCGGGTAATATTGCGCAAGTATTTCATATACACCAGTACGGTATCTGCAAAATATTGTTCAGCCGAATCAGCTTTGTGTTCATTTCTCAGCCGGAATAAGTCCCGCACTATTTTTAGTTCTGCCCGTTCCTGCGTTTGTTCCATGTCCAGAGTGCCGGCAGTAACAACTATTAAAAATGCATACAGCATGAAATTCATAAATAAGAAGGTTTCGCTTAAACGGAAGTCGTATTCAGGTATTCGTCTTCCACCTAGCGTATGTTTTCCAAAAATAACACACCTGGTTGTTAATGGAGGTATAAACAACAACTATTGCCTGAATAATTTTAATTACTGGTAGTTTGTATTTAAGTAAGTACTTTTAAAAAAAAGCAACATGTCAAAAACAAAAATTACAGTAAACAATAACGGGTCGTTGAAAGTGGAAGGCGATTTTGAAGTGGTGGATAGAAACGGTGGTGTGTATAATTTACAAGGAAGGGAAATTGTTTCTTTCTGCCGTTGTGGTCTTTCAAAAAATAAGCCGTTTTGTGATGGTTCCCATAACGGACATTTTGAACATGAAGCGACAGCTTTTGATTTACCGCCGAAGAAAACGGTTTAATTTCCACCCTGTCGGGTATTTCCCTGTTCCTTTTTGTCTTCCATCAATAAACAAAATAAAATCTTCAGGGTTGTAATTTTTTTTGCCCAATATAGATTAAAATTCTCCTGTCTTACAAATTGAAACTAGGAAGATGAGGTTATAATCAATTGAAATTACAATTTCAATAACCCTAACTTATTCATCGTACCCACTGGTTTATTATCCCAAAACAATTCAAAATCTTCGAGGCCTGCGGCTTCGTAGCTGTCTTTTAATTCCTGCAGACTATATGTCTTTGCATTGTTTACAGAAAGTTCGGGCAACATTTTTATAAACCACTCCCCTTGTGCTTTATTGAACAGCAATTGCTGTGTTTGCCTTTTAGTGGCAAAACTTACACTCAGCATTTCCCTGCTATTGCCTTTTTTGGATTGTTTAAATGATTCGGAACTTGTTTGATTACCAAGCCATATAATTTTGGCGGCTGGCTTAAATAATAATGATTCATCTTCTTTCAGCGATTTAAGAATATAATCAGGAGCCACTGTTGTTTTGGGTACCGGAAAATCAAACCATTTCTGCAATGGATCATCCAGGCCAATCTGGTGCATAAAATTGTACAATGATTTTTTTAATCCGAAACTAAAACTTTCATGATCGGCTCCTGTTATATCAATATGTTCAATATCGTTATTAGCAAATGTGCCCACCACTTCTGATTTTCTTCTTACTTTATATTTTTCAGGGTCAAGGCCCACGGGGCTATGCGCCGTCATAGTAAACAAATGCCAGAAGGCTGATTGTAAAATTGCATTCTTAAATAATTGGCGCACCATTTCTAATGAGTCAATGGTTTCCTGTGCTGTTTGTGTAGGAAACCCATACATGAGGTATGCATGCACCATTATTCCAGCTTCGGTAAAATTGCGGTTTACCCTTGCTACCTGTGCTACAGTAATTCCTTTATCAATTAGTTTCAGTAAACGATCTGAAGCTACTTCCAAACCACCTGATATAGCAATACAGCCAGATGCTTTCAACAACAAACACAAATCACCGGTAAAGCTTTTTTCAAAGCGAACATTGGTCCACCAGCTTACGGTTAATTTTCTTCTGATTATTTCGATAGCTAATGCCCGCATTAATGCCGGAGGTGCTGCTTCATCTACAAAATGAAAACCATTTTCGCCGGTTTGCCTGATCATTGTTTCCATTCTATCACACAATAATGAAGCAGCAACGGGTTCGTATAGTTTGATATAGTCTAACGAAATATCGCAAAAAGTACATTTGCCCCAATAGCAACCATGCGCCATCGTCAATTTATTCCATCGGCCATCACTCCACAGGCGATGCATGGGGTTTGCCACTTCGATAGCCGAAATATATTTATCCAATAAAAAATCGCTATAGTCAGGTGTGCCTACTTCTCCCTGCCGGTAATCAGAAGTTGTTTTGTTATTAATGTAAACAATCTTGTTTTTGATTACAGTAAAAGTTCTTTTCAACTCTTCGACCGTTTTATTGCCTTCTATATGGGCAATCAGATTTTCAAGTGGTGCTTCACCATCATCCAAAGTAATGAAATCGAAAAATTCAAATACACGGATGTCTGCCAGAGAACGTAATTCGGTGTTAGCAAAGCCACCGCCCATTGTCACTTTTTTTTCGGGATAATATTTCTTTACCCATTGTGCACAGCGAAAGGCCGTATATAAATTTCCGGGGAAGGGAACTGTGATGGCAACAAGCTTTGGTTCTACCATCTTCATCCTTTCTTTTAATATCCCGATAAGTATAGTATCAATAAAAGTGTACGGTTGTTGCAAGGCTGTATATAACTCATCAAAACTATTGGCCGATCTTCCTAATCGTTCTGCATACCGGCTAAAACCAAAATGCTCATCAATAGTTTCTTTAATCAGATCAGACATATCTTCAAGGAACATGGTGGCCAAATGTTTTGCCTTGTCCTGTGTACCCATGCTGCCGAAAGCCCAAACCAGGTCATCTACCTGTGCAAACCTTGCTGCCTCGGGTAAAAAATCTCTCTTACAAATTAAATGTGCCAATGTTGGATTCTTTCCTTGCAGAAAAAGCATCACCGCATCAATATTGAAAATGTAGTCATCTTTCAAAGCAACTATTCTTGCTGCATTTACTGATAGTTCCTTTTTATCCGTTGCTATCTGATCAAATAACTTTTCTAACCCTGCTTTGCTGAATAATGCTATGGTAACTTCAATTCCGAGATCAGCCTGGAAGGCTGAGATGTTTTTGGTATTTAAAAAACCTTTCAGGTAGGCGGTAGCAGGATACGGTGTATTCAGTTGGGTGAAGGGAGGAGTAATTAAAAAAACAGTAGCTGGCAGATTATTGAGTTTAGTATGTAAAATTACTTTAATGGAGTACACAAATGACAGAAAATTTCGAATGCCGTTCCCCGCTGTCTGTAGTATTATTTTTTTGCTCGTAGTAAAGCGGTTGCTGTGATTTGTTCCCGAAAAACAGCGTTTAATTTTATTTCTTCCACTTAAAACCCCGGTAGGAATATATTTTTTTGTTGCGGTCAAATTTTATTTCAATTTTTTCAGATTGAAATGTAGTACCATCAAGATACTCTTTTCCAAAAACGGTGGCTATAGTAATTCCTGCCACTCTTGCAATTTGCACTGGTGCTGTTATTTCAAATTTATTTTTCGGGTGGGCTTTCCAGAAATTTCTATCACTCCGGGTAATTATTTTTCGGGGAATGTTTCGTAAATACTTCATATACACCCGTACTGTATCTGCATAATATTGTTCAGCAGAATCAGCCTTGTGTTCATTTCGCAGGCGAAATAACTCATATACTATTTTTATCTCCGCCTTTTCCTGCTTTGGTTCTTTATCAGGAGCCCCGGCTGTAGCATTGAATAAAAGTATAGACAGGATAAACAACATTAAAAAAGAATGATGCTATAAAATGAAGAATAAAATTAGACATTTTGCTTTAGAGAACACCAACCCCGTTAAATGAATCATCCCTCTGTTTTATATATTCTCACAAGCATTTCATACAAACCGGGGTGATTTGCGTTTAATAAATCAGGCTGCTCAAAAAAGTATTCTGAAATAACTGCAAAAAATTCTGTGGGGTTAGTAGCTCCGTACATATCAATATCTGATCCATAGGTTTTCATTTGGCCTATTGTTGTATCCATCATATTCTTCCACTGCCCTGTGTATTTCCTTTCTAAAATTATTTCAGGAACACCATCCAGGGTTCCATCCATTTTATCTATCAAATGTACAAACTCATGAATAGCGGTATTGTGAGCATCGTGGCTATTAATAAATCCTTGTCGCAATTGCCACTTGGTAATGATCATTACATTTTGCATAGCTCCACCGCCCACCATGCCTGCAATAGGACGATCCGAACCTACCTGGTCAAAATCCTCATTGAATGCTCCAGGGTAAACTAACACTTCATGCAAGTTTATATATTGCCAGTCGGAAATAGCAAAAACCGGAATAATGGCTCCGGATGCAATTAAGAGCCGGTCAAGGTCTTCGACAACAGCATTGACGCCGGTTATTTTCACCGCTGATAAAAAGTTTTCCACTCTTTTATCAAATCGTCCTTTTGCCTCCTCATCCAGTTGTCGGTAAAATTTTACATAATCGGTCAGCAACTCCCTGTAATTCTCTGGTAAGAAAACAACATCTTTTACAATACTTATCCGAAAGACAAATAGGATTATTAAAACGATTAATACAAAACCAACTAAAATCTGCCAGACAGTAAACATAATCAGATGAAGTTAAACAGTATTTACCAACTGCTGAATTACCGGCCTGATGAGACAAATAGCTCTATAAATTTTTTCTCCTCCCAGGGATTCCGCACTACCCAAAGAAATTTGGAGGGATGAAGTAGTTTTATACCTTACACTATAAACTTTACCTACATGGCAGAATTAAGAATTAAAAAAACTGAACTAAGCTTTGTTGCTTTTTAAAGAAAATTCCTGAGCTCAAAAAAAGAAAAGATGCCATCACTACTAGGGAAATGATGTAAAAAGCCACGAAGGCTAAAGGTAAAATGTGGGGAACAGCCATTGTTGGATTTGTTGACCTGCATTTAAAGTATTAAAGCGGCCGGGAACTGGATTGGTTTATAATGGGATTTTCTCCCCGCAAACAAAACCTGACCTTGTATAATCCCGGTGCGGTGCAAAAGCAACCGGCACTGCTGAAAAAATTAGGGAAACATAAAACAGGAAAGGGTTGTTTGTATATCAACAAACTGGAGGAAGTGGATATAACTGTTCTAAAAGAACTAAGTAAGCAGGGGCTTGTAGAATAATTTACTCTGTGTCGAAACTCCTTTCTAACAGAAGCTTTTTGATTTCTTACTAAATGCGGTTATATTTGGGCCTTACTAACAGTAACAGGTACCACTATTTTCAATTAAAGAAAATATTTTAATCACATCAAAACTGCATGATTTATGAAAATGAAACTTTTTACACTTGCAACTATTGTGTTGTTAACCTTAACAGCCAGTAGTGCTAAAGCACAGTATTATTGTTTTTTTGTAGACAACCAAAGCGACGAAGCCTTTTATGAATTAAAGATCAGACCCACAGGAACTGGCATGGCGTTCAGCGAAGACCTGCTGCCAGAAGACATCATTGAAGATGGAAAACATTTTTGGGTAAAAACAGCCGATGACAGATATGCCACCTATGATGTGCAGATAACCGATCTGGATGGCAAACCGCTTCTCTTTACCTGGAAGGATGCCAGTGGCAACTGGCATAAATCAAAACCGTTTATTTCAGTGAATGTTAAAGATCTGCATACACTGGTGATTAGTACGGATGCAGACGGAAACCTGAATTTCGGTGTTTATAATGACGACAGGTTTAAATACGGCCATCCCTGCGAAAACTAATGGTATAAAAAAACCGGTGCAATCTTCCCAGGTTGTGTCTGGATAAATAAACCATTGCAACAACAAGCAATTATATACTTATACAATTTTTATTTTTAAAGTTGTATAAGTATTTTTTTGTCTTAATATTTTCCGGGTGTCTTACCTGCCTGTCAAACGTAAAAGTGGGTCTTGTTCCCAATACACCCATATCCACTTCTACTCCATCGGCTTTTAATTGAGCGGTCAAAGTAATGGCTTCTGACTTTTGTCTTATCAGGGGCCTAAAATCAATCAGGCCGATTTTTTACCACTGATTTGTTTTGGCCTTTTTAATTTCTGGGTAAAATAATTTTTCAAGATTTTCAAATCCATGAACCGCCTGTGCCGGCAATTTTTCTCCGGCAAAGGTTACGTTAACGCATTTCTCAAACTTTTGACTTCTTCTGCATCAATCGCATTATTCATATAACTCTCTCCAGAATCTTTAAAAGCCTCCTGTACAAATTCCATCTTACTCCTCTCCTTCCCTCGCAATGAAGAATGAAATTCAACACAACCTGTTTTCTCTGCCAGCATCTTTATATTTTCCATCCGTACACCACTACCCGGCATAATGATAACTCTTTCGTCCGCTTTCTTATTTAATTCAGCTACCAGTTCTGCACCATCCATTACAGATGACTGTTGCCCGGAGGTTAAAATTCTTTCGCAGCCGATTTCTATTAACTGTTCCAGAGCTTCAAAAGGGTCTTTGCATCTGTCAAATGCCCGGTGAAAAGTAACGCCAAGCGGATAAGAGGCTTCAACTATTGCAGAAGTTCTTACTATGTCTATCGTTCCATCCATATTCAGTAAGCCTATGACAATTCCATCACAACCGAGTTGTTTACAAAGCTTCACATCTTGTAGCATTATTTGAAACTCATCTTTTGTATATAAAAAATCACCCCCCCTTGGCCGTATGATTGGATACAGAGAAACTGAAAATGCTTCACGACATTGCTTAATTGTTCCAAAAGAAGGTGTAGTTCCTCCTTCGGCAAGATTGGCGCAAAGTTCTATCCTGTCTGCTCCGCCTTCAACAGCAGATTTGGTAGTAGAGAAATCTGATGTTGCTATCTCAATTATGTATTGGGAAGAGTCCGGCATATTATCAGGCCGTTAGTTTCATAATCTCGACCTGCGCCCCTTTTTTAATAGCGTCTGAGGCTTTAGTATAAAGTTCGTTGCTGGTTTCACTACTCAGAAAGTAAGCTCCGCAATTATTACACACATCAGCAGGAACTTCTTTAAAAATAATCAACGCACCAGATCTTTCCAGGGTTACTGTAGTTGTACCAGATTTAAGTGTACCGTTTTTGCAAGTGGGGCATGTGCTACTCATATAATTTGTTTTTAAAGTCTTTTGACCACATTGATTTATCAGGTTCATATACAATTACAACAAAACAAACTTCATCTATTTCATTTCTTGCTACAACCACATGAACCGACCTCTCTTTTACAAAATTAAGAATTAAAAAACTGGGATACGGCTTGTCTTCCAGGGCAAACGCATCTAAAATCTCAAAAATCTATGCAGAAAAAAGAAATTGGAACACGGATGACACTGATAAAACGGATTGATTCAATTTTGCCAAATGCTTTCCTGTAACTTAATA
>JBKJIX010000026.1:0-7609 GCA_046598205.1 Chitinophagaceae bacterium
GGTGAAACACTTTCAAAAATTAAAGAAGCCGTAACTGTAGGAATGAAACAATTTTATGATGGAAGACAATATCATTTAAAATTTTGTGGCTGCATTGTTTCGGCAGTAAAAAATTAAAACACTTAAACTTCACAGCAAAAACAGCACATCCGATAGGAGGCGGTTTGGCAATATGGCGGGGCGACGAACATATTCTCAACTTTTTGTTCGCTATCAGCTTCAGTTCCAGCTGATGAATAAAGCCGAGCAATAGAATAAACAATGAACTTTTAGTTATAAATTTAGCAGCGGTTACGGGCTGACGATTTTCAAATTCCACCACATCGCCAAGCCGTGCCCGTTGTCCAAACTATTTCGATTCGAAAACTCTTCCCTCCCGCATTTTGTGGCTTACGACCTTCGGCTCGTTAAGTTAGTAAGGGTTGGGAACACTTACTGCAAGTTGCCACTTGCCAACACAGTCATTTTTATTTTAAATCTTCTGGCACCAACAATTTATTTCTCCTTCACTACTGAGTCTTTACACATCAAATATGCGTAGCCGTATCTCACAGCCCGGCTTTGTGTGAGATGCCCAGATTACAAATCTATCAGCATTCCAATAACTTCCTGCGGACCTGAAGCAGTTCCCATAGCATTAACCTGCTCGAAATAATTATACCATCCGGCACCTTCCACCATTTTTTCAAACCCCTGAGCCGTTTCTGTGTTTGGAAAAGTCCAGACAGCGAAATAGTCATAATCAGCTTTGCTAAAAGTAGCTGCTTCATTTTTTCCCCAGCTTACAATTTGAACACCGCCTTCCATTAACTGTTGTATAGCCGGTCCTAAAGCGGTCATGTAGTTACCTCTTTCTTCTTTGGTTAAATCTGTCCATGCTTGTTTTGCTTTCCATAGTTCAACGTAAGTAATCATATTAGTATGTTTTAATTAAATATAGCTACTAATCCGTTCTTCCAATGATATTTAACTGGTAATGCTATGCGGTTACAGATAGTGACCAAATTATTAAAACATCTGCATAAATTTTCTTCAAAATATCTACCCGGCTAACTAAACTATTTACTAATTTACCTCTCCGGTAAAGCATTAGTATGAATAATATAAAGCTGTTCGAAAGCAAACAAATACGTTCTGCATGGAACGATGAGGAAGAAAAATGGTATTTCAGCATTGTGGATGTGATGGCAGCCTTAACCGGAAGCCCTAATCCCCGAACGTACTGGAGTGTATTAAAAACAAGGCTGAAAGCCGAGGGAAGTCAGTTGGCTACAAATTGTAGTCAACTGAAATTACAATCTGCTGATGGCAAATTTTACAAAACCGACGTTGCCGACACTGAACAACTGCTGCGCCTTATTCAATCCATCCCATCGCCAAAAGCAGAGCCATTTAAACAATGGCTGGCCAAAACCGGGTATGAACGTATAGAAGAAATGCAAGACCCTGAATTGACTATTGACAGAGCTTTAGAACAATACCTTAAACTCGGCTATTCTGAAAGCTGGATTAATCAGCGGTTAAAAAGTATTGAAATAAGAAGAGACCTGACAGACGAATGGAAGAAAAGAGGGTTGAAAGAAGGAACTCAATTTGCAACACTTACAGATATTATTTCAATATCGTGGAGTGATAAAACCACTAAGGAATACAAAACCCTGAAAGGGCTGAAGAAAGAAAACCTACGGGATAATATGACCAAAACAGAATTAATTTTAAATATGCTTGCCGAAGCATCTACTAAAGACATATCCGCAGCCGTAAAACCTGCCACTTTTGATGATAGCAAAAAGGTGGCTGCGTAACTCATGTTGCAAACAGTTGGCGAGTCGCCACTGGCCGGGGAAATGCCCCTACCAATGAAGGAAAGTATATTACATGCCACTTTAGCCAACGATGATTTACTATTGATGGCATCGGATATCTCAGGCGAAAATGGTTTGATAAGAGGAAATGCAGTTTCACTTATGCTGGCTTGCAGCAGCGAAAAAGAATTGAGGCAATTTTATAAAAAACTTGCAAAAGGGGGCAAGCCACCCACCCCGTAGAAACAAATTTTTGGGGTAGGCTGTTTGGAAACCTGACCGATAAGTTCGGCAACCACTGGATTCTTCACTTTGATAAAAACAAGAAATAGAATAGCTTTAAGCCCGGATTATTATTGAGTAATTATTTAAAAGAAAATACATGGCTACCAGAATGAATACATTTATCAAAACAATAGATAAATACATCGAAGGTTTTCCGAAAGAAACACAAGTGCTGTTGAATAAAATAAGAGCCATCATCAGCAAAGCTGCACCAAAGGCAACGGAAACTATCAGTTATGGCATTCCCACTTTTGTACTGGACAAAAATCTGGTTCACTTTGGTGCTTATAAAACGCATATCGGTTTTTATCCGGGAGCAGCAGGGGTTGAAGCATTTACAAAAAAATTATCTGCCTATAAATTTTCAAAAGGTGCAATACAATTTCCACTTGATAAACCCTTGCCTGTTGGACTGATAACTCAAATTGTAAAATTCAGGGTACTGCAAAACATGGAAAAGGCAAAAAAAAGAAATAAAATTTATGAATAACATTTAAAACAACCTGTATGGAAAAAATTAATTTTTCAACTGACATCAATGCTCCCAAAGAAAAAGTATGGGAGATTCTCTGGAACCTTGATTCTTACAAAGCATGGACCAGTGCCTTTACTGAAGGCTCGTATGCAAAAACCGATAACTGGAAAGAAGGAAGCAAAGTATTATTCCTTGACCCAAAAGGCAGCGGCATGGTAAGCATGGTGGTAGTGAACAAACCAAATGAATATATGTCGTTTGAACACCTGGGCGAAATAAAAGATGGTGTGGAAGACACCACCAGTGACAATGTAAAAGTATGGGCAGGTTCAAGAGAAAACTATACACTCAAAGGTGAAAACGGGACAACAACCCTATCTGTTGATATGGACATCACACCTGAATTCAAAGAGATGTTTGAAAAAATGTGGCCGGTAGCTTTAGAAAAAGTAAAAGCCTTAGCCGAAGGCACAGCCAAAACCATGATAACAATAGAAGCTGAAGTAAATGCACCAGTAGAGAAAATTTGGAACTCATGGACAGCTCCTGAGCATATTGTAAACTGGTGCCATGCTTCAGACGACTGGCATGCACCTGCGGCAGAAAATGATTTGCGTACAGGAGGCAGGTTCAAAACAACGATGGCCGCTAAAGACGAAAGTTTAAGTTTTGATTTTGGCGGAGTCTATACAGAAGTAGTAGAAAATGAAAGCATCAAATACACCATGGATGATGACCGGAAAGCAATTATAACTTTTATCCGGGAAGGAGATAAAACATTTATCGAAGAAAGCTTTGAAGCGGAAAATACAAATTCATTGGACATGCAAAGATTTGGATGGCAGGCTATCCTGAATAATTTTAAAAAATATACAGAAACCAATTCTTAACAATAAAGCATATAACAATGGCAAGAACCAGCACTTATTTAAACTTTGCAAACAATACAGAAGAAGTTTTCAATTTTTATAAAACAGTATTCGGCGGCGAATTTACCGGCAATGGCATTATGCGGTTTGGAGATATGCCGCCTATGGAAGGAATGCCACCAACACCTGATGCATTGAAAAACCTGGTGGTGCATATTGAACTTCCTATAACCGGTGGCCACCTGCTCATGGGGACGGATGCGCCTGCAGAAATGGGCTTTGCCCTAATAAAAGGTAACAATGTCAACATTAACCTGGAACCAGATACCAAAGAAGAAGCAGACAGGCTGTTCGTAGCACTATCTGCAGGTGGAACTATCTCTATGCCCATGCAGGATATGTTCTGGGGAGCATACTTTGGAAGCTGCACTGATAAATATGGAATAAACTGGATGATTAACTTTCAAAATAAATAATAGCATGTCAAACAAAATTTATCCCTGCCTCTGGTTTGATGGCAAGGGAAAAGAAGCCGCTGAATTCTATTGCTCTGTTTTTGAGAATTCAAAAATTACAACAGATTCAGGCCTTGTTCAGATTTTTGAACTGAATGGAAAAAAATTCATGGCCCTGAACGGAGGGCCCATGTTTACAATAAACCCGTCTATTTCCTTTTTTGTGAAATGTAAAAGCATGGATCAAACAAATGCTACATGGAACAAACTCTCAGACGGTGGCACTGCATTAATGCCTATTGATAAATATCCATGGAGTGAACGCTACGGATGGGTAAAAGATAAGTATGATGTGACCTGGCAGGTAATGCTGGATGAAACTGGCAGTAATAGCCAGTCTATTACTCCTTCCCTGCTTTTTACCAACGATGTTTTGGGCAGAGCTGAAGAAGCCATTAGTTTATACACAAATCTTTTCCCTGGTTCTGCAACAGCAATGAAAGCTCCTTACCCCGATGGTGATCAATATGCAGGTAAACTTATGTATGCAGCGTATAATATTGCAGGTTACGATATGGTGTCAATGGACGGACCCGGTGGTCATGATTTTCTTTTCAATGAAGGAGTTTCATTAGTTGTTGATTGCAAAAATCAGGAAGAAGTTGATTACTACTGGAATAAACTTACTACAGATGGCGGACAGGAAAGTATGTGTGGCTGGCTAAAAGATAAGTTTGGAGTAAGCTGGCAAATTGTACCCACTAAACTTGGTGAGCTTATTGGAAGTCCCGATAAGGAAAAAGCAGGCAGAGCCATGCAAGCTATGCTTAAGATGAAAAAAATTATAATTGCGGATTTACAGAAAGCATACGATGGGAATTAAGCAATGGCCAAACAAAATCAAATAAAAAATAAAAGGGTGTGTTCTAACGGACACCTCTTTTTTAAAAGTAGTGATTGCACGGTTTGTCCGATTTGTGAGCAAAATACTAAACCAGGCAAAGGTTTTCTTTCCTTGCTGCCTGCACCCGCAAGAAGAGCACTGGAAAGTGAAGGCATTAAAGCAATAAAACAACTTTCATCATTTAGCGAAAAAGAAATACTCAAACTGCATGGAATAGGACCAGCTTCCCTCCCAACGCTTCGCAAAGCATTAAAAGCCGAAGGTGTTTCATTTAAAAAATAATTTTCGCTGTTAAACCCAACAACATGATAACAATTAATCCTTATTTGAATTTTCCGGGCAACACGGAAAAAGCTTTTAATTTTTACAAATCCATATTTGGTGGTGAGTTTGTAATGATACAACGCTTTGGAGAAACACCAGAAGCTGATAGAGTTCCTGCTGATTTAAAAGATAAGATTATGCACATTGCATTACCTATCGGGGGAAGTATTTTAATGGCAACTGATGCGCTGGAATCAATGGGACATAAAGTAACTGCTGGTACTAATTTTCATTTATCAGTTAACCCAAACAGTAAAGAAGAAACTGATAAACTATTTGCTGCAATGGCCGAAGGCGGAAAAATAACTGTTCCATTAGCAGAAATGTTTTGGGGAGATTATTTTGGTATGTGTACAGACAAGTTTGGTATTCAATGGATGTTCAGTTATAATGAGAAATACAAATCATAGTATCTCAGAATAAATAATAGCAAGCATCTTTCGGTTGCTGATAATTTACAATTACAGGCATTCGAATTTTTTTATGAAACAAAAACTTGCCCACATTGCATTAATTGTCGCTGATTACGACGAGGCAATAAAATTCTACACTCAGCAACTCAACTTCACTCTTAGTGAAGACACTGTTCTCTCTGAAACAAAAAGATGGGTGCTAATAGACCCTCCCGGTTCTACAGGTTGCCAATTACTGCTTGCCAAAGCTGCAAACGAGGAGCAACAATCAAGAGTCGGTAATCAAACCGGCGGAAGAGTTTTTCTTTTTCTTTACACCGACAATTTTAAAAGAGATTATACCCGCATGCAGGAAAAAGGAATTGTATTTGTAAGAGAGCCTGTAGTTGAATCGTATGGAACCGTCGCTGTTTTTAAAGACCTGTATGGTAATCTCTGGGATTTGATAGAACCGATTGGTAAATAGCCTAAATCCTTCATTCTCATAAGTATAAAGCAAGTAAAGTTGGCTTTTCCCAAAACATTGAAAACCTTACCTTTGCCGCAATTTATTAGTACTTAGTTATTTCTAAAATCGTACTTATTTATGGCTGATATTTTTGAACGTCTATTGAAACATGCCGGCCCGATTGGCCAGCATCGTGAAAGAGCACATGGCTATTTTGCTTTCCCAAAATTAGAAGGAGAAATCGGCAGCCGGATGAAATTTCGGGGCAAAGAAATGATTGTATGGAGTTTGAATAACTACCTCGGCCTTGCCAATCACCCCGAAGTAAGAAAAGCAGATGCAGAAGGTGCTGCACAATATGGATTGGCACTGCCAATGGGTGCCAGGATGATGAGTGGCAATAGTACCCTTCACGAACAACTCGAAGAAGAACTGGCTGCTTTTGTAATGAAAGAAGATGCTGCATTGCTGAATTTTGGTTACCAGGGCATGGTCAGTATTATTGATGTGCTTTGTGGCCGCCATGATATTATTGTGTATGATGCCGAAAGCCATGCTTGTATCATTGATGGTCTTCGTTTACATCCTGGCCACCGCTATGTTTTCAAACATAATGATGTGGACGATTTTGAAAAACAAATGCAACGGGCTACAGCATTAATTGAAAAACAATCCGCAGGATCCGGTGGAAAGTCTGGCGGCATATTAGTAATTACCGAAGGGGTGTTTGGAATGGCCGGCGATCAGGGCAATCTGAAAAATATTGCAGACTTGAAAGATAAATATGAATTTCGTCTGCTGGTGGATGATGCACATGGCTTTGGCACATTAGGCAAAACTGGTGCCGGTGCCGGTGAAGAGCAGGGTGTGCAGGATAAAATTGACTTATACTTTTCTACGTTTGCCAAATCAATGGCATCAATCGGAGCTTTTGTTGCAGGTGATAAACAAATTATTGATTACATCCGTTACAATATCCGCAGCCAGATATTTGCCAAGAGCTTACCAATGCCGTTGGTAGTGGGCAACCTAAAACGATTGGAATTATTAAAAACACAACCGCAGTTAAAAGAGAAATTGTGGGAGAATGCATTAAAACTTCAGAAGGGTTTAAAAGAAAGAGGTTTTGATATTGGTAAAACAGATTCTGTTGTTACACCTATCTATATGAAAGGAGATGTGCCCGAAGCCACAGCGATGGTGATGGACATCCGGGAAAATTATTACATCTTCTGTTCTATTGTGGTGTACCCTGTTATTCCAAAAGGGCATATAATCTACCGGCTTATCCCTACGGCTGTCCACACGGATGAGGATATTGAAAGAACATTAATTGCCTTCTCTGAAACAAAGAAAAAATTAGATGCCGGGGAATATAAAGTGGAAGCCATCCCGGATATGGCTGACGCAACCGGTAAACGTTTTGATTATCTGACCCAAAAGCTGAAAAATAAATAATATACAATCGCATCTTTTTAAGAGGCTGTCTTAAAAGTCTATAAACAAGGAGCACAAAGCCCACAAAGTTTTTCACGAAGAACACAACGTATTGAAAGTAAAGGAATTTTTCTTTGTGAACCCGATAGCTATCGGGTTTGTGTTTTCTTAGTGTTCGTTGTGCTACGTTTACT
>JBKJIX010000054.1:0-15031 GCA_046598205.1 Chitinophagaceae bacterium
AGTTTGGGAGCTTAGTTTGCAAGGCGATTTTAATTTCTTCCGCTTTATGCCCGGCGAGCCGGCTTATAGTTTCACTCCATATATAACATTCGGTGCCGGTGTTTTCAGTTACGATCCGTATGCATACCTGCGGGGCGAAAAAATATTTCTCCGGCCACTGGGTACAGAAGGGCAAGACAGTCCCTTATATCCCGACCGCAAACAATACAGTTCTATAGGTATCAGCATTCCTTTTGGTGGCGGTGTCAAATACTCCTTTAATGAAAGAATTAATATAGGTTTTGAAATACTGCACCGCTTTACTAACACAGACTATCTGGATGATGTAAGTAAAACCTATGTTGATCCCGCAGTTTTTCCTGCTAACCCGGATGGAAGTACGTCCAATGCATTATTGCTAAGCGACAGATCCTACGAAATTGGAGACCCTATTGGTATTCCCGGCCGCCAGCGGGGTAATAGCAAGCAGAAAGACCAGTTTGTAACGGCTATGTTCCATATTACGTTCAATCTTCAGTCGTACAGATGTCCTAAAGCCGATTAATTTTTTTACATAGTATTAGCAGAAAACCACTCCGATAGGTTAGTGTGTAAACAGGGTATTGTATTTATTTAGCAATAGCATTAAACTACCCTAATTAAAATATTGTCAATTGTGTAACTTTATAAAGTAACATTAACCAAACAATTTAATTAACCTAAATACTATTACTATGCGCCTGACAACCTTTTTTACAGCACCTTAATTGCTGCTGTTTTTAGCCTTACTACTGCCTTTACATCTGATAATACCAGCACAAAAAACAAAACCGGTAATTGGTTTTCCCTGGGAGATAAAAATGTAAGTTTCGGATCAGACCATGATGTTCTCCATTTTGGCAATTGGAAAGATGATGTACGCCAGATAAAATTAAAAGTAACCGAAGGCCCATTGAAGATATACAAAATGGTTATTCATTTTGATAATGGAGCCAAACAAAATGTGGAATTAAAAAATCGATTTGTACAAGGCAGCGAAAGCCGTGTTATTGATATGGATGGAGGATTAAGACATCTTACCAAAATTGAGTTCTGGTATGAAACAAAAGGTTACCTGAGTGGTAAATCAAGGATGGCTGTTTGGGGCAGAAACTAAATCAATGATTTATATCTTTTAAGCCGCTTCATAATCCTGAGCCGTTTCGTCCTTCGACAAGCTCAGGATTACGAAGCGGCTTTTTTTCTTTTAATTGGTAAAATTTATTTGTCCCGATAAAAATGCCGCCAATCCCCAATACCTTTGATTGTTCGCTTAGCAATCTTTTTATGTCTCAATTACTCGAAAAAATAGATAAAAGCAATCTCCCCCGTCATATAGCCATCATTATGGACGGCAATGGCCGTTGGGCAAAAGAAAAAGGTGAAGACAGACTCTTCGGTCATTTTCATGGAGTAGAAAGTGTAAGAAATATAGTAGAAGGCTCTGCTGAGCTGGGTATTGAATATCTCACCCTTTATGCTTTTTCTACAGAAAACTGGGACCGGCCAGAGTATGAAGTAATCGGTCTGATGGAACTGCTGGTAAGCACTATCCGAAAAGAAGTAGAAAGCCTTGATAAAAATAATATCAGGCTGCATGTAATTGGCGATATGAACATGCTGCCTGAATATGCTAAAAATGAACTAAACGAGGCTCTCGACATTACAAAAGAAAATACCGGGCTGAATCTTATAATGGCTTTAAGCTACAGTGGAAGATGGGAGCTGTTGAATGCTGTAAAAAGCATTGCCTGGGAAGTAAAAAGCGGCCGGTTGAATATAGAAAACATTGATCAGGATACCCTGCAGCAATATCTCTGTACCAGCGGTTTTCCCGATCCGGAGCTGATGATCAGGACCAGCGGAGAATACCGGATTAGCAATTTTTTGCTGTACCAACTGGCTTATGCCGAACTATATTTCACCAATGTTCGCTGGCCGGATTTCAGAAAAGAAAACCTGTACGAAGCCATTTTGGACTACCAGAGCCGGGAAAGACGGTTTGGTAAAACCAGCGACCAGGTGGAAAACCAGCCAGCCAGTCAAATAAATGAGTAATTAGAAGCCAAAAGCCTTTTTTAGGGATTATTTTTTGACACATTTGCCTTTTATCGCTGTATTTGACTTTCTTTCCTCTTTTCTTTAACAAAGACTTCAATTTTTTACCGTTATTTTGCCGCCTCAACCAGAGGGGTGGGCCTATAAAGCAACAAATTAAGGACTGCTTTGGCACATTTTGAGACTGACTTTGAACAATCAATCATGCAAAGATTTTTACTAAGGCTTAGTGTTATTGTGGTTACTGTGTTTGTATCTGTATCTTACGTTTCTGCACAGGGACCAGATACATCCAATCCTACTTCTGTGGACCCTAAGTTATTGGAATGGAAAAATTCCAAAATCCCCAAAGAGTATTCTATCGCTGACGTTAAGATTACCGGGATAAAACACCTGGATACTTCTATCGTTTATTCTATTACGAACCTGCAGCCCGGTGATAAATTCGTTCATCCCGGTGCAGATATTTTTGCTAAAGCTATTGCAGCTCTTTGGCGGCAAAAGTTTTTTTCCGGTGTTCAGATATTCGTTACCCGGGTGCAGGACGATAAAGTATGGATTGAAGTAAGTGTGGTTGAACGTCCCCGACTTGGCAATTTTAAATTTGTAGGCATTAAAAAATCAGACGAAGAAGAAATATTGACCAAAGTAACGTTGGCCAAACAAACTATTATTACAGAAAATACCCGTCGCCAAATCGTAGAACAGATTACTAAATTTTATACGGAGAAAGCTTACCAGAATGTTACAGTACGTATTGAAGAAAAGCCAGATACTTCTTTTGCTAATTCAAATGCAATGATTATTTATGTGGACAAAGGCAAAAAGGTTCACATTGATAATGTCCGTTTTTTTGGAAACAGCGGCGTTGATGGGCTTCGGCTAAAAAAGCAGATGAAGGGCACCAAGGAAATGAGTAAAGTATCGCTGGAGGCTGCTGACAACACACCAAGTCCTTACGGTACAACTAAGCCTTTTTCTTTTAATGAATATGTAAAGGAGTGGGGCTTCCTTTCATTAAGCAAAACAAAAAAAGTATTAGACCCTTATTTTCGTTTCAAACTAAGTGGTGCAAAATTTAATGTTACCAAATTCGAAGAAGATAAGAATAAGGTACTTGATTATTATAACTCGCAGGGGTATCGTGATGCACAGATTATTGCCGATACAACGATTGCTACAAAAGACGGCAACATTAATGTTGACCTGAAAGTAGATGAAGGCAAAAAATATTATTTCGGCAATATTGCCTGGAAAGGAAATGCGAAGTACAGTGATTCTTTACTCAATGTACTTTTAGGAATTAATAAAGGTGATGTTTATAATATTGGTATTCTTAATAAAAGACTTGGTAAAGAAGCAGCCCAGGAAGGTGGTGATATCAGCGGCCTGTATATGGATGATGGCTACCTCTTCTTCCGCGTAGAGCCAGTAGAAACAGCGGTGTACAATGATACCATTGATCATGAAATAAGAATTACGGAAGGCCCTCAGGCAAGAATAAAGAATATTACAATTGCGGGTAATGAAAAAACAAAAGACTATGTAATTCGTCGTGAACTGAGAACGGTACCGGGAGAGTTATTCAGCCGGTCAGACCTTATCCGTTCACAACGGGAATTGGCAAACCTCCAGTTCTTCAACCAGGAAACAATTAACCCAGGTGTAGTTCCCAATTCTGATGATGGAACGGTGGACATTAACTGGAAACTCGAAGAAAAATCATCTGACCAGTTGGAGCTTTCTGCCGGTTGGGGTGGTGGCGTTGGTCTTACAGGAACACTGGGTGTTACGTTCAACAATTTTTCTATCCGTAATATCTGGAAAAAATCAGCCTGGGATCCATTACCTACAGGCGATGGACAAAAACTGAGCCTTCGTATTCAGTCAAATGGCCGGGCTTATCGTTCACTCAGTGCTTCTTTTACCGAACCCTGGTTGGGTGGTAAAAAAAGAAACTCTCTTACGTTTGGCATTAACAACAGTAAATTCTCAAATGCATTTGACCAGTTTACCGGGCAGATAGACCGGGCCAAATCAGATTCGAATTATTTGAAGACAACTGGTTTTTCTGTTTCACTCGGTAAACAATTAAAATGGCCGGATGACTTTTTCAGTCTTGTTTACACATTGAATGTTACGCAGTATAAACTGCGCAACTATCCCATATTTGCCGGATTGAAAGACGGAACATCAAGTAATGTCAGCATGAAGATTGGATTACAACGATCATCAGTGTTTAATCCTATTTTCCCTACCAGTGGTTCTAATATAGTAGCCAGCCTGCAGTTTACACCGCCTTACTCTTTATTTAATAAGAAAATAGTTAGTTCTTCTAATCCCTATAAAACTCCGGAGTACCATAAGTGGAAGTTTAATGCAGAATGGTTTGTGCCAATTGGTAAGCCAATGGGTGCTGAAAAAAATCGTCAGTTGGTGTTGAAGATAGCTGCCAAGTATGGCTTTATGGGTCGTTACAACAACAAGCTTGATTACTCACCATTTGAACGTTTCCAGGTGGGTGATGCAGGGTTGACGAATAACTTTGGGTTGCTTGGATTCGATATTATAGCACACCGTGGCTATCCGGTGTATGAGACATCTGACCCTTCAGTGAATCCTGATCAGCAAAGTGCTACCAACTTCTTTATCATGTTTAATAAATATACTTTAGAGATGCGTTTCCCTCTGGTAACAAACCCCAGCAGCACTATATATGCGTTATCATTTTTTGAAGCGGCCAATGGATGGCATGATTATAAGGATTATAATCCATTCCGCCTCCGCCGCAGCGTAGGTGTGGGTATGAGGTTCTTCCTGCCAATGTTTGGTTTGCTTGGGTTTGACTATGGTGTAGGACTTGACCGAATCACTCCCGGACAAACAGGATTGAAAGGCGCATCACGGTTTACCTTTATGCTTGGTTTTGAACCAGAATAAATCTTAACGCCTGAAGAGTAGAAAGAAGGTTTCAAAAAAGAAAAACTTACCAATATGAAAAAGAATTTGCTCATTGCCTGTTGCTTATTGCTTGTTGGTTCTCTGGCACAGGCTCAGAAGTATGCCGTTATTGATACCCGGTATATACTGGATAAAATGCCTGATTATAAAACTGCTCAAAAGCAGTTGGATGATATTGCTGCTGGCTGGCAAAAAGATATTGATGGGCAGCAAACCACACTGGATGGCATGTATAAAGCCTTTGAAGCTGAGCAGGTAATGCTGAGTGATGACCTAAAGAAAAAAAGGGAAGACCAGCTATTTAATAAGGAAAAAGCTCTTCGGGACCTGCAACGCAAACGCTTTGGTTTTGAAGGAGATCTGTTCAAAAAAAGACAGGAATTGATCAAGCCTATTCAAGATAAGGTGTACAATGCCGTGCAGAAAATGGCGGTACAGCGGGGCTACGATTTTGTACTCGACAAAAGTGAGGGAATTACCATTATATTTGCCGACCCAAAACTGGACAAGAGTGAAGATGTACTCAAAGATTTGGGGGTTCGGTAAGTGTTAAAAAAAGGAGAACGGCGCAACTAACTGCCTTCTTTGTTAATCATAGTAAAGCAATAATCCGCCTTCATTAAAATTATGACGGATAAACAAAAACAAAACAAATGAAAAAATTTCTTACAGTATTTGCCTTAGCTACGGGTCTTTTATTGGCAGGCAACGCCGGTGCTCAGATGAAAGCTGGTTATATCAGCGTTGATAACATGGTAGGCATAATGCCCGAAACAGCTAAGATCGATTCTTTGCTGGAACGCTACCAGGCTGATTCAATCAACCCACAGTATGCCCAGATTGTTTCTTTGTATCAGTATAAAGACAGTGTGTACAGGGATTCTATAAAAACTCCTCCGGCTGTTCGCAAGCAGATTGAGCAGGAACTACCAACACTTATTTATCAAATACAGAACTGGCAGCAAATTGTAAACCAGGCTGTAGAAGCTAAGCAAAACGAATTATTGGCTCCTATCTATCGTAAGGTATACGATGCTATTAAATTAGTAGCAAAAGAGAAAGGGTACACTCATGTGTTCAGCAAAGAAGCTTTTCTGGTGGCACCTGATGGGGATGATATGATTGCAGCAGTGGCTGGCAAGTTAAAAGTACCTATTCCCAAACAGACCCCTGCCGGAAAATAAATTATTTTATAACTCATTTAATACCCCTGTCCCGGAAGAGACAGGGGTATTTTTTTTGAACATCTAGATACAAAAAAAATATTTGGAAATGTGAAGGGGGGGGGGGTAATTTGAATGCTATAAATAGAATTATAATGAAAGCATTTAGTGTAATTACTCTTCTGTTGTTGTCTTTATCTTTTTTTTCTTGTAATAGAAGTACTGCTATAGAAAAAAACTGGAGCGACCCACAAGTAAAAGATCAATTGAAAAGAGAAATAAAAAAAGACCCTGTTTTCACGGAGTATATCAGCATAGAGAAACTGATTCAAATCAAGCTTTTTTTAAAACGAGGTACAGATTTTTCAATATATGATTCATCTGCTTTTTCAAAAGCAAAAAATGCAGGTAAAACTCTACAGGAGAGTATAACTATGGCAGGTGCAAAAGCTGATGATGAATATGTAAGTGCTGTAAATAAAAGAATACTTCTTATTGAACAAGTAACAAAAAAATACCCCGGTATAAGATATTTTAATGTTAGCGATTGGGAAAGCCTAACGAGAGATGAGTTAAATAAAAACTTTCATGAAAATATTGCTCCGTTTTTGAAAGATGTATATGGGAGCAGAAATTAAAAAAGGTTTATGAAAAAAGTAATAGTAATTCTTTGCTTGATTTATTGCAATTTTAGTTTTGCGGGTAATGAACCCGAAAGATCTTTAAAGAATGATACTCAATCTGTACAAAAAAAAGCAAACAAGAAGAAGGCAAAATCAATTTTTTTTCAAACCAATACTTGCAATGACAAATACTTGCAAGCCGAGATGTATCTTGCATCGCAAGCCGTAATTGGATTCAGAAACTGTGAGCTTTCTAATCAAATAGTAGAAAATTTTGACTTAGCTGGATGTAATGCCGCTGTTAATAATACTTTTCAGTTAGGTCAGGCTTCGGATAGGATTGTCTTGATTATGTGTAATGTAATGTGGTATCTTAATTTTATATAAACCCCTGAGTACTGTTATCCCTATTTTTGCATCATGCAAAAAGCAGGTGCCATCGGTGTTTTTGATTCTGGCTATGGCGGATTAACAGTGCTGAAAGAAATTATCCAACAACTTCCGCAGTACGATTACTTATACCTGGGGGATAATGCAAGGGCACCTTATGGCAACCGTTCTTTTGACACTGTTTATCATTATACCTTACAATGTGTGAAATGGTTTTTTGAACAAGGTTGTTCCTTAGTTATTCTTGCCTGCAATACGGCTTCTGCAAAAGCATTGCGAACAATTCAGCAAAATGATTTACCAACAATAGGCCCTGATAAAAGAGTGCTGGGAGTAATAAGGCCAACAGCAGAAATTATCGGCACATTTTCCGAAACAAAAAGTGTAGGCATATTAGCCACCAACGGAACTGTGGTTTCCGAATCATACCCGATGGAGACAGCTAAATTTTTTCCTGAATTAAAAGTGTACCAGGAAGCCTGCCCCATGTGGGTGCCATTAATAGAAAATGAAGAGTATGAAAATCACGGGGCCGATTATTTTGTAAAGAAAAACCTACACAACATTTTTGAAAAAGGAGAAAACATTGATGTCATTCTTTTAGCCTGCACTCATTACCCCTTACTCAAAGAAAAAATAGAAGAGTACCTGCCAATAGGTGTAAAACTCATTTCGCAGGGAGAAATTGTGGCGGCAAGCCTCGCTGATTACTTAACCCGTCACCCCGGAATGGAAACCCTTTGCTGCAAAAATGGTCAACGGGTATTTTATACTACTGACTCTACAGCTGATTTTGATAACCATGCTACTATCTTTTATGGGGAACCTGTAAGCTCCATGCATGTTGATTTAGAGAAGGTTAAGGTAAAATAGCAGGAGCTACCAACCAGCCGGTATTTTTATATAAAAACAACCCGAAACCTTCAACATTTAACCCTGAAACCTTTACCTTTGCCGTCCTTTCACAAACAGTAAGTGTGGTGACTTGCTGGTGAATTCCGCCGAAAGACGGGACTGGTTTGTTCTCCCGACCAGCATTTTTTTAAAAGTGAAAAAAGAAAAATAATTATGAAACGTACATTCCAACCTCATAACAAACGTCGTAAAACCGTACATGGTTTTCGTAAACGTATGGCAAGTGCAAACGGACGTAAAGTACTGGCAAGCCGCCGTGCAAAAGGCCGTCATAAGCTGACTGTTTCTGATGAGAGTAAACTGAAATAGAAAAAACCTCCAATCCGCCATGGCGGACTTAAGTGTCTTAATATTTGATAGCTCCGCTTTGCGGGGCTATTTTTGTTTTGCCACAAAATCCACAAATTAACACGAAGAATACAAGATCAGGACTGCCGCAATTACTTTTAAGGCATTTGTATCAGTAAAATTATTTGGTGTGTTTTGGTGTGATTTCGTGGCTAACCCTCTCCATTGTGGCTAAACAATTTACATTAGGAAAAGAAGAGCGGCTCAAAAGCCGGAAGCAAACTGAACTATTATTCAGCGAAGGGAAGAAATTTACTATTGCTCCATTCAGGTTTCATTATTCATTTAGCAAAGCGGAAAAGGCATCCATGCAATTTGGAGCAGGTGTCAGCAAAAGGAATTTTAAAAAAGCAGTTGACAGGAACAGGATTAAAAGATTAATGCGGGAAGCTTATCGCCTGCAAAAAAGAACACTGCAGGAAAAGCTTAACGAAAAAAATATGCAGCTCAATATTTTTTTTATTTATATAGGAAAAGAAATGCCTGTATATAAAGAAGTGTTTGAAAAAGCCGGAAAGGGGTTAGATAAACTTTGTGAAATAGCCAGTGCAATAAATTGAAAACATTTCTCCGCATACTAAGCCTTCCTTTTATTCTGCTGATAAAAATTTATCAGTTGGTTATTTCTCCCTGGCTGGGGCCTAAGTGCCGCTATACTCCCACCTGTTCACACTATGCTGCGGAGGCATTAAAAAAACATGGAATATTTAAAGGAATGTGGCTGGCTGTCAGGAGAATAAGCCGCTGCCATCCCTGGGGCGGAAGCGGCTTTGATCCTGTACCATAATTTGCTTTTTTTATTTTTTTGAAAAATAGGTCTATTTTGTACCTGGTAATGCAGATATGGTGTAAACCAAAACTATTTTAAAAAATTTAAAACCATTTAAATGAAAAAGAATTTTCTCTCAATGGCCGTACTGGCTATTGTAGTAAGTATGTCATCCTGCGGCGGTTCATCCTCATCTTTCGAAGGCGATGTAAAAAAGTTTGGAAATATGCGTTGCAAAGTACAGCAATTAGCAGCCAAAGACCAGTCGGATGAAAAAGTAAAAAAAGAACTGGAAGACCTGCAAAAAGAAATGAAGGAGTACGGAGAAAAAATGGAAAAGAAATATGCTGATAAGAAAGACGATAAAGCGATGGATGAAAAGGCCGATAAAATAATGGACGAGATAATGGAAAAGTGTAAATAAATTACCGGCGCAGAAGTGAATAAAATGCCTTCCTATCTATAAACTGGAAGGCATTATTATTATTTACCCAATCTTTCTGCTACCTTATCCCAGTTCACTACATTCCATATTGCAGTAAGATAGTCAGCTCTTTTATTCTGATATTTGAGATAATAGGCATGCTCCCATACATCAATACCTAAAAGGGGTACTCCTTTTGTTTCTGCTACATCCATTAAAGGATTATCTTGGTTTGGAGTGGAGGATATATCAAGGGAGCCATCTTTTTTTACAATCAGCCAGGCCCAACCACTGCCAAACCGGCCAATACCAGCTTGTGCAAATTTTGTTTTGAATTCATCAAACGAACCAAAAGCATTGTTAATTGATTCAGCTAATTTTCCAGAAGGTAATCCGCCGACGTTCGCATCAAGGCTGTTCCAGAAAAAAGTGTGGTTCCAGTGTCCACCACCATTATTACGGACGGCAGGAGAAATAGAGCCTGCGGCTTCTACCAATTCTTCCAGGGATTTATTTTCATGTTCAGTCCCGGCTATTGCTTTATTCAGATTATCAACATATGCCTGGTGATGTTTGCCATGGTGTATCTGCATTGTCAGAGTGTCAATATGTGGTTCCAGCGCATCATGTGCATAAGGAAGGGGGGGTAATGTAAATGCCATAGTATAATATTTAAAATCTCAGATACATTCTGAAACGAAAGCAAATTTAAGATGGCTGAGTGAATCGGATGTATTGATTTATAAATCTTCCGTGTTTCGAAATTGACATTTTACAGGTTTTTGCCAGTGGGATTGCATTTGAAGATAAGATCAGTCTTGATTGAGATACCTTATATAAGAAGAATTAGAAAAACCAATAAAAAGCTTATTCAGCCTGCCGGGCATAAACCGGAGGGATTTTTTTTAAAATGGGAGATATTCCCTGATGCAGCAAAAGAAGCAACCAGATTGTCAAATATTAAATAATTGTAATTTTTTTTTTTGGAATACTCGGGCCACTGTCCTATTTTTCATTCATTATAACTCCGGTTTTCTGTAAAAACGGATATATCTTTTGGAATTGCTTAATTAAAAAACTACTGCACATGAGAAAAAAAATCAAAACACTATTGCTGGTATTAATTTTTCCGGCATGGCTTATGGCCCAGACAGTTGTCACCGGGAGGGTAACAGAATCGGGAAGCAACAAAGGCCTTGAAGGTGCCACCATTACAGTGAGAGGCACCAGAACTTTTACACAGACAGATGCTGATGGAAAATTTTCCATCAATGTTGCTAATTCCGATGCAAGACTTGTCGTTACCTATGTGGGTTATCTTTCCCAGACTGTAGATGCAAAAAATAGTAGTGTTATCAGCCTTGCTGTTGATAATACCAGTATGAGTGAAGTGGTTGTTACAGGTCTTGCTACATCCATTAAAAGATCTAATTCTGCCAATGCCGTAGCTTCTATTTCGGCGAAACAACTTACCGGTAATACCCGCCCACAAACACTTGATGGGGCTATGCAGGGAAAAGTAACCGGGGCACAAATAAGTGCCAACAGCGGAGCACCCGGCGGAGGCTTCTCCGTTCGTTTACGAGGCATTTCCTCTATTAATTTAAGTTCAGAGCCACTCTACATTGTAGATGGAGTTTACATCAGTAACTCACAGAATGCCACTGGAGCAGGAACTGGCCCTTTTAGCGGGGCTACCGGACAAACATCAGGTACACAAGACCAGGCACCGAACAGACTGGCCGATATCAACCCTGGCGATATTGAAAATGTATCAATACTTAAAGGCCCTAGTGCTGCTGCCATCTATGGTACCCGTGCCAATGCCGGGGTGGTTATTATTACTACCAAAAGAGGTAAAGCCGGTAAAGTTGCCATCAACGTTGGTCAGGATTTTGGAATGGTTAATGCCCTCAACCTGATAGGTATGCACAAAACCATTTGGAATAAACAGTTTACAGTTGGAACTGATAAGGCATCGGGTGCTGATTATACCGCTGAGAAGGCACTTAAAAATCCAACACCGCAAACCTGGGATTATGAAGATATTATTTACGGTAACACCGGATTCATTACTAATACCCGCATTTCATTGTCAGGTGGGTCTGATAAAGTGAAGTATTATGCCGGTGCATCCCGTTGGGACGAAAGCGGCATCCAGAAAAGAACAGGATATCAACGTAATAGTGTACGATTGAATTTGGATATTCAACCAAAAACCTGGTGGGATATAGGTATTGCCAGCAGTGTGATGGTTACAGAAAGTGATCGTTCTTTTGCCGGCAACGATAATAACGGTGTTTCATTAGGTTATACCCTTGCATATATTCCCAACTGGTTACCACAGCTTCCTGTAAACGGAGTGTATCCTTCCAATAAATATACCGGGCAAAACCCGTTTGAAATAGTAGATAAAGGGGTGAATAATGAAAAAGTAAACCGTTTTATCGTTTCTTTCAACAATACCTTTCACCTGATCAGAAAGAGTAAACACACCTTGAAACTTACCATGCAGGGTGGAATAGATCAACTACAGCAGGAAAATTTTGTACACATGAAAGAAGAGTTGCAATATCAGCAACAACGGGCCAACCCAGGTGCAGTAAGAAACACTTCCACAAGATCTAAAAATCTGAACATTCAGGCTTTCCTCGTAGATAATTTTGAACATAAGAATTTGGGATTCACTACTTCTTTAGGTACTGTAAGATTGGAAACAGACAATAAAACTATCTGGTTCCAGGGAGAAGGTATACCCCGCGGTACTACCAACACAATCAATGCGGCTGTTCAGCTTTCCAACCTGGATCTTTCCAGTTGGCAGGATGTAGGTATGGTGGCCCAGGAAGAAATAAACTGGGATGATAAAGTTATTTTAACAGGTGGCGTACGGATGGATAAATCGAGCCTGAACGGCGATACAAAAAAAATGTATGCGTTCCCGAAAGCTTCGTTAGCCGTAAATATTTCCAGTTTTAATTTCTGGAGTGTAAAAGCCATCAACGCATTTAAAATCCGTGCTGCGTATGGCAAAACGGGTAACCCTGCTTCTTTTGGTTCCAAGTTTACCAATGTTATCCCTTTTGCAATCGGTGGCGTTACAGGTGCATCTACACCCACTACAGTAGGGAACTCAGCTATCGTACCTGAAACATCTAAAGAAGTAGAAATGGGAATAGATATAGCAGCCTTTAAAAACAGACTGACTGGGGAGTTTAGTTATTATACCCGTGATATTAAAGACTTCATAGATGTTTTTAACTTATCACCCGGAACCGGAGTTACATCTGTTAAAGCATTTAATGTAGGTGATATTGAAAACCATGGTTGGGAAGTTTCATTAGGTGGTACACCGGTGCAAAGCAAAAAGATTAAGTGGACTACTACTGTAAACTGGTGGCAGAACCGCAGTGAAATCACCAGATTGATTATTCCTGAAAAAGCAACGGCTGCCTCTGGATTTGGTGCTTTTGGTACACAGCGTTTACGGGTAGGCAATTCCCCATCACAATGGTACGGAACTCCTAATGGTACAAATGGGTTGCCAACTGCTTATGAAGATGCGCAACCAAAATGGCAACTGAGCTGGAGCAATAATGTTACGTTTCTTAAAAACTTTGAATTTTCCATGCTCCTACACCGCAGTCATAAAAATTTCAACAGCAGTTTAAATGGAGAGTTGACCGACGAAGGTGGTACATCTCCCGACTGGAGTGATCTTGATAAAAACGGAAATCCAATCGGGTCAACAAGAATATTAGGCCAACCCGGTATAACAAGCCGCCAGTTTATTCAGGATGCTTCTTATACGAAGCTCAGAGAAGCTTCTTTATACTATACAGTACCAAAGAGTGTATTGAATAATATGGGTTTCCTGAAAAATGTGGAACAGGCAAAAATCGGTATTTCAGGAAGCAACCTGTTTTTGTGGACAGATTATTATGGATACGATCCGGAAGCGGCTAATTTCGGTAACCGTCCCACCCTGGCGACAGTTGACCTGCTAAGTTTCCCTTCGGCCCGTCGTATTTATTTTCATTTAAACTTTAATTTCTAAATTATACCAAAATGAAATGAGCCATAAGTAGGAATTTACCATCAGGTAATGAACATTTACGGCGAATTCTATCTGGCTAATAAAATAAAAAATAAACACATGAAAAGAATATATATAGCTTTTATTGCTGCATCATTAATGCTTGCAATAACTGGTTGCAGAAAGGGAGGTTACTTTGAAGTAGATGATTCAATAGTGGATCCCAATGCAGTATCTGTAGATGTAGTGTTGTCCGATCCTTCCAAAGCACAGATCATTGCACTTTGCAAAGGTCTTGAAAGCGCCATGCGAAATGGTTTTAATGATTTTATTTCCAGTTCAGCTACTGTGGGCCGGGAAGTTATGAGTTCCCGTTCTACCGACAATCGTTATTATACCGAACTGCTGGGAACCAATGTGGCTCAATACCCCGGTCCAACAGCAGGTGCAAATGATCCGGCAGGTATTTTCAATGGATATTATGCCTCATTTTCTTCCACTCGTCGCAGGGCAGAATTATTAGTACGAACTGCAAACAATGCCAGTAGCATTTCTGCCGGCGAAAAAAAGGCTGTCGAAGGGTTTGCCCGTACTATCCAGGCGTATGTTACTTTAAACCTGTTGAATATGCAGGGTATAAACGGAATTAGAGAAACATTCGGTGATCTGAATGCCCCAGGTGACCTTCTAAAACCAGGAAAGTTTGGTACCTATGCTACCGGGCTTACACTTGTAAAACAGTATGCTGAAGATGGTTTGGCTGCTTTAAATGCAGGAACAAGTTTTCCTTTCACATTTGGAACTGGTTTTACTGGATTTAATACTGTTGCCACATTCAAACAATTCAACCGGGCTGTGGCTGCAAGAATTTCTATGTACCAATCAGATTGGAATGGTGTGCTGGCAAATATCTCTGGCAGTTTTTTTAGTCTTACTGGCAGTTTGGCACTAGGCCCCAAAAATATCTGGTCAACTGCAGCCAACGATTTGACAAATACACTTTTCCAAACACCAGATAACAACGGCCAGCCTTATGTGGTTTTTAACGAAGTAATTGCAGCTGTTGAAGCAGGCGATACCCGGTTTACCGGTGCTACTGCAAAGGCAATGGCAAGAACTACTCCACGTTCAAGCGGTGTATTTACTTCTACTCATGAAGTAAGGATGTTTGCAAATAATACATCACCAAGCAATATCATTAAAAACGAGGAATTGATTTTGATGTATGGGGAAGCCAATGCCGAGTTGAATACAGTTGCAAGCCTGGCACAAGCCGTATTAGCAATCAATGCAATCCGTACAGGTTATGGCTTGCCCGTATATGCA
>JBKJIX010000103.1:0-4393 GCA_046598205.1 Chitinophagaceae bacterium
CGTACAATGAACAACAGATAGAATGGTTTAAAGCCGGTGGTGCATTAAATGTTATCAGGTCGCAGTTTGGAAAATAAGAGTTTCGCCTTCGATATAATAAGAGGTTTGCTTCGGCAAACCTTTTTCATTTGGCGGAACGGGGTATTATTTCCCCACTTTTTTTTATCATTGTTTTTCTTCGATTTAATAAGATTTGTAAAAATTTGATAATCATAATTATACAGTGTTGGTATAGTAGTTGGTATAGGGAGAGAAAATAAAACTATAAAGGCATGAAAACATTATTTTCTTTACTTCTGTTGTGTATAATCACAGGTTCTGCATTTTCGCAAACCCCGACAGGAGCAGTAACTGTGAATGTAAGTGGCAACCGTACTAAACAAATAGCGGTAGATAGCAGGTATTATACAATCAACAATACATCTGCTAGTGGTGAAGAGGCTGTTGTAATTAATAACCTGGAAAATGGGCAGCATACGTTGGAAATTATCCGGAATAATCAATACAATCAAAATGTTTCGACTAAAAGCACTTTTACACTCCGGGAAGGCTTTAACCTGATTATTGGTATCAGTTCCAACGGAAGTATAACATCTTCAGAAACAAGAATTGATAAACGGAACTTAAATTCAAATGCTGTTCTTCCTGTAGCCGTATTTAACAAAATGCTGGCTGCTACAAAAAAGAAAACAACCTCCGCCGCAAGAGCAACTTATCTTGAAACCCAACTGGAAGCTCTTAACAGGAGTATTACTTCAAAACAGGCGAGTCAGCTTATTCAATTGGTAAACTCTGAAAGTCTTCGTTTGAAATTATCAAAGCAGTCTTATTTAAAAATAAGTGATACAGAAAATTTTTCATTGGTCAGCAATCTTCTTCGCAGTTCTGCTAACAGAACCGAGTTGAGTGATTATATCGCTATGCTGCCGGATGATAATGACGAGGAGGATACAGATGGTATGGCAGGTATTCCGATGACGGATGAAAAATTCAGGGAAATATATGCTGAAGTAAATGCAGAATACGGGAGTACGAATAAAAATTATTATCTGAATAATTTTTTTAGCAAGGAGAATAATTTTTATACAACCAGCCAGGCAAAACAACTTATTCAAACGGTAACAACTGAGCTGGACAGGTTTGAATTAACCAAAAATGCTTACAGGGGAATTACAGATAAAGAGAATTATAGCGATGTTTACTCGTTACTGAACAGCTCATCCAACCGGACAGCATTGATTGCCTACATTAATGCATATGATAAAACCAATGTGAGGATGGCAATGAGTGATGTTGAGTTCAATAAATTATACCAATCAGTATATAACCAGAATAGTATGACGACAAGGTATACAACTATTAACCATGCATTTACTACGCCAGGAAGTTATTTTACCGCAATGCAGGCCAAAAAAATTATTCCATTGGTAAATATGGAAAGCAGCAGGCTCTTATTGTCAAAGGCAGTTTATAAGATGCTGGTTGACCGGACTAATTATACAGAATTCAATTCCTTTCTTTCTGTTGCAAGCCGAACAGATTTGTATAATTATGTTAGCAACTACGATAACCCAAATAATAACGGTAGCGTTGTTGCCATGAATGAAACAGATTATAACCTATTATATAACAGTATTAACAGTGCCTGGAGTACATCTTCCCGTGTAAATCTCACTACGGAAGCATTTAATAATTATAATAACTATTTTACAACTTTCCAGGTACGCCGGTTATTGCTTCTTATCAATTCAGAAAGTGACAGGCTTACTCTTTCTAAACTTGCTTATGATAATGTTACCGACCAGGCCAATTACAGCCAGTTGTATGATGTATTCAGCAATACCAATAACAGGACTGACCTTGCAAATTTTATAGCAGGCGTTCAAAATGGTACCGGCACAGTCGTTAAAATTCCAATGACGGAAACGGAATTCAATAGTATTTACAGGAATGTGCAATTTTCTTTTGGTTTTGGAGCTAAAATGAGTGCATTGACGGAGATTTTTAATAAAGAAACAAACTATTTCACCGTTCAGCAGGTAAAGAAATTGATACCACTGGTGAGTGATGAAGACAACAGGCTTCAATTGGCTAAAGCATCTTATAATAATGTAACAGACCAGGCAAGTTTTTCAGAATTGTATGATTTGTTTTCTCTACAGTCAAGCAAAGATGAGTTGGCCTCTTTTGTTAGTAATGCTTACAATAATAAATAGTAGGCAGCTACTAAATGACAAAGCCCTGCATGATGCGGGGCTTTGTTTGTATATGGCTATACTGGTTTATTCAGATTACAACAGAAGCCAATAGTCTTCCGTTTGGCAACTCACTCGATGAATAAAAGAGTTTTAATGGTGAACTCCCTTTCTTCAGGTTGCGTACATCTTTTACATCTAATGCTATTACACCAGTGGGTGTTTTTGCATCAGCGAAATTAAATTCTTTCAAAACATTATTCTGTGCGTCTTTGATAGTTACAATTCTATTCTTACCAACTTTGCCGCAATGATAATATTTAATAATGAACCGGCTGTTAGCAGCACTTTGGCTGCATTCAAGGCTTTGAACAGTGTTCATGTCGCCGCCGTAGCTTTGTACTAAAAGTTTGTTGTCAAGATAGATTTCAAAACCTTCTCCACCCGGTTTTGGAGAAAAGGAGAACAGTGTTGTGCAAATGGCAAGTAATGCCAGTGTTTTGCTGATAATTGATTTCATAACATATACTTTTTAGGTTAAAGAATGTGATAAATGATTGACAACACAAATGAACGATGCGGAATAACCGTATAAAAATTCCTTTGACGAGAGGAGAGCCAGGCTTGATATTATGTAAGAAACGCAACCAAAAGTTTCCAGAAGTGGCAGAAAGAATGCTTTTACTTATTTTCACTTCCTATTTAAGCTATGCATAGACTAAAACCTGATGTGGACATTGTCCTCGATATTCTGAAAGCGGTATTGGAAGCACAACCATTGTCTTCCTTTACCCAAAGCCTGTTGCACCAATACCAGGAAAGGGGAGGGCTTAGTAAAAAACAATTGGAAGGGTTATACAGTAAGGCTATAAAAGTAAAGACAATTCCCCCCGGAAAGATGGCCACTTTGGAAGCCATTATTCTACGAAAACATTCCAAACAGAAATCTGATTTACCCGCAATAGCTCCGTTGTATGAAAAGGATGAAGAAACAGGAAAGATAATAGAAAACATATTGGTAAAGTATCCGCAACATAAACGGGTATTGTTTTTCAAATTGAAATATGATAATAATGAACTGCTGTCAGCGGTAGAAAAGACAGAGTTACAAAAATTCAACAAAATGCTACGGTAGTTTATTTAACTTAACCAACGGATTGTTTTATGAAATTTGCCTGGCTACTTTTATTTTTTTTACCTGTTGCTGCTAAATCGCAAACAACTGTTATGCCGACCAATCAATTTGATTCACTGTTTCAGTCATACTTTAAGCCGGACGAACCTGGCGGCGCTATGTTAGTGGTAAAGGATAATAAGATCGTTTATCAGAATGCAATTGGTCTAGCTGATATAAATACAAAGGCGGGTATCACTACCAAAACGCTTTTCAATACAGGCTCCATCAGTAAGACATTTGTAGCCTATGGAATTTTGAAATTGTCAGAACAAGGAAAACTGTCATTGGAAGATGACCTGTACAAATATTTCCCCGACTTCAAAAGTAAGAGTATTGCTAAAAAAGTAAAGTTGTATCATTTACTCACACATACATCCGGTATTCCCGATAGCCGACCTGTAAAAGAACAACATGATTTTTACCTGACGGCAAAGGACGAAGAAAATTTTGCACCGTTGATGAAAACAAAGACACTTGAGTTTGATCCCGGTACAAAATACAAGTACTCAAATCCTACTTTCAACGGACTTGCCCTGGTAATTGAAAAAGTAACTGGAATGAAATGGCAGGAGTATATCAACGAAACTATTTTCAAACCAGCGGGAATGATAACCTCAACGATAACAGATGGCCCGCACCCGGAAACAGGGGTTTCACATGCTTACATAAAAAACAAGAGTGGAATTTTTGAAGAACTGGATTATGGAGAAGAACCAACTTTTGCCGCAGCCGGCAACGGCGGTGTGTGGAGCAGTGTAGAAGAACTTTGGAAATATGAACAGGCTATTCAGCAACATATTTTCCTGGATAGTAGCCGGATAAACAAATCAAGAACTGTTTATCCCTTTCCCGAATGGAAAGATTCTATACCAAACCGGCTTGGCCTTAGCTGGTTTCATACTACAGAAATGGGATTGAATTTGATAGGTCATACTGGCTCACAAGGCGGTTTTATCAGCGATTATTGCTGGCTGCCAGAGAAAAAAGTGTTCTATATCCTGCTTTGCAACATTCCCAAACC
>JBKJIX010000037.1:0-11995 GCA_046598205.1 Chitinophagaceae bacterium
GATTGAAAACAAACCTGGGCGATATTAATTTTCCTATCATTCAAAAATGTGTGAAAGAAATAGTTTTAGTAGAGGAGCAGGAAATTATCAATGCGCTTAAACTGTTATGGGAACGAATGAAGATTTTGGTAGAACCCTCCAGTGCTGTTGCATTGGCGGCTGTATTAAAAAGAAAAGACCTTTTTGCCGGCAGTAAAACCGGTATCATAATCTCCGGTGGTAATGTTGATGTCAAATCAATGTCAAATTATTTTTGATGGCTTTATTTTCTTGCCTGCTATTTCCCTCTTTCGTCAAAATAAAAATGATATACCCGAAGCTTATTTAACAGTGCCCTGGCCATATAAGGCCTTACCGGCTCTTACTCCCAAATGTTTTTCATTGTCAACAGTTAGCACCCCGTTTACAATTACAAAATAAAATCCTTTGGAGTAGGCATGTGGCTTTTCAAATGTAGAAACGTCTTTCACTTCCTTTTCATCAAAGATGACAATGTCGGCAGCCATCCCTTCTTTAATCAACCCACGGTCTTTCAGTTGAAATTTTTGTGCAGGTAAGGATGTCATTCTCCTTATCGCTTCTTCCAAGGAAATTATTTGTTCTTCCCGTACATATTTTGCCAGCACTCTTGCATTGGTTCCATACCCTCTTGGGTGCGGCATGCCGGCTCCTAATATTCTTATTGTAGCATCGCTGGCAAACATATTAAAGGGATATTGCATAATGCGTTTTACATCTTCATCGCCCATGCCATGAAAAACAGCACTGGCACCACCACCCATCATAATATCAATAACAGTTAATGCTTCTTCTTTCATTTTGTGCTTTCTACCTTTCATTAAGTTAATCTGTTCAATGCTTTTGCCATTATAAGAACTGTCTGGAGAATAATTAGCTACCACGGCATAGCTGAAATGTTTTAGTTTTCTTTTTTTCAACCTTGCAAGCATAGAGTTGATAACATATTTTTTTATTTCGGGTCGTTGCAATCTTGCTTTGATGGAATCTTGCCCATCGGCCAAAATTTCATCCGGTATCAATGTGCTGATGGAGGTGCTACTGGCTGTATAAGGATATTGGTCTATAGTAACTTCAATACCTTCATTTCTTGCTGCTATTATCATCGGTATTGTTTCCTTGCTTCTTCCCCAGTTATGCTGACCGCTGAGTTTGAAATGAGAAATCTCTACAGGGATTTTTGCTTCTCTTCCAATTGTCAATGCTTCTTCAATAGCTTGTGTTACACTATCGCCTTCATCTCGCATGTGGCTTGCATATACACCATTATACTTTGCAGCAATTTTTGCCAGTTCAACTATCTCAGGTGTTTTAGTATAAGTGCCGGGTATATAGATAAGCCCGGTAGATAAACCAACGGCACCATCCCTCATGGCTTTATCTACAATATTGTCCATCCTTTTCATTTCATCCGGTGTTGCATCACGGTTAGCTCTTCCCATCACCGCTTTGCGAACATCGTTATGACCGATTAACGTAGCTACATTGATGGAGAGTTTTAATGAATCAACCCATTTTAAATATTTTCCAATATCAACATTAGATGAACCGCAGTTGCCGGTGATGCAAGTGGTCACCCCATCATAAATAAAACTTTGTGCGGTTGGGTCTTTATCCTCATCTCCTTCAAGGTGCGTATGCACATCTATAAAACCCGGAGCAACAATCAATCCTTTGGCATCAATAATTTTTTTGGCAGATAGATTTACAGCACGGCCAATTTTTACAATTTTTCCGTCTTTAACAGCAATGTTACCATAGTACCAGCTATTTCCGGTGCCATCAATTATTTTTCCGTTGGTGATAAGGATGTCGCACCCGATAGCTATCGGGTTCTGGCTTTGAGCAGCAAAACTGATTGTAAAAAACCAAAAAGGCAGTATCCATTTCATCGCATCAAGTTACTAAATGTGATTGAACTAATTTGTAACAACGGCTAGATTCCGAATAAACATATTAAATCTACGAAAGCCTGAAAGGCTGGTATTTATATAGAAAATGAATGACGTAGTAGATTTAAACCCCAAAGGGGTGAAATTTCACCCCTTCGGGGTTTGTGAAAATTGAAAACTATATTTTCTATAGTAATTACATCTCCCGAAAAATCGGGACAGGCTCTTCGGGATTGAAGGCATCCTTTTTTGATTAGTCTTATTTTAATGTGATTGAACCAGGTAAAGTAGATAGCATATTCCTTTTTACCGTTCTTTTGTCACCCAAAAGCTTTCGCCCCGGTACTGGCACCAGGCTTTTTCCACCGGTGAGCTTGTCGAAGAGCCTTTATCATTTCTTACAAACAAAATATTCATTGCCATAGAAGAGAAGTAGTCGGGCCCATCTTTATATAAGTGAAAAAAATTTCGGGTATCTCTTCCATCCCATACAAAATATAGGGTGTTGTTTTTTTGAGTGATTAATAGTTTTTTCCCGCTACCATCGGTATAGCTGCCTTCAAAATTGGTGTATTCTGTGGCTCTGTCTTTTGCAACGGGCAGAGCACAGTTAGTAACACTATCAATTTCTTTTATTAATTCATTGGCAAAAGAAGCAATATTTTTTTTGCCTTTGTCTTTGGTACCTAACGCTGCATAACCATTAATGCCGCTGGTATTAAGATTGCCGCTTTCTACAACAACCGGGGACATGTTTCCTCTTTTATCTTTCATGCTGGAATCATTCACGGCTTTTTTCATATCAGTAAGGTCGGGTCTTAAATAAAGAATGTTGGATGTTTCTAATTCATCTGCATGGCCACTGTATGCTTTTGTCCGGAATGCCGCTTCTGCATTATCAAACGCAGGACGGTCGTAACGACTGTAGTATAATAGTATTCCTTCTTCTGCCAAAACCTTTGCAGCGGTTTCTAAAGTAGGTGTAGTGCTTACACCCACATTAATAATATAGAAACGTTTAGGCCCGTAGTTGGCGAGGCTTCTTACAATCTGCACTACCATATCTGTAGCAGTTCTGAAATTGGTGCTGGTAGAACCTGGATATTTCAGGAACGCCGGATAAAATCCATAATTAACAACCGGAGTAATGATAACCTTGCGATTAAGTGCAACAACTTTTGCCAATCCTTCTGCTTGTATAAAATCAGTAGAAAGAGGTAAGTGTGGCCCATGTTCTTTTGCTGCGGCACCTAATGGCATCACCACTACTGCATCAGGTGTTAAGTATTGTTGTGATGTTGTCCAGCTTATGTCTTCTAAATAAATGGCCTTGTTAGCTGCATTTCTTTTTTGTGCAAAGCATACAATTGAGAAAGCTGTTGCGAAGAACAGCAATATCTTTTTCATGTGTTTATTATTTAGATAACCCCTTGGCGTAGTCATTTCTATAGCCCCGGAGGGGCGAAATATTAGTAGAAAATATGCATGAAAGACAGTTCCCAGAGCTCCATCGGAGCGATATGTAGAACATGTCGCTCCGATGGAGCTCAATACCATTATTTTTAATTACCCGCTACTGACATTTCGACCCTCTTGGTCTTTAATTCAACTCCAATTTAATTAACTCCGCCAACAGGTTTAGATAAACTTTTTATAAAAATACTTTCCAATTCGGCGGCATTGCTGCGAAGAAGGGATTCATTGACTTGTAAAATCAAATCAGTAGGAGTAGGGCCACCGGCACGGGCAATGATGTGGTTGGTTTTCAGATTTTCAGCAAACAATTTTGCCTCCATTCCTTTTACTGTTAACCGGAAAATATTTGTTCCCGAAGCAATGCGATGAATTTCAAACCGGCTATTAGCACTTAGTTTTTTAATCAACTCCTCTGAAACAGTAACAGCTTTGGCAAATCGTTCTGCAAAACCATCCAGATAGTAATCGGCCACTGCTGCATATGGCCATGCCTGGTGAAGTCCGCCACCAAACATTCTTCGGGTATGATACATTGGAGCAATAAGACTTTTTGGCCCGGCCAAAATTGCACCCGAAGCAGTATTAAAATATTTGTACAGCGAAACATATACCGTATCAAACAGCGAGGAATATTCAGTAACCGTTACACCGGTGTAAGGAGTGGCGAGAAAAATTCTTGCACCGTCCAGATGCATTTTAATATCGTTTGCTTTTGCATAGGTGGCTATTTGTTTCATTTGTTCATATTCAAACACTTCTCCCTGTTTTCTTCTTACTGGCGATTCGATGGAGATAACTCCAACCTTTGAAGCCACCCTGCCACCTTCAGTTTTTTTAACAACAGCATCTACATCTTCTGCTGTGAAAGTTGCTTTGTTAGCACCGAGTGGAATAAGATTAAGATTGCTGAGTATTTGTGTACTATCACCGGTATCATTATACACATGGCTTTCCTGTTGTACGATAGCCCGTTTATTATTTCCTGCAAGAGTACGAATGGCGAGATGATTGGCCAATGTACCCGTTGGCATAAACACGGCGGCTTCCTTACCCAATAGTTTGGCAAATTTTATTTCTAACGTTTCTACACAACCATCTAAGGAATAATTATCTGCTTCCAGTTTATTATTTTCTGTCAACTTATAAAGTAGCTGCGCATATTCAAGAGGGGAAAGATTTAATCCATCGCCAGTAAAATCAGCAATAACTTTTTTATCATTAGCAGCTTTATTATTAAATGCGAAAGCAGGAAGCCCAAACGCCGGAATTAATGCAGTAGCCGCCGAGAGCTTTAAAAAATTTCTGCGTTGAAGCTTATTCATGCTAATTTATTTTAACGGGAGAGAGTTGTTTCCTGAATGGCTGCCACTTTTTATAAGTAGCACTTCGCCAGAGCCATTCCAACGGACCATAATTGAAATGTTTTAACCAGATAGTGCTCAGTATAATTTGCATAATGAAGACGGCAATTCCAAAAATGGTGAAATAAACCGGGCCCACTTGTCCCATGTAGCCCAATCCTGCACCAAGGAATACAAAATTGCCAATTAAAGATTGCATGATGTAATTGCTGAACGCCATTTTGCCAACAGGAGCCAGCACGGATAATATTTTCTTACCAACTGCCGTTTGAAAGCTCAGCATAAACAAACCGACATATGCCATTGCTAATGGTACCACTCCCAACGCAAAAAATATTGTTTGATGAAGACCTTTTTCTTTTAACCCAAAATAGTCCTGGTTAAAGTAAGTTATGTAACGAGACAAGTAAAAGTTTGCGGGCAATCCAACTATTAACCCAATACCAATAACCCAGTACAATAGTTTTTTGTACTGTAAAATGTTTTTATAAAAATCGGAACGACCAATTACATAACCAATTAAAAACATACCCAGTACTTTTGGCACACGGCTCACAAAAAATAAATAGTTATACCTCCAAAAAAAGCCACTGATATTCATTTTCAACTGGTCGAGCCAGGTGCCCTGTTTCATTATTTTCATGAAATCTTCTTCGGATTGAATTTTCATAATGGCACTATCTACTTTTATTCCTGTCTTTATCATCAATTCGGCAGGGTAGTTGAGTACTGGCCAGGTCATTTTTGCCCAGTATAAAAGCATGGGCGAAAGAACAAGTATTACCCCTGTTATTAATAACGCTTTATTAGAAAATTTCCGCAATGGAATTAGGATAAAACCAAGCAGCGCATAGAAGAAAACAATATCTCCGGGCCATATTAATAGATGAACAGCGCCAAGCAGCAGCATAAAGAATAACCTTCGTCTTACAGTTGGTGCAGCATTAATGCCTTTTGAATCGGCCCGTTTAAACTGCAGTGCAATGCCCCAACCAAATAATAAACTGAAAATAGAATAGAATTTTCCTTCGATGAACATGTGATGAAGAAAGCTCATTTTATGATCAAGCTCCGGCAATAAGTAAGGGCCGGTGGCATGGGCACTTTCGTTGTACCAGCTAAATCCACTTCCAAGATTGGCAATAAAAATTCCCAAGATGGCAAAACCCCGGAGCACATCCATGAAAACTTCTCTTTCTTTGATTTGAACTGGGGCAAAGGTTTGCATATAAGGAGATAAAGTATGTGAAAAAAGCAGTTATATAAGACCATTAAGATACAGGTTTTTAGAGTCTAAGAACTAATGTAGAAAAATTTTCCCATCATTTTAATCTCGCCGTTTGTTTTTTTATGGCATGATATTTTAATTATATTGTATGACTAGATTATTAAACTTTAAAATTCATAAATTATGCAAAGAAGTAAAATTGGCCTATTGCTCGCCGCCGCCGCCGCTTACGGAGTTTATAGGTATAATAAAATGACTCCTGAACAAAAAAGCAGCCTGAAAGCAAAAGGGAAAGATTTCCTGGATAAAAACCTTGGCGATTTGAGCAATTTAATGGGTAAGAAAAAAACAGCTATGGACCAAAATGGTTTCTAAATAAGTAAACTTCATAGTTGTAATAAAAGAGCCTGTCTCAAAAGTAAACGTAGCACAACGAACACTAAGAAAACACAAAGTTCACAAAGAAAAATTCCTTTACTTTCAATACGTTGTGTTCTTCGTGAAAAACGTTGTGGGCTTTGTGCTCCTTGTTTATAGACTTTTGAGACAGCCTCTTTTTTGTGTCCCCGACTGGATGAAGCTATTGGTACGGGATGATGAAGACCCATTTGTGATAAAAAAAGCAGGAGCCGGAACTATTAATATTATTGACCTGGCCAATATTTATTCTTGTTCATTTATTGCCACTGATGATGTTGGAAAAATGCACTCCAATGGCTGCTTTGTTGTGCCCGGCGGGATAGACGGAAGCGATTTGCGGGGTTGCAGTTTGATGGTATTATAAAACCTAAACCCAATGAACATCGTATCTTGAAGAAATATGCTTCGTCTTTCAATAGCAATACTGTTATTTCTGTGTTCCCTGCTTACCATATTTCCCATACCTGCACAGCAGGTTTGGTACCTGGGAGTGGCAGTATCGGAATTTTCGTGGGCCTTTTTGATTTTTAGTGTGCTTACATTAATATGGAGTTTCAGGAGAATTAAATACCGGTTAACATCCCTTTCATTTTGCACTGTTGCAATCTTGCTTTTTTTATTTCCTATTGTCGGGGCCTGGTACATGGGTGGAAAACTTGATAACCGGCTTGAAAAAGCATTAGGAGTAAAACAAAGTGAGATAAAAGGTTTTCATCAGCACCAGCCGTATTCGTTTTTTAAAATGTTTACCGGTAATGGTGCAAAAAAGATTGCTTTCACTACTCATCATTATGCTGTTCATACAGGGGTTGACCTTACCCTCGATTATTATCCTGCACAAATAACAGGCATACGTCCCTGCCTTGTCGTAGTACATGGCGGTTCGTGGGCAAAAGGTAATTCTTCAGAATTGCCAGATGTAAACAGCTATTTTGCTAATGCAGGTTACCACGTAGTAAGTATCAATTATCGCCTTGCACCAAAATATACCAGCCCTGCCCCGCAGGAGGATTTGCAAGCGGCACTTGCTTTTCTACGACAACATTCTGTTGAACTAAAGGTGGATACCAGCAATTTTGTATTGATGGGTCGCTCAGCCGGGGGGCAGATTGTATTAGCAGCAGCGTATACGTTAAATGACCCTGGCATCAAAGGGGTAATTAGTTTTTACGGGCCTACGGATATGCTATGGTCTTATGATCATCCTGATAACCCACTCATCATGGATTCCAGAAAAGTAATGCGTAATTTTTTAGGTGGTTCACCAGAACAGGTACCCGATAAATATATTGCATCATCCCCCATGCATCATATCAGTGCATCAACGGTACCCACTCTACTTGTGCATGGCCGAAATGATGCACATGTGTACCAGCGGCAGAGTTACAGGCTCAAAGAAAAATTGGATTCCCTCCATGTAAAAAATTTCTTCCTTGCCCTTCCCTGGGCTACACATGGCTGCGAGTACAAATTAAGTTCTCCAAGCGGTCAATTATCAGTGTATTGTATTGAAAGATTTTTGTATGCGGTGACAAGGTAAACACAATACTCTATAGAAAGCACCGATTTATAGGGTTGCCGCCTGATTGTTGTTTAAAAAATGTTTTCCTGATTAACTGTAATCCAATAAATTTGCAACCCTACCAAAAATTAATGCCCAGATGGCGAAATTGGTAGACGCACTGCCTTCAGGTGGCAGCGTTCGAAAGGATGTGCTGGTTCGAATCCAGTTCTGGGCACAACGAAAATTTAGAACCCTTGATAGTATTGACTTTCAGGGGTTTTTTTATTTTTGCGGGAACATTTCGGGGGGCACATTATAAATTTTATGGTGGATTCTAATTAATTAAGGCCAGGTTGTATTGTCGCAACTTTTATAAAGGAATAAAATCTTGCATAAACTGACCTAAATAAATAATAATCAAGTAAACAATTTACTCCTATTTCAAAAAGACATTGTTCGTATATTCGACAATACATAAGTTAGCGGCTATTTTTTGGGCAGCTCTCTATTTAATTAAGCATTCGAATATGAACTCACTATTTCGCATCGGTTCTATTTTATCATGCACACTGATTTTATGCTTTCCTCTTTCCTCATGTACTTCTTCAGACTCTGAAAAAGTAAGTGAGGCTGACCGTCTTTGCAATGAATACTCTTACTATTACGACAACCTTGTTCAATATGTAAATACTAAACATCCCGGAGATTTCTATGACTTTTCAGATGAAAGGGCTATAGAAGAAATTAAGGAAAAAATCTCAGCATTAGATATAATAAATTGTAGTCATAAAAAAGACCTAAGTTTTGCCTACAATATGATAGATCGAATTAATAAAACTCTCAACGACCGAAAAGCGAAGTATCAAACTGAAATTCAGAATGGTGATGATATAGGTATGCAAGGAGTAAAATTATCATCACCTGAGATAAGTTTTGACGAATACATGAATTCATCCGCTAAAATAACTTTGACAAACAATACAACAAAAAAGATTATATCCTTAAAACTATTAGTTGATTATTGTTCGACAGAATCTCAGTCGGAATTTTGTTACAAACTACTCATTATTCCAACAACAATTGGCACTATGTCCTCAAAATCATTATCCTTTAGTTTACCTTCAACATTGAACAAGCAAACTGAATATCCTACTATAAAGCTGCTTGAAATTGTTAGAAGTGATGGAAGCAAAGTGAAAACTTTTGATGGGATTCGTTTTGGAGCTAATAGAAATTACTAATTCTACGCCTTGGTTAGTGTCCGCAGCGGCGGCCATGGTTCGTGGCGACACGAACCATGATAAGGGGAAAAAGAGAGGTAACAGGTGATAAGCAGTAGGTAGTATGATAAAAAGGAAAAGACAAGCATAATGTGGTTAGTGAGGACACTAACCACGGCAGCAGAGCAACGATGGACTGCAAAATTGTTTGATATTTTTTTTAATGAAATCGTTAGTTGAAAACTAACTTAACCGCCTGCGGCTTTCAGCCTTGGCTCAGTTCTGGGCACAGAGAAAAAGTCAAGGTTTTATATCTTTATTTTAAGCACTTACATTAAAATCTCTCAACGCATCATTCAAACTTGTCTTTAAATCAGTGCTTGCCTTTCGTTGGCCAATTATCAATGCACAGCCAACCCCAAACTCACCGGCTGGAAACTTTTTCGTATAAGAGCCCGGTATCACCACACTTCTTGCCGGCACCCTTCCTTTCATTTCTATTGGTGAGGGACCGCTAACATCAATGATCTTGGTGGATTGAGTCAGCACAACGTTTGCTCCCAATACCGCTTCTTTTTCAACGACCACTCCTTCCACTACAATGCAGCGGCTGCCAATAAAACATCCGTCTTCAATAATAACGGGAGAAGCTTGCAATGGTTCCAGCACACCGCCAATACCAACACCACCGCTCAGGTGAACACCTTTACCTATTTGAGCACAGCTTCCTACCGTTGCCCAGGTATCCACCATCGTTCCTTCATCTACATAGGCACCGATGTTTACATACGAAGGCATCAGCACTACATTTTTTGCCAGGTAAGCACCGTATCTCGCCACGGCATGTGGTACGGCCCTGACACCAAGTTCTTTATAATTTTTTTTCAATAACATTTTATCATAGAACTCAAAGGGGGCCACATCCCAGGTTTGCATTTGCTGAATACCAAAATACATAAGAATGGCTTGCTTTACCCATTCATTCACCGTCCATCCGGCATCACCCGGAGAAGCCACTCTCAATCTTCCTTTATCTACTTCTTCAATCACAGCTCTTACCGCATCGCTGTATTTATTTTCTTTTAATAACTCACGGTTAGCCCATGCTTCTAAAATCAGTTCTTTCATTTTTATATAATTAGTTGCGAAAATAAGAGTAAAGACCGAAAGTCAGTAAAGACCGAAAGTCTGAAAGAATGGTGCAGCAATAGTAAATAGTCTTTCGGACTTCCCGACTTCTGGACTTGCTGACTTTCAGACTTATCTTTGCCCACTATGAACATCGGCTTTGATGCAAAAAGAGCATATCACAACGGCACAGGACTGGGGCATTACAGCCGCACCCTGCTGCATTCGTTGTCGGAGTACTACCCGGAGCATCAGTATTATTTATTTAATCCAAAATCTCCCGGTTCATTTGAAGTAAAGGCCCGCCTGAATGACACAGTCGGGCAGGGAAATAATATTCATGAAGTATTGCCCAGTGGCTTTTTAAGCAAAATATTTTCTTCTGTATGGCGCAGCAGTTGGGTGAAAAAGGATTTGCAAAAACTAAAGATTGACCTCTATCATGGATTAAGTCATGAAATACCGGTTGGTATTCAGAAAACAGCTATTAAGTCGGTAGTTACCATTCACGACCTGATACATGAACGATACCCACAGCAATACAATGCTATTGATGTTAAAATTTACAATAAAAAATTCCGGTATGCCTGTCAACATGCCGACAAAATAATTGCCATCAGCGAACAGACAAAGAGTGATATTGTTGAATTTTATAAAACACCGGAAGAAAAAATTACTGTCTGCTACCAAAGTTGCAACCCGGCGTTTGCAACAATAGTAAGCGAAGAAGATAAAAATAAAGTAAGACAGCAGTATGGATTACCGAAAAAATTCTTTTTAAGCGTTGGCTCCATCATAGAAAGAAAAAACCTGTTGAATATTTGTAAAGCAATGTTCCTGTTGAGAAATGAACTGGATATTCCACTGGTGGTTATTGGTGACGGAGGAAAATACAAGCAACAAGTAAAAGATTATATAAAACAAAATGGAATAGAAAACAGAATTATCTTCCTTTCAGAAGACCAATCAGCGAAATCTTCAAAATCCTTTAAATCAGCGGTTGATTTTCCCACTATTTATCAATTAGCAACCGCCATGATTTATCCTTCTTTCTTTGAAGGTTTTGGTATCCCGGTGGTAGAAGCATTGTGGAGTAGGCTGCCTGTTATCACTTCCAATATTTCCTGTTTGCCGGAGGCGGGCGGTGAGGGAGTTTATTATGTGAACCCTGCCAGTGCAGAAGAAATAGCAGCAGGGATGAAGAAAATTTATTCCGATAAACAGTTTACGGAAACCCTTGTTGAAAAGGGATGGCAACATGCCCAAAATTTTACACCACAAAAATGTGCTGCATTTGTGATGGATGTTTATAAAAATATACTGCGTACTCCGTAGCTATAAAATAACATCATTAAAAATAAATTTCACAAACGAAGGAGTATGGTAAGTTTTGAGAATGATATTGAACAATGTTTAAAGGTGCTGAAAGATGGCGGCCTCCTTCTTTATCCCACAGACACGGTATGGGGAATAGGGTGTGATGCAACAAATGCTGATGCCGTAGGAAAAATTTATACCCTGAAAAAAAGACCTGATGAAAAAGCCATGATTGTGCTGGTAGCTGATGAAAGAGAGGTGTTAAAATATGTGGCTGCACCGGATTTACAGGTGTTTGATTATTTGCAGGAAGCAATAAAGCCCACTACGGTAATTTATGATGGAGCTATCGGGTTGGCCGATAATTTGGTAGCAAAGGATGGTAGCATTGCTATCAGAATTTGTAAGGAGGATTTTTGCCGCCACCTTAT
>JBKJIX010000073.1:0-19839 GCA_046598205.1 Chitinophagaceae bacterium
TGCTGTTTCTGTAACTGTCTAAGCTCAGCAATGCTTTCTTTTATTATAATGTTTAGTAGTGGACGCATACCCAAAACTACTAAATAAAAGTGTATATTTAATGTCTAAATGGTATAAAGTATATAAGCTGGCTTTTGATTTAGCAATGGAGATTTTTGAAATCACTAAAAAATTCCCGAAAGAAGAAACTTATTCTCTTACCGATCAAATCAGAAGATCCTCAAGAAGTATTTGCATTAACCTTATTGAAGCGTACAGAAAGAAACGATACCCAGCACATTTTGTATCGAAGATTACCGATAGCGATATGGAAAATTCGGAAACATCCGGCTGGCTGGATTTTGCTTTGGCCTGCAAGTATATCGAAATCAACCAGCATACAAATTTCACACTTAAAAATGAGGAAATTGGCAGGCTACTAAACCACATGAGAAACTACCCTGATAAATATTAACCATTGCCCATTGTCTATTGCCTATTGTCTATTCCACCTTACTTTTGCCAAACTCAATAAGATACCTATGTTATTAAAGGACATTCAATCAACAGGAAATAAAGATACCCGCAGTGGTTTTGGTGATGGTATTGTAGAAGCTGCCAGAAAGAACCCGAACATTGTTGCCCTTACTGCTGATTTATTAGGCTCACTAAAACTAAACCAGTTTATCAAAGAATTTCCTGAACGATTTATACAAGTAGGAATTGCCGAAGCAAATATGATTGGTATAGGAGCCGGTTTAACTATTGGTGGAAAGATTCCCTACACCACCACCTTTGCCAATTTTTCTACCGGCAGGGTGTATGATCAAATTCGCCAATCCGTGGCTTATAGTGGTAAGAATGTAAAAATCTGTGCCTCTCATGCGGGGCTTACGTTGGGAGAAGACGGCGCCACTCACCAGATATTAGAAGATATTGGTTTGATGAAAATGTTGCCGGGTATGACAGTGATTGTTCCCTGTGATTATGCACAAACAAAAGCAGCTACGGAAGCCATTGCTGATTATGTTGGACCGGTTTATCTCCGCTTCGGCAGACCTGTTTGGCCCATCTTTACTGCTGATAAACCTTTTCAAATTGGAAAGGCACAACATTTTTCCGAAGGAACTGATGTTTCCATTTTTGCCTGCGGCCATTTAGTTTGGAATGCTATACAAGCCGGTGCTATTCTGCAGGAAAAAGGAATAAGTGTAGAAGTAATAAACATTCATACCATTAAGCCATTAGATGAAGAAGCAGTGCTTCAATCACTTCGCAAAACAAAATGTGCAGTAACTGCTGAAGAGCACAATGTCATTGGTGGATTGGGTGATGCCATCGCACAAGTTGCAGCTAAAAATTTTCCTGTTCCAATCGAATATGTGGGCACAAAAGATACATTTGGTGAAAGCGGCAAACCAACCGATTTGCTGAAAAAATATGGTCTGGATATACCGGATATTGTGATAGCGGCTGAAAAAGTGATAGCAAGAAAAAATGCTTAATTTTAGAAAAAGTATTTTATGGCTGTTGATATTAACCAATTACTTTCCCTTCCTCAAAACCAGAGAAGAAAGATAGCTGAAAAACTGTGGGACAGCCTTTCTCCAAGTAATTCCACTGTGAAGTTATCAAAAGAAGAAGTAACGATTCTGGAACAACGCTGGGAAACATACATCTCAGGTAAAACAAAATTCTTCTCAAGTAAGGAAATGCAAAAGAAAATTTTTGGCAAAAAATAATTGATGCTTTCCCAACAATATATTCTCAAATATTCCAGCGAATCAATTGAAGACTTATCGGAAATTGCAAAACATTATGAGGAAATAAATGCTTCTTTAAAAACCAAACTAAAGGAGGCTGTTTTAAAAACAGAAATAGACTTGTTGAGAAATCCTTTTGCTTTTTCCAAAGTTAATTTGAAAGATTTTCGGCGCATCCTTATTAAAAAATTTCCTTACAAAATGATTGACAGGGTTGATAGTGAAAAAATCCATGTATTAGCGGTATTTCATCAGGCCCGTTCTAACCACTATGTTCGAAACCGGTTGAAGAAATAATCTTGTTTTAGTGATATTCTCCTCCATCTTTTTTATTTTTAAGGATTACAAATCCTTTTAAACAAAAGCCCTTTCCAGTATTCTAACCGAACCAAAGCCCGACATCAATGTCCCTGACAACAACAAGCGATAGTGAATTGCTGGTACAGTTCCGTAACCCTGTTACGAAAGAACGAGCCTATACCAGTCTCATCAAAAAATACCAGGAGAAACTCTATTGGCATATCCGCCGCATGGTGGTAGAGCATGAAGATGCTAATGATGTGCTGCAAAACGTTCTGATAAGGGTGTGGAATGGTCTACAGAATTTTCGGGAGGATAGCCAGCTCTACACCTGGCTTTACCGGATTGCCACCAACGAATGCCTGACCTATCTGGAACAGCAGAAAAAAAGATCATCTGTCAGCCTGAGCGATGTAGAAAGCGGACTAAGTAATAAGATAAAGGCAGACAAGCATTTTGACTCGCAGAAAGTGGAATGGAAATTGCAGTTAGCCATCCAGCAATTGCCTGAAAAACAGCGAATTGTATTTGGTTTGCGGTATTATGATGAAATGCCTTACGAAGAAATGAGCCGGGTGCTGGAAACCAGCGAAGGGGCCTTAAAAGCCAGTTACCATCATGCCGTCAAAAAAGTTGAGGATTATATGCTAAATCATTAAACTTTGACAGCTGGAAACCATCCTATTAACCGTTCTGCCTTGCTGAGGCCTCGCAGGATAAACTAAAAAATGACCCGGAAAGAAAACATATTGCAAGAATTGAATGAGTTGAACAGCACATTGGCAACCATCACCTCACAGAATCCTTATACAGTTCCAGTGGGATATTTTGATGGATTGGCTGCCCGGATTCTCAACCGCATCAAAGCAATAGAAGCCGCCAATGCGGTGGAAGAGTTGGGTTATTTATCTCCGGCGTTAAGTGGTATTTCTAAACAAATTCCTTTTTCTGTTCCGGAAGGATATTTTGAAGGGCTTGCAGAAAAAGCAATGCAATCTATTAGTGAGAGCAGCGACTATCAAACAGCAAATGAAGAAATGGAAACACTTTCTCCTTTGTTGAATGGTTTGAAAAAAGAAATGCCTTACTCCGTTCCGCAAGGATACTTTGATGGGCTTGCAGGTAAAGCTCTGCAAGCTGTTAATAAAAGCAACGATTACCAGACAGCCAAAGAAGAATTAGCAACACTTTCTCCGTTGTTAAGTGGTTTGAAAAAAGAAATACCTTACACTGTTCCGCAAGGTTACTTTGAATCTCTATCTGAAAATATCATCAGGGAAGAAAATAAACCGGCCGCGAAAGTTATTTCTATTACCGGCCGCAAATGGTTCCGCTATGCTGCCGCCGCTGTTATTATTGGAATAGTGGTAACAACTGGCCTTTTATTTTTAGGCGTCGGTGAAAAAGAACCTGGTGGTAAAGCACTGGCTAAATTTACCCGTGATGTGAAGAAAATGGATGATACACAGAAAGACAACCTGATAGATTTTATTGATGCCGGTATGAATAGTGATGAAACAGCACAGGTTTCTACTGATAATAAATCTGATGAAGTAAAAAATCTGTTGCAGGGTATTTCTGACGACGAACTGAAAGATTTTCAGGAACAAACAGAAGATGTTCAGAATGTCTTAATGACAAATTAAGCGAAAATGAAAAAGTGGTTAACCATATTATTTTTTGTTATACTCCCCGGTTTTGCAGTATTTGCGCAGAATGAAGAGCCTGTGCATGATGCAGGAAAAATCCAGGAGAGAATGAGAGAATATATCCAGAAAAAACTGGGCCTTTCAAGAGCCGAGACAGAACGATTTTCCCCGGTTTTTGTCCGCTACTTCCGTGAGTTTGCACAAACACATAAACAAAACAAAGGAGACCGGCTGGTGATGCAGCAAAAAATAATTGAACTCCGCTTACGTTACCGTGGTGAGTTTAGACAAATTATGGATGAACAACGGGCTAACAAGGTTTTCCAGTATGAAGATAATTTCCGCCAGGAAGCAATCAAGATCATTAAAGAAAACAGGGGAGACAGGACACAGCCCCGCAGATCAAGAGCTATTCTTTTAGAATAAAAACATTTTATAGCATTACAATATTAACCGCTGGCTTCTGAAGCCGGCGGTTTTAGTTTTATCCTTACTGAAACTGATAAACAGGATTCTTTACATCATGATAGAACAAAAAAGTCCATTTTTCTTTTTCTCCTCTCTCCCACCATTGCTGCCGCAGCTCCATCGCTTTCTTTCCATCATAATCATATTTGGCTGCAAACTTATGTTTCATTTGTTGCAGCTGGGGTGCATCATCCGCACCATAAAAAATTGTTTCGTCATTTTCCTTTATCCAAAATACCTGGTGATGCGGCGAATGAGCACCGGTAATTTCATAATGAATATAATCATCAATTGTTCCGTTGCCTTCCAGCAATACTACTTGCTCTGCATTTTGAAGGCACACTAATTCTTCCGTTATAAAAGAGGGAAATCCTTTTTCAAAAGCAAAAGCCAATTCAGTCCGTTGCAAATAATAAGTAGCATTGGGTAAAGAAAGCCTGCCACCAAGACCTTCTCTTTCAATTCCTACAGCACCTGCATGGTCTTTATGTAAATGCGACATCAGCACTTTTGTTACTTCAAAAGGATTGATACCTGCATCCATCAAATTTTGATGAAGTTGTAATGTTCCGTTCTTTTCGAAGCCAAGCCCCGTGTCAAGCAACAAAATATCTTTTGAAGTAACAATAACAAAGGGCTGAATTTCTACCAGCAAACTACCCACAGGCCGTGACTGTAAATTATCTTTACCATCATCAAATGGCACAAACAATTTTGTTTTATCAATGGTGAATGTGCCTTCGGAAAGTGGGATGATTTTCATATTGCTGATTGATTCAAATTAGCGTAAAACCATTTGCCGGTCAGCATCCAACCGTATTAAAATAAAAAGAAGAATGGTGAAGGTTAGTAAAGAAGTGCCTCCGTAACTAACGAAGGGAAGGGGGATACCAATTACCGGGGCCAGGCCGATTGTCATTGCTACATTTATAGCGATATGAAAGAAAAAAACTGCGGCAACTCCATAGGCATAGCACCGGCTGAATGTGCTTCGCTGCCGCTCTGCAACAGTCACTATCCGGAAAAGCAGTATCAGGTAAAGGCCCAGCAGTACAAGGCTTCCCGTAAAACCAAAACCTTCTCCTACCGTGCAAAAAATAAAATCAGTCCGCTGTTCCGGCACAAAATCATACCTCGTTTGTGTGGCTTTCAATATTCCTTTTCCAAATATCCGGCCGCTGCCGATAGCAATTTTTGATTGCCTTACATTATAACTACTGCCGCTTTCTTTTTTCTTTTTGGTTTCTTCAACAGTTTCTGTATCTCCTTTCTTCTCATATGGGTTATCTTTTCCAAATAAATCATAAATCCGTTCTACCTGGTGCTTTTGCAATACATTTTTAAAAATATAGGGAACAGCAAACCGCTGAATGCCCACACAAAGCACCCATAAGAGTATGATGGTAGTGAGAATACCCCGGCGGCGTTTTATTTGCTTTTGTAGTATATAAGCTATTATTGCAGCAATACCCGTGAGAATGATGGCAAGGGTATTGGGCTCAATTACTATAGTACCCACCACTAATGCAGCAACAGCAAATCCTATTAAAAGAATAATGGAGGGAAGCCCTTCCCTGTACATTACAATAAAAAAGGAAAAATAAACTAAGGCCAGCCCTGTTTCCTTTTGTAAAATGGCTAATACCGCCGGCAATAATGCAATACCAGCGGCAATCAGTTGCGCACGGGTTTTGGAAAAATCTGTTTCCTGCCGGGAAAGATATTTAGCCAATGCCAATGCCACAAAAATCTTACAAAACTCTGCAGGCTGAAAATTAAAAGCCCCCATTTTTATGATTGACTCCGTTCCTTTTATCCGTGAGTGAAAAGGGAAAACCATCAGGAGCAGAAAAATGCCGATAATATATCCCAGGTTGGCGGTAGCAGAGAAAAATTTACTGTCGGTTAATAATATTAAAAAGCCAATACCCGTACCGATAATGAAAAAGTAAAATTGCTTGCTATAATCAGTTTTAAACCGTAAAAAACTTTGAACCACCGAATCGCCTTCTTTATAGGTGGCAGCAAAAATGGCTGTTAGGCCAATTGCTACCAGCAAGAAGTAAATACCTGCAAGGGTCCAGTCTATTCCTTTTGATATGGCGGGGTTTCTTTGATTCATTGCTTTACCTGGTGGCAGTATCTTTTTTATTGACAACTGGCTCCCGTTGTTTTTCAGGTACAACCATCTCTGTTTTTACCGGCTTCTTATTTTGTGTATCCGTAGGTTGTTTATTCTCTTTAGTTTTATCAGCCCTTATCTCTGCCTCTGTCGTATTATCTTCTGATTGAAGTGTGTCCTTAATATTTTTCATTTCATTCAATGCTCTTGCTTTTTGCAGCGAATCCTTTGCCTGCATTTTTTGCTTCATCAATGGTGGAATAAGATTTGTTTTTTCCATCCTGTCAGCCAGAGCTTTCCTGTTAGCAGCGATAGTGTCATTTATATATTTCTCAATCATCAGGCTTACAATCGGTCCGGCATAGGTGCCGCCAAACCGGCCACTATTTTCCACCACACACATGATGGCAATTGTTGGGTTTTCTCTCGGAGCAAAGGCACAGAAGAAAGAGTGGTTGGGCTGCTTTACTAACTGTCCTTTTATGTTTGCATAATTTTCTACTGTTCCGGTTTTCCCGCAAATAGTAATACCCGGTACTTTTGAACCACGACCAGTACCTGTTTCCATTACTCCCTGCATACCGTCATGCACGGCTTCAAAAATGCTGTCAGCTAAATTGATAGGAATAACTTTCATTTTGTACTTGTCTAATAAACCAAACTTATCCCCCCCGTCTATTGAATCAACAATATGCGGGATATAATAAAAACCTTTGTTGGCGATATAAGCCATTTCATTAGCTACCTGTAGTGGTGTAGCCGTTACCTCACCCTGCCCGATACTTACCGAACGAAAACTGCAAAAACCCCATTTGCCAGGACCAAACCTTTTAGGATTATTAAAATATTCAGGAGTAGGGATATTTCCTTTTTGTTCTGTTGGCACATCCACCCCCAACCGATGACCCATACCAAAAGCTGTCATATAATTATCCCATACCCGCAGGCTGCTGTCAACATTGGGATACTTTGGATTATTAATAACCCGCTGCATTACATTGGCAAAATAAGTATTGCAGGAATGTGTAATGGCTGTTTTTAAATAATAAGTGCCGGGATCCAGACAACCCATCGGTTTGCTGCTACCACATCCATAAAATGCACCACCGCAACTGAAAGTGGTTCTTGTATTAATAACTCCTTCTCCAAGACCTATCAATGCCTGTAACGTTTTGAAAGTTGAGCCGGGTGGGTAGCTGGCATTTACTGCCCTGTTGAGCAAAGGTAATCTTGGGTCATTATACATTAGCTCACGGGTATGCTTTCCTCTTTCAGGCCCTGTTAAATAACCGGGATCATAAGTAGGGCTGCTTACCATTGCAATAATGCCGCCCGTCTTTGGATCAATGGCAACAATAGAGCCTACCTTGTTGCTCATTAATTTTTCTCCAAATTTTTGCAACTCAATATCAAGGCTTGTATAAAGATTACTGCCAGCTACGGCTTCTTTATCCATTGCACCATTTTCATAAGAACCCTGAATTCGGTTGAAGTTATCTTTTATCAGCACCTGCATACCCCTTTCGCCCATCAATACTTTTTCATAGCTGGCTTCCAGGCCGGTCATTCCTGCATAATCACCGCTAACATATCCATCTTCAGCATGTTTGCGGAGGTAAGAAGTGTCTACTTCTCCAAGGTATCCAAATATGTTGGCTGCAGCGGTATATGGATAAGAACGGATAGGCCGCTCCTGAATATAAAACCCATTTTGAAACCGCCAGATATTTTCCTGTATCCTCGCATACTTTTGAGGAGGTAATGAGGCTTCAAAAACCGAAGGACGAAAAGATTTATTTTTAATAATAGCAGTTACAATCCTTTTCCGGTATTCAGCCGTATCAATCTCCAGCAGCCGGCAGAAAAAATTGGTATCTATTCCTTTAGCCAACGATGGTGTCACCATCAGATCGTAAGTAAGTGTGTTATTAAGTATCGTTTTCTTGTGCTTATCCAAAACCAGGCCCCTTGGTGGGTAAATTGTTTTGCGGAGAATTGCATTATCATCAGCCATCTGGCTGAATTTTCCGGAAACAACCTGCAGATAGAATAATTGGGCAATAATGACAACAAAGGCAAGAAGGAAGATAAGGCGAATGATACGGCTTCTTGATTGATTGAAAACAGACATAGAACGACCTACGAAATACGAGGTATGAAGAGCGAAATGAAGAAATTATTACGGTATTGCAATGTACGAATTACAAAAGGCCGTTTCCAAATCTATTTGTCAATAAAATTATTTTTAAGAAATTTTTCTACTGATAATCTCATCCGGATAAAATTTATTACGCAGTGTTTGTCCGGAATTTTAATTTTCTTGGAAATAATAATTCAGCAGCGAAGATGAGAAGCATGCTGATGCCTGTAGTGGAAATAACCTGGATCAAAAAATCAATAAATCTTCCGCCGTCCAGCCACTCCAGAAAAACCATGTAGCCATGATGCAGTAAAGTCAGGATGAAAACATATACCGCATAAGGTGTCCATTGCATGGCTTTGGGCGAAGGTTCCCGGTAGTTAAACTCTGAAGCATCTTTCGGGGTAAGAATGTTGATGATAAAGGGTCTTACGTAGGCAATCAGTACGCAAGCCGCTGCATGCAGACCGGGTGTCATCATAAAATAATCGAGGATAAGGCCGGCAAAGAACCCGATAACCAGCAGCCACATCCGGGAAACTGAAAATGGCAGCCACAAAATAAAAAGGAAGTATATATATGGAGTGATGAACCGGTGCAGGTGTGGAATCTTATTCAGCACATATACCTGTAACAGTATAAAAACGACCAGCCGAAGGATATTTCTCAAAAAGTCACTCACCGGTGGGCTTTTTTTACTTGTTCAATTTTCTTTTTGGTTTCTGCGTTTAGCTTAAACTGTTCATCATATTCAATGTTTTCAATAACATGCACCTGTTGCAGGTTATAAAAATTGGCGGCTGTTTTCACTTTCAACAGGTACATACCAGTGGTATTATCAAGTTTGATATCTGAAACAGTACCCACCATGTAGCCGGGAGGAAAATTGAATGATACGGGACTTGTAAGTACTGTGTCGCCTTTTTTTACCTCTGCAGTTTTAGGAATTCTCTTTAGCGTTATATACCGCGGATCTTTTCCGTCCCATTCAGCCGTGCCAAACTCCCCGGTTTTTTTCAGCGAAGCACTAACAAAATTTTGTACATGCAACAGGCTCATTACCTGGCTAAAGTTGGCACTTACGTTTACCACTACACCTACAGCACTTCCATCAGAGCCAACAACAGCCATATTATCTTTTAAACCCTGACTGGCACCCCGGTTTATCTGAATATAATTTTTTTGTGCATTGATAGTATTGTAAACCACTGTTGCCGGACGGGATAAATAACGACGATAATTTCCCAGTGTGTCGTAAGGAACCGAATCCTGAATCATCTTCATACTGGTATCCCGCTGCATAAAGTTGCGGGGCTGAAGGTTTAGCAGGGAATCATTCAACCGGTGTACCCGCCGATTTTCTTCCCGCAGGGTAAAATAGTCTTCTACCTTATTATACTGTGAGTTAATGCGGCCTGTCATTTCATTGGCCATGCCTAAAAACTTAGCCCGGTGAAAGTTGTTGAAATTGAACAAAAACCACAAAGCCACCACCTGTAATATGAGGAAAGTGAAGAAGGTTTTGTAACGGCGAATGAAGAGAAATATATTACGCAATGGAAGTCAGTTTGAAGTCGGATGTCAGAAGTCAGAAGTTTCTTTCAATTACAAGCTTTCTTACCTCATACTTCTGACTTCATGTTTTATCTCATTACAAAAGGATACCTGTCATAATGTTTCAGGGCAATACCGGTTCCCCTCACCACACTCTTCAGTGGGTCGTCTGCTATATGCACCGGCAGTTTGATTTTGTTGGTTAATCTTTTATCAAGCCCTCTGAGCAGAGCACCACCGCCGGTAATGTATAAACCACGGCGATAAATGTCGGCAGCCAGTTCCGGTGGAGTTTGCTCCAAAGCCTTCAGGATGGCCTCTTCAATTTTGAAAATGCTTTTGTCTAATGCCTCGGCTACTTCCTGGTAGCTAACCATTACCTGCTTGGGGATGCCCGTCACCAGGTCACGGCCATTTACCGGGTAATCATCTGGTGGGTTGTCAATTTCCTTCATAGCAGCACCCACATTTATTTTGATTTGCTCGGCGGTACGTTCACCAATTAACAAACTGTGGTACCGACGAAGTGCTTCCATAATATCGGCTGTAAACTCATCGCCGGCAATACGGATAGACTGGTCGCAAACAATACCTGCCAGTGCAATCACAGTAATGCCTGTTGTGCCACCACCGATATCAATAATCATATTTCCTACCGGCTCTTCTACATCAATACCTATACCCAGTGCGGCTGCCATGGGTTCATGAATGAGATAAACTTCTTTTGCTCCCGCCTGTTCCGCACTGTCACGAACGGCTCTTTTCTCCACTTCAGTAATGGAAGAGGGGATGCAAATCATCATTCTCCAACTTGGGGGGAAAAGTCTTTTTTGAGGATATACTAATTTGATAAGTTCCCTTATCATTAGTTCCGCCGCATTGAAATCGGCTATCACCCCATCTTTCAGAGGACGAACGGTGCGGATGCTTTCGTGGGTTTTCTCATGCATCATCAATGCCTTTTTGCCAACCGCCAGCACTTCCTTTGGATTGTTGCGGTTAAGGGCAATAATGCTCGGCTCATTTACCACTACTTCATCGTTATGTATAATAAGGGTATTAGCAGTACCCAGGTCTATGGCTATTTCTTGTGTAAACCAGTTAAAAAGTCCCATTAATTATTATGATTGGATTTACCTGCCTACTCGCCTTTGCATAGCTTCAGCGGAGCAAGGCCGGCAGGCAGGTTGACGGCAAAGGTGGAGGAAATAATTTGAATTATCAAAGCAAAACCTTGCCAGACGTGGTTTTTTTTTGAGTTGCTGGTTTTGAGAAATTGTGGTTAAAAGAATTTTCACGGTCGCATTTGCCGGAAATTTTCAGTAACCTATACGTAAGGCAAATTGTAATTTTCATCGCTTCTGTTGCGCCGGTTCAATGTTACTATTATCAAAAATAATTTCGGCTACCTTCAATGTATGCGAATCATTACAAGAACAGTTTTGATTTTATCAATAGTGAGTTTGCTTGCAGATGTAGCCAGTGAAATGCTATATCCCATTATGCCAATTTATTTAAAAGAAATTGGCTTTAGTGTTTTCTGGATTGGTGTACTGGAAGGTGTGGTAAATTTTACAGCAGGCATCAGCAAAGGTTATTTTGGAAAACGTAGTGATGAGAAAGGTGTTCGTTTACCATTTGTAAAGCTGGGTTATTTATTAAGTGCTGTTTCAAAACCATTGATGGCAACATTTACTTATCCGCTCTGGATATTTTTTGTAAGAACAGTTGATCGTCTTGGCAAAGGTGTCCGCACTGCTGCAAGAGATGCATTGCTTTCGCAAGAAGCAACAAAAGAAACTAAAGCAAGGGTATTTGGCTTTCATCGCAGCATGGATACTGTTGGTGCAGCTATAGGCCCGGTATTGGCATTACTGTTTTTATTTTTTTATCCGGGAGAATATAAAACACTTTTTTATATCGCTTTTATACCCGGCATACTTTCCATTGTTTTTATTTTTTTGCTGAAAGAAAAAAAACAACCTGTATCAACATTAGCTAAAGGAAATTTCTTTTCTTATTTCAATTACTGGAAAGTGGCAACACCTGAATTCAGAAAAGTTGTACCTGGCTTATTACTGTTCGCCTTATTCAACAGTTCTGATATTTTTTTATTACTCATTACAAAAGAAACTATCGGCAACAGTACAATAACTTTTCTCGGAACTACTTTTAATTCAGACACTATCACCATTGCAGCTTATGTGTTTTACAATCTCGTTTACGCTGCAGCATCTTACCCCATGGGTGTATTAGCCGACAGATTTAGTTATAAAAAAATAATTCTTTCCGGCTTTGCATTATTCGCTATTGTGTATGGCGGTTTTGCTTTTTCTCCGTCAATCGCAGTGATATTTTTACTCTTTGCGGTGTATGGCGTTTATGCTGCCGCAACTGAAGGGGTCATCAAAGCATGGATTACTAACTTAGCTCACAAAGAAAATACGGCTACCGCCATTGGTTTTTATACCAGCTGTGAAAGTATTTGTGCATTGCTGGCCAGCATTATTGCCGGGGCACTATGGACAAATTTTGGCAGCACCAGCACATTCATCACCACTTCGATCGTTTCAGTAATTGTTTCCATTTATTTTTTACTGAAAATCAGGGGTAAAAATTCCCCGTAATGACTTTTTTAATACTGAATAGCTTTTGGCACAAAAATGGCGAGAATGTATTGCAACAGATTTATCTACTTAAAATTGATTTATGAGAAAAGGTTTTTTGACTTTATTTGCCGTATCGGCTATTTTAGTTTCACAAGCTCAGAGTAAAAGCTCCAGCGGCTCCACATACAAAAACGCTCTGGGAGTAAAAGTTTGGGATGGAGGAGGTATTTCCTTCAAACATTTTGTAAGTAATAAAAATGCGCTGGAGTTTATCGGCTATTTCTGGAACCGGGGCACAAGAATAACAGGGCTGTATGAAATACATATGCCAATAAGCGATGCCAGTGGCCTGCAATGGTATATTGGCCCAGGTGCTCATATAGGGCTTTACAATACAAAATATGGAGATGGTGCATTTATTGGTGTTGACGGTGTTCTGGGCTTGGATTATAAATTCAAGAAGGCTCCTCTTAATATGTCATTAGACTGGCAGCCTTCGTTTGAGTTTGGTGATAATCGTGGTTTTGTAGGCAGTTGGGGCGGCTTAGGTATCCGGTACACCTTCTAATATATATCGTTTCATCAATCAGCAAAAAGAAAAAAGGCCGCAGCAATGCGGTCTTTTTATGTACCAGTATATTTTTAAATTTTTAAAGCGATCCAAATCCCAGGTGCTTTTCAATTTCATCAGGAAGTGCTGGTAATTTTCTTCTTTCAATCAGGAAGCTGTTGAGTTGTGCTATTTCCCTGAAGATATAATGCTTGTCTGCCGCCGCTTTCAGATAATCTTTTCCAGTGCTTCCACCAGTACCAATTCTTGTTCCTATCATGCGGTGTACCATATTCATATGGCGATAACGCCAACTGCTGAGCTGTTCATCTATTTCCAGCAAACAATTCAATAATTGAAATGGCAACTGTAACAACGGGTATCCACGGTATAGCATGATAAACAATGCTGCACGACATGCTGCGGGAGATAATGTGGGGTGGGTGATATGGGTGTCACGGTTTAGAACCGTGTCACCTTTATCCCTATCACCAAATATTTCATCAAAACCAGCTAAGTTATTTTTTTCTGCATCGGCCAGGCTGCCTTCGTAAATCATTTTATAATTATCCCAGAAAGAATTATCCGCTCCATCTTTTAAAAATGGCATTCGTTCCAACCAGCCGTTTAATAATTGTAATAAAGATTGGCTGCCCTCCGCTTTTTTAATTATCTCAACCTGCTCCGGTTTTAATTGTGCTGTGTAATACTCTTTTCCATGCCGGTGCTCAAATTTTAATCCCAGCTTTGCTTCCAGTTCTTTAAACTGCCAGCTTTGAAAACCCGATGCCGGACGCAGCATATCCCTGAAGTCAAGAAAGTCCATCGGTGTCATGGTTTCCATTATATCTATCTGGTGCACCAGCACTCTTAATATGGTAACACAACGGCTGAGGCGATGAACAACAGTTTGTAACTCCGGTGAGTTATCATTTAAAGCAGGCTTATTCATTATCGCAACAACAGAATCTGCTTCATGATGCAATTGTTTAAACCAAAGCTCATATGCCTGGTGAATAACGATGAACAGCATTTCATCATGTGCCGGTAAATTATGCTTAACACTTTCCGGAGATTGTGCATTTAGTATTTTATCTAATTGTAAATAGTCGTGGTAATGTACTTCGGTTGGCATAGGCATTATTTTTCAGAAAGAAGCTCATCCACAAGCTTAATAAAATCTACAGATATACTTAACAGGGCATTAACCATTTCACTATCGGGTAATAACCCATCATTATAATCAGCCATCATTCGTTGGTCAAAAATCCTAGAATAGTGTTTTCCAAAATTTTCAGCGATTATTCCTTCTTTAATATAATGAAGGGAAAACATATTCAGGACTCCTTTATGTGATTTTGGAGTAATGTCTTTATAAATTAGTAATGCCTGAACTGCGTAGAAACATGCATAATATATTCTGTTAATAGCAGTATCATAATATCCAAATTTTAATAAATTATGTATCTGATCAATGGTGGATTTTGCTTTTGCAATTTTTTGGCGAATTGATATTTCTTTTTCCTGTTCTGTCATATTTCTTTCCCTTCTTTTTTAATGTTGTGATAAAGAGGGGTGTAATAATACTTTTCTTCCCAGTTGTTTTTAGTCTGCACCAATGCGCTGATTATTTTCATGGTCTGTAAGCCAAATGAGTACAAAGGGTCTGTAATTCTGACTTGATCCAGATAAGTAATTTTTTCTTTATCAACCAATATCAGTAAATCAATATCTGATTCTTTATTAGCATCGCCCCTTGCATACGAGCCGTACAAAATCACTTTTGCATCAGGCTCTACCTGCATCACCCTTTTCTTTATTTCTGCCAGTAGTTTTTTATCGGCTTTCATAAATGTAAAATTACAGATTTGTCACCGTCCTGTGTTCCAAATATTTTATTCAAACTCGTAACCAATATCACTTCGGTATTCCATTCCAATAAAAAATATCTTTTCCATTTCTTCTTTTGATATTTCCACTGCATCAAAAATGGACAGACCATAAGAAGTAACACAAAAGACCCGGCCTCCGGCGGTAACCACCTTACCATCTTTTATAGCAGTTCCCATTTGAAACAGCATACTATCGGCAGGATTTATATCCCCTATCCCTTCTATCTCATATCCCTTTTGGTAATCGCCGGGATAGCCACCACTTACTGCTACAACGGTACAAACAGTTCTGGAATCGGTTTCTATTTTTATGGTATCTAATTTTTGTTCTGCTACCGCTGTAAACAATTCAACCAGATCATTTTTCAACCTTGGTATCACTACTTCTGTTTCAGGATCACCCATCCGGCAATTATATTCAATCATGTAAGGCTCATTATCTGTAATCATAAATCCGAAAAAGATAAAGCCCCGGTAATCTAATCTTTCTTTTTGCAGACCCCGCACTGTTGGTATAATTGTTTTCTCTTCAATTTTTTTCATCAAAGCAGCGTTGGCAAATGGCACCGGGCTTACAGCACCCATACCACCGGTGTTGGGCCCTGTATCTCCTTCTCCAATTCTTTTATAATCTTTTGCTTCGGGAAGTATAACGTAATTTTTCCCATCCGTTAAAACAAAAACCGACATTTCAACTCCCTTCAAAAATTGTTCTACCACCACTTTTTTTCCGGCATCCCCGAATTTTGCCTGCTGAATCATTAACTCGAACTCAGCAATGGCTTCAATATGATTTTCGCAGATGATGACACCTTTACCTGCGGCCAATCCATCTGCTTTTAATACAACCGGTAACTCATGGTTTTTCAAATAGCTGATTCCTTCCTCATAATTATCTACTGTAAATTCTTTGTAGGCTGCTGTTGGAATATTATGCCGCATCATAAAGGCTTTGGCAAATGCTTTACTTCCTTCTAATTGGGCACCTTTTTTATCGGGGCCTATTACGTCAACATTTTTTAAAGCAGGATCATTAATAATAAAATCAGTAACCCCTTTTACCAATGGTTCTTCCGGGCCCACAATAACGAGGTCAATCTTTTTATCAACACAAGCCTTTTTAATGGAATCAAAATCAGTGATACCAATATTCAGATTGATGCCGCATTTTGCTGTACCGGGATTACCGGGGGCAATAAAGAGGCTTTCACAAAGAGGGCTTTGAGATAGTTTCCAGGCAAGGGCATGCTCCCTGCCACCGGAGCCAAGTAAAAGGATGTTCATAGTTAGTTGAATACTGTGTTTTACCGTGTACTTCGTAGCCAATTATAAGCGTAGAAGTAATGCGTTGCGAATATCGGGTGTATTTAAAAAGTACAGGAAAAAATTTTGGGTGATTAAATTTCTGTATTTTGGTTGTTCCAAAGGTTTACTTCGGCTTTACTTCACAAGACTCTGACTTTTTAAACTAAAAAAAGATTTATGAATCAACCTGCAAAAATCGGCAAGCATCCCAAAGGGCTAATGGTTTTATTCTTTACTGAAATGTGGGAACGGTTTGGCTACTACCTGATGGTTGGTATTTTGTTTCTGTATTTAACAGACACTACAACAGGTGGAAAAGAAATGTCGAGAGGTATGGGTGTAGATGTCGTAGGCACTTTTATTGCGTTGGTTTATTTAACTCCGTTTATCGGTGGTCTTATTGCTGACCGGTATCTTGGTTACCTCAAATCAATTTTCATTGGAGGTTCGTTGATGGCCGCCGGATATTTAGGGCTGTCGCTTCCGGGAGATACAGCTATGTATGTTTCCCTGGGTCTTATTATCGTTGGTAATGGTTTTTTCAAACCTAACATATCAACACTGCTGGGTAATATGTATAATAAGGAAGAATTAAAACCATTAAAAGATAATGCTTACAACATTTTCTACATGGGCATTAATATCGGTGCATTGGTGTGCAACTTTGTTGCTGCCTATCTCCGCAATAATTATGGATGGGGTTATGCATTCGCAGCGGCTGGTGTTGGACTTATCATTGGATTGATTTGGCTTGCCTTGAAAGTAAAGCATGTAAAAGAGGCTGATATAAAAAGACCCATGCAGGAAGGTGACATGCCTATTTCAAAAATATTTAATTCAGTTTTTCTGCCGATGATTGTTTTTGGAATTGTAGGATGGATAATTCCCGAAAATCTTTTTAACTCTGACTCCAACGATGCTTTCATCTTTGCTTGTATTCCTGTAATCTACTTTTATGTAAACCTATGGAGAAAAGGAAATGCGGAAGATAAAAAAGGTGTTGGGGCGTTATTATTCATATTCACTGTTTCGATAATTTTCTGGACCATTTATAATCAAAACTCAACCGGGCTTACCATTTGGGCAGAAACTCATACTGATAGACAAATTTCATCTGTACTGGAAAAGCCAGCCAGTAGTGTGGACATGGTACAAAGGATAACGTCTGAGCCACGAGAGGTGGCGCAGGTAGATCAATATCTTAGAGTTGTAACCGACACGGCAGGCAGTCCTGTAAAAGTGATGGGACCCGATCCATACCTGAATAATCTGCCAAAAGAAAAATGGCCAGCCTCCGGGCAAGAGTTGAAATTGATGAATGCAGAACTTTATCAGTCTATCAATCCATTTTTCATTGTTATCCTCACTCCAATAGTAATTGGCATTTTTGTGTTCCTTGCAAGAAGAAAAAGAGAAGTGTCCACTATGAGCAAATTCGGATATGCATTAATAATATCGGGGCTTAGTGCATTAGTGATGGTATTTGCGGTAATGTCTGTTCCCAACATATACCTGTACAAAACAGGAGGAATCTGGTTAGTGCTTACCTATTTTATTTTCACTATCAGTGAAATTTGTTTAAGCCCCATTGGTTTGTCTTTAGTTTCCAAATTGTCTCCGCCACGATTGACTGCATTGATGATGGGTGGCTGGTTCTTATCCACTTCCCTTGGAGGAAAAGTAGCTGGTGTAATGGCAAGCTTCTGGGATAAAATTCCTGATAAAAGACTTTTCTTTGGCATAATTACTATTGCTGCTATACTTGGTGGCTTATTAATATTCAGTCGTATTAAATCGCTGAACAAAGTTGTGAAAGACAAAACTGGTTCAGTGTAAAAGAATTGACCGTTTGTACAAAGGTGGCTCTTATAGCCACCTTTTTTATTTGCCCTATCGCCAATTTTCCTATCTTGAAATCTAAACACTCTGATTATGTGGAAGAAACATCCAAAGGCATTGCCCTTTCTTTTCTTTTCTGAAATGTGGGAACGGTTTGGCTATTACCTGATGATCGGCATTTTTACCCTCTACCTGAAGGATTCGGTAGCGGGGTTTAATATGGATGAAAAAGATTCTGCCAGTTTGTATGGAACTTTCATTGCATTGGTATTTTTTACTCCCTTCCTGGGTGGGTTAATTGCTGACCGTTATCTCGGTTATCGTCGTTCTATCATCATGGGTGGCTTACTGATGGGTGTTGGGTACTGTATGATGGGCATCCATAACGAAACGATGTTGTATGTCGCCATGTCATTGGTAATTATTGGCAACGGTTTCTTTAAACCAAATATTTCTACGTTGCTGGGTAATGTATATTCTACTCCTCAGCACATGCACCAAAAAGATGAAGGGTACAATATTTTTTACATGGGTATTAATATAGGTGCTTTTGTTTGTAATTTTTTTGGAGCAGCATTATATACCACTATAGGTTGGGGTGCAGCTTTTGCAGCAGCCGGTGTAGGTATGTTTATCGGTGTTATCATATTTATTACCGGAACAAAACATTACAAACAGTATGATGTAAGAAAACCATTGCAACCCGGCGATATGCCGCTATGGAAAATACTGGCATTGGTGATAGTTCCCTCCATCGTTTTTGGTGTCATAGGTTGGTTTATAAAGGGAACAGAGGGATATATTTTTGATTCCAATTCAACCGATGCTTTCATTTTTGCCTGCATTCCCGTACTTACATTTTATACAGTTTTATTAGTACGAAGCAGCAAAGACGAACGACCTGCGATGGGTGCCATGCTTTCTATTTTTGCTGTGGTTATTTTGTTCTGGGCCATCTTCAAACAAAATGGCTCTGCATTGAATACCTGGGCCAGTCGCTATACAGATAGAGCTGTGACCGGAGCAACTGGCAACCTTTTAGCCACGTTCAAACAAACTGACAAACCAGCTAATACAACTTATAAATTAGACAGTGTTGTAAAACTCGATAATCAATTTCGTAAGGTTAAGGTGGACGGTAAAGAAATAAAAGAACCCGGCTATCCTTCTTATTTTAAAAATGTGCCTCCGGAAAAATTACCAAAAGAAGGGGAAGTGGTGAAAGCATGGCTGCCGAGTCTTAGTCAATCTATCAATCCATTTTGGGTAATTGTATTAACACCTTTGATTGTTGCATTCTTTACCTGGCTTCGGCGAAAAGGAAAAGAACCTTCTACCCCAACTAAAATTGCGTTTGGCTTATTAATATCTGCTTTATCGGTTTTGGTAATGATAGCTGCGGTAAAAGTGGGGAATAATGGTGCCGAAAAAGTAAGTGTATGGTGGCTGATCGGCAGCTATGGTGTTGTAACAATTGGTGAATTATTCCTCAGCCCGATGGGATTATCTCTTGTTTCTAAACTAAGCCCTGTCCGCATTACATCGTTAATGATGGGTGGCTGGTTCTTATCAACCTCTATCGGAAACAAACTAAGCGGCATTCTTGCCAGCAAATGGGATGAGTACGACAATAAAGCCAGTTACTTCTGGCTGAATTTTATTTTACTGG
>JBKJIX010000127.1:0-11895 GCA_046598205.1 Chitinophagaceae bacterium
GGGCCGGTAGCCCAAACTAAATGGGTGGAAGAGATAAGCCGGCTTGGCCGGGAAAAACAAAAGCAGTTTCTCCGGTATTTTAACCACTTGCTGGAACAAGCCATTCACTACCGGATAATGGGCGAAAAGCTCAATATTGGTGAAAAAGAGAGGGATTTTGCCGAAAGACTGAATAAAATAGCCGGAATTGAGCAACAGCAGGCCATTATTGAAGAACTTGACCGGGCCAGTTATTATATAGAACGCAATGCCCATGGCAAAATGCTCTTTCATGCCCTGACCATTAAGCTATACCATATTATTCAGGATAGAGTTGTATTTATTTAATGGTTGTAAGCTTCTGGTTCCAACTCTTAGAGTGTTCAAACCCTCCAAGAGTTCCTATAATTATTCAGGATAACATTGTATTTTTGATGGAATGAGGTGAAGAGGTTATGAGTTTTGAGTTTTGAATTACGAGTTAGTGTGTTGAAAGATTTAGTGATTTTTATTGATGAACGATGTCGTCTATTCCAGTTTATATTATACGTTTCAGACTTTCGCAGTTGGCTGTTTTACAGCTGAGTAGCGGACAGAATCCTGAAGAGTGCGACGCAACGGAAGTTCAATAGAATTACTACAGCCGGGTTCAAAATCTCTCTCACCACTTATTGGTTTATACTTTTTAACTATTATCTAATAATGAGTTGTACAAGTTGCAGTACCAGCAGTAACGGTAAACCGGGTGGATGTAAGAGCAATGGCGGATGCAGTACCGGCGGATGTAACCGTATGAACACCCATGATTGGCTTCGTAACCTGCCCATGAGTGATGTGGCCAGTGCCTGTAAAGTAATGGAAATAAGCTTTAGCCAGGGAACCCGGAAAGATTTTTATCGCAACCCCAATTTGCAGGCTTTTGAAAAAGGTGATCTGATAGCAGTGGAAGGTATAAGTGGTTTTGATGTGGGTGAAGTATCGCTGACCGGAGAGATTGTGCGGTTGCAAATGAAGAAACGAAATGTAAAAGAAGATAATCCGGAAATGAAAAAAGTGTTGCGGACGGCAACCGACCGTGATATTGATATCTGGAAACAAAATAAAGCAAGGGAACCAGAAGCAGTAATCCGTAGCCGGGCTATTGCAAGACAGTTAAAACTGGATATGAAAATAAGCCAGGTGGAAATGCAGGCCGATGGACGCAAAGCAACTTTCTTTTACATAGCAGACGGAAGGGTGGATTTTCGGGAATTGATTAAAGTATATGCTTCGGAATTTAAAGTGAAAGTGGAGATGCGCCAGATTGGTGCAAGACAGGAGGCTGGCAAAGTAGGTGGTATTGGTAGTTGCGGAAGAGAACTTTGTTGCAGTACCTGGCTTACCGATTTTAAATCGGTAAATACAGCAGCAGCCCGTTATCAAAATCTATCAATCAATCAAACAAAGTTGAGCGGACAATGTGGACGTTTAAAATGCTGTTTGAATTATGAACTGGATACTTACTTAGATGCACTGCAACATTTCCCTGAAAACTGTGATGTGATACAAGTGGCGAAAGGCAATGCCTTCCTGATTAAAAAAGATATTTTTAAAAATTTGATGTGGTACACATTGCCCGATAGCAATAAACAGTATCCACTAAGTATTGAACGGGTTAATAGAATAAAATCGCTGAACCAGCAGGGTATACGACCTGATGAACTGGAGCCGGTGGAAGTGGTATCTTCTAAAGCAGTAGAAAAGGAGCCGGAGTTTGTTGAATTAGTTGGGCAAATAAGTTTACGTAGCCTTGATAAAGCCGCAGATAAAAAAAGGAGACAAGATAATCCCGGAAACCAGCAAAGAGGACAACGACCACAACAGAGAGGTCAGGGTGGTAATCAGCAAGGCGGTGGTCAACAAGGAGGAAACCAGCAACGAAACCAGGGTGGGCAGCAGCAGGGCGGACAATCCGCAGGATCCGGTGGACAACGTCAGCAAGGGCAAGGCGGGCAACAACAACGACCACAACGAAATCAAGATGGCGGCAATCAACAACGGCCTAATAATCCCAACAGAAATCAGCAACGACCGAACAATCCTAATAGAAATCAACAACGGCCTAACAACCCTAACCAAGGCCAGGGAGGCGAAAAGAAGGATTAGTTATTTCCAGAATTCATAAATTCATATTCATAAAAAATAGTTTGTTTTTCTTCCTTACCATTTTCGTCGTTTCTTATTGATGTTTTTTCTGAGACAAGCCCAAAACTATTATACTTAAAATGTTGAACTTGAGTCTGACTGCCTTTACCAATAATTTTTTTAATCAGACCGTTATTATCATATTCAACTACTGCTACTTCTGTTGGTTTTTCATCTTTTTCATAATATAGTATTCTTTTTAATCTGCTCTCGTCATATTCATAACGAAGTGTTTCAATACTTGAAAAAGTTTCTTCTAAACACTTATTAAACTTATTATATTTTGATAAAAGAATTGTTCCCGCACCATGAGCAACAACTTCTATTGAATAGGAACCATCTTTATTGTATTTGTAAATGTGCAACTAGTCTAGCATCTTCCCAACCGTATATCTTTCAAGTCTTTCAACCATTCCGCTCTTTGCCAATATTGTTTTAAATGTGAATGATGGTTTACCACAATAATATTGGACAGAGTCGTCTCCTTTGGATGTATAATACTTTTTCTCTTCAATTTTTTGGCTTGAGTCCGCCATCCAATAGCTCGTAATAATTGTTTTTATTTTTTTGATATTATATCACCTCTGTCTGGTTGTGAAAAGAAATGGGATGAAATAAACAGAGGAAGTATAAAAAATGACCTTTTCATAATAAGGGTTAGAATATTATTATTCAGCTTTTAACGCTCTGTAAATAGCATCCTGAATCTTGCCCCTTATACTCATATTAGATAATTTTCCATTATCCCTTGTAGGATAAACCCGGTTGGATAAAAAGATATAGACTAAATCATTTTTTGGGTCTACCCATACACAGGTGCCGGTAAAACCAGTGTGGCCATATGTTTCAGGTGAGGCGAGAGAAGAAGGATACGGGTCTCTGCGGATGGTGTTATCTTTTTCTGGTTTATCGAAGCCAAGCCCACGGCGGCTTACTTTGCTATTGTAAGCAGTAAATAGTTTGATGGTTTCAGGTTTCAAATATCGTTCACCATTTAGTTCACCTCCATTCAAGAGCATTTGGTAAAGCAGTGATAGATCATAGGCATTGGAAAATAATCCTGCATGGCCTGCTACACCACCCAGCATAGAAGCTCCTTCATCATGCACATCGCCTCTTGTTGTTTGCTGGCGGAAATAAGTATCTGTTTCAGTAGGCACCAAACATTCTGATTGAAACCGGTTGCGGGGCTGAAACCCGGTTGAGTACATACCTATTTTATTGTAAAATGTTTTTTGAGTGTACTGGTCTAATGTAAGCCCGGAAAGTTCTTCTACTATTTTACCCAAAAAAATAAAATCATTATCACTATACACATATCTGTTCTTTGGCCCAAGGGGGCTTTTTAATATCCGGTTGAACATGGTATCCTGCCAATCGTTCCGAATATAAATATTTTCAGCTACCCGTACTCCATATCCCTTTTGCTGTTTGCTGGAATATATAGCTGGATTGGGAATTTTAGATACCGGGTCAATAGTTTCTTTATAAAAAACAATGAATGGTGTAAGGCCTGCCTGATGCAGCAAAATATCTTTTATTGAAAGTGCCGCTTTATTGGTTCCTTTTGTCCAGGGTAGATAGTCGCCGATAGTTTTGTTGAGATCCAACTGGCCTTCTTCATATAGTTTCATTACTGAAACAGTGGTAGCAGAAACTTTTGTAACAGAAGCGAGATCGAAAATACTTTCGGGGCTCATAGCTGGTGAGTTAGTGCTGTATTCATAATTGCCAAATGCTTTGTGATAGATAATATCACCCTTATAAGCAGCCAGTACTACACAGCCGGGAAATGCTTTCTTTGCAATGCCGTCCATTGCAATTGAATCTATAATATTTAGTTTTTCTTTTATTGATGCTCTTGAGGGCTTGATACCGCCATGTACAAAGCCATCTCCAAATTTGAAACGGCATACAGAAACCGGCAGCTTGCCCATCGAAACAATTTTTCCTTCCAATAAATCAGCAGCGGCATGTTGAGTGATTGCATCATCCTGATAACAGGCCACCAATGTCCAGGCATCACAGAAATTTTTTGTGGCCAGTACATTACCAAAAGTGAGGGTGATAGTTTTAATGAAGTTTAAATCTTTATACAACTTGAGAGCAATAGGGCTTAAACCAAAATTATCTGCTGGCCTTAAGGAATAGTTATGAATACCAATAACAACAGCATCATACTTGCCGTCTTTTTGTATTTCTTTTAAAATTTCGTCTGCTTTCTCCTGCCCATCTTTGTAAGAGAGCAGGAAAGTATTTGCATCTAAATCTTTATGAAGCCTTTTTCCAAACTCATTTAATTCTGAAGTGCCGATGCCGAGATAAGCAATCTTTTTTTGCCTGCCAGTCAGCGGAACCTGAGCATAATCTATTCTGGAAGCTGTCATACCCGATTGTGCAAGAACGGTGATGCTATTTACAGCCACTTCTTTGCGGATAGCATCAGTCTTGGCATTTAAATCTTCCAATAGATTGTTAGTATCAACAAACTGTGTTTGATTAAGGCCAAGATTATATTTCGACAGCAATACCTTCTTTACTTTGGCGTTGATTTCATCCCAACTCAATCTTTTTTCAGCGATAGCTTTTTTCACCGCTTCTATTGTTTCAGGCACACTGGCAGGTAAACAAAGCATATCATTACCGGCAATCAATGCTTCTACAGCAATGGTGCCGCCAGGAAAATATTTAGCCACTCCTTTCATCTCCAGGGCATCAGTAAATGTTAATCCCTGATATCCCATTTTATTTCTCAATAACTCTGTTACACTATTTTTTGAAATAGAAGTGGCAATGTTTTTAGTATTATCAATGGCAGGAATAGACAGATGAGCAATCATCACACTTCCCACACCTGCATCAAAAATGGCACGGAACGGAACCAGCTCCATGGAATCCAATTGCTTCATGGTTTTATTTATCACCGGCAAGTCAAGGTGCGAATCCACATCCACATCACCATGGCCGGGAAAATGTTTGGCACAAGCCATAATGCCTGCATCCTGCATTCCTTTCATGTAGGCTACACCAAACCGGGAAACTTTTTCTTTGTCTTCGCCAAATGAACGATAGCCAATAACAGGATTGTTCGGATTGTTATTAATGTCAACTACCGGCGCATAGTTTACATGCACACCAATACGTTTGCATTGATCGCCTACTGCTAATCCTAACCGGTACACAAGATTTTCATCATTTAAAGAACCCAGCGTTAATTGAAAAGGAAATTTGGTAACACTATCCAATCGCATACCCAATCCCCATTCGCCGTCAATAGTAACCATCAGCGGTGTTTTAGCAATGCCCTGATAAAAGTTGGTGAGATTGGCTTGACGAATAGGCCCGCCCTGAAAAAAACAAAGAGCTCCTACATCATACTTTTGAATATCATTGGTCACTTTAGCAACATGGTCTGCTCCCAAATTGGAATGTGCCCTGATAACCATCAACTGGGCAATCTTCTCATCATCACTCAGACTATTAAACACACTGTCTGTCCATTGCTGGGCAGTCAGTTTACTTTTATATTGAGCTGATGATACAATTGGTACAAAAAACGAGAGGAATAAAATTGCCTTGAATATCTTCATAGTATAGCAAACTTTAATGTTACCTAACAAGTCTTAAAAATAGCGATTTTGATGCAAAGAGTTTCCCAACAGTTGCTTAAAATTGAAATGGTTATTTTTGGCAGCTAAAGCAGATTTTGTGCCTGATAAGATTACATTATTACCTGATAATATTGCGAACCAGATAGCAGCCGGAGAAGTGATCCAGCGGCCAGCAAGTGCTGTAAAGGAATTGCTGGAAAATGCAGTAGATGCAGGGGCAACTGAAATAAAATTGATTATCAACGATGCCGGTAAATCGCTGATACAGGTAATTGATAACGGCAGCGGCATGAGTGAGACCGATGCAAGAATGAGTTTTGAACGACATGCTACTTCCAAAATTAAAAGTATCGAAGACCTTTTTCATATCCGCACCATGGGCTTCCGGGGTGAAGCTTTGGCTTCTATTGCTGCGGTGGCACAGGTGGAATTAAAAAGTAAAAGAGCCGAAGACGAAACCGGTGTTTCTATTGAAGTAGAAAACAGCACGGTAAAAAAGCAAGAACCTATTGCTGCACCGGTTGGTACCAGCATTGCCATGAAGAATTTATTCTTCAACGTTCCTGCAAGAAGAAATTTTTTGAAAAGTAATGCGGCGGAGATGCGGCACATCGTGGATGAGTTTACAAGAGTGTCGATGTCATTCCATGAAATTCTTTTTACCCTTACTGCCAATAACCAGCAATTATTTCATCTCGAAGCCGGCAGTTTAAAACAACGTATTGTACAGTTGCTTGGCAATAATTACAATGCTAAACTTGTTTCGGTAAAAGAAGATACCGACTACATGAACATTTATGGTTTTGTTGGTAAACCAGAAACTGCCAAGAAAACAAGAGGCGACCAGTATTTCTTCGTCAACAACCGTTTTATCAAAAGTGCTTACCTGAATCATGCAGTAATGAGTGCTTTCCAGCAAATGATTCCAACAGACAGCTTTCCGATGTATGTATTATTTATTGATCTTGACCCGGCCGTGGTAGATGTAAATGTGCATCCGACCAAGCAGGAGATAAAATTTGAAGACGAGAAAATCATTTATGCTTTTGTACAGGCTGCTATCAAACATGCTTTGGCGCAATTCAGCGTATCCCCAACATTGGATTTTGATCTGGATGCTTCAATACAACAATTATCATCCATTCAGCAACCGTTTACCGAAGAAAATAAATCAGCTGCCGCCGCAGGTTCTATTTATAAAGGATTTACACAAAAGCACCAGGCACATTTTATTGAGAAGAGTGACAGGAGTGAGTTAAAGCATTGGAAGGATTTTTATGAAAGTCATGAGCCGGGAATCGGGAGTCGGGAGTCAATACATACAGCAGAAACTCCACCCGCAACTCATAACTCACAACTCGTAACTGATTTTGAACTAACTCAATTACTAAACACTTACATTGTTACTCCTTCCGCCAATGGCTTCCTCCTCATTCATCAACAAGCGGCACATGAAAGAGTAATCTATGAGCAACTGAAAGCAGCAAGTAAAGACAAACCTGTGGCTACACAACGGAGTATGTTTCCGGCCACATTAGAATTAACACCGGCTGATACAGCAGTAATGCAGGAGATTATTACTGATTTACAACAACTCGGTTATCTTATAGAACCTTTTGGGAAAAACACCTTCGTTATACAAGGTACACCAGCTGATGTGGAAGGAGGTAATGAAAAACATATCATTGATATTTTGCTGGAGCAATACAAACACTTCAGCAACGAAGTAAAATTTTCTAAAAGAGAAAAATTAGTTCGTTCCTTGGCAAGACAACAAGCTATTAAAACCGGCACAAGACTTACTGAAAGAGAAATGCGGCAATTGGTGACTGATTTATTTGCCTGTGAACAGTCGAATGTGTCGCCGGATGGCAATCCTGCATATTTAGAGTTTAAGCAGGAGCAGTTGGAGAGAATGTTTCGGGGCTAAGAGTTTAAAGGAGAAGAAAGAGATAAGGAGAGGGTTTACTATTACTTATCTTTCTTTTTACTTACAACAAATTATGCTACAGTAAGACGGATATAAAATTGCAACATCATCTCATTTCCTCTTTTCCCTCTTTCTAACTCTTAGCTCAATATTTATTCCGGATTCCTACCAAAAACTTCTCCACCGCCTTTCTTACTTCCGTAGCAGTAGCCTGGTGATTATTGACCAGTGTAGAAAAGATAAGCAGCTTTCCTTTCTTTGTATATAAGAAACCACTGAACGCAACAACGCCGGACAGTGTTCCTGTTTTACCATAGATATATCCGCTGTCGGCTTTGTAATAACTGCTGATGGTGCCCTCACCGCCGGTAGGAAGAATAACTTTGATACGTTCCATTCCAAACTCATTCTTCATTTTATTGAGAATGGCAACAAAGTCTTGTGGCGTAAATAAATTATAGCGGCTAAGACCGGAGCCATCCACCCATCTTGGTTTTTGAGGAAGGTCTTTAAAATCGGTTTTTAATAAAGTGTCAATAATTTTTTCATCATTCATTACCCCCAGCATTTCGTTGCTCACCATTAATAAAGATTGCTCCGCAAAAAAATTGTCGCTACGGTGCATCATTGGTTTCAGAAGGGAGTCTGTGGGTTGGGAATGGATGGGCTTAAACACTTCAGCGTTTGTTGTGAACTTACTACTGGCATTTGAATGTAAAGTGTCGCTTAAAAGGCTTGTTATAGTTATATGATCTGGCCTGAAAGGCACATATTTGCTTTTTTCATTACCATCCAGAAGGAGGAACTTATTGTCTTCCCATGGCTTAACTACCTCAAACCCTTTATTCAACCTCTCCATTATTGCCATGGATTTTTCAAATACTTTTGGTTGTGAAATGACTGTAGTATCATCACGCCAATCCAACTTAACAACATTTCCATAGATAGGAAAATCGCTTCTTTGCGCCATATAACCCTCCTTATAATCGTTCCATGCCCATCCGCTTCCAAGGAAATCAATATATAAATTATCTAAAAGAAAAATTTTATTGAAACTTTTCAAAAAATTATAACCTGGCTGATTTTTAAAATCCGGATGAAGAAAAGTAGGATCGCCGGTTGACTTGACACTAATCACTGAATCGTTTACAATTTGATACCTCAACCCCACCAAACTATCTCCCAAATATTTCATCGCTGCATAACAGGTGGGTAGTTTGATATTACTGGCAGGTACAAAATATTTATCGCCCTGGTAATTGTATAAGTATTTATTTGTAGCCGGGTCAAAAATGCTGATGCCTACATGGGCAGCTTGCAATGCTTTTGTATGCAACACATCTGATTTGGCAGTTTTGGCAATATATTTTTGTACCGAACAGGAAGAAAACAAAAGCATGAAACCAACAAATGCAGGATAGTATTGTATTACTTTTCTCATAATGAAACAGATCAGAGGATACCTGTAGTTTTTTTAAATTCTTCTAACCGGATTGTTTTTATTCGTGGAAAAGTGAGAGAGGAGAGAATATTAAAATGGTTGTCGTTAGTTATTATATAATCTGCGTTTGAGGCAAAAGCACAGTCGCTAAACTTATTGTCATCTTCATCCTGTTTAATCAGGTTCAGGCGGTACCATATTACAATAAAATATACGTTGGATAATTCGAGAAGGGTTCTTATTACCGAACGGGCAATTTCAGCAGACCAGTGATCAGCAATTTTCTCTTCATATTCATTTATTATTTCCGCTGTAACAAAAACATCTATCTTTTTATCAATTATGGCTTTATATAACCAATGCCATTGAGACCTGTCGGAAACAGACACCAGTAAAACATTAGTGTCTATTACCACTTTCAGTTTACTGGCCATCATCGTTTAATATTGAATTCATATCGTTATTGGTGTAGCCCTTTTTGTCCCACACTTCATTTGCAAGACGGATTGATTTTTGGGCATAAAAATGTGCTAACTGCTCTCTTAATTCTTCCATTTCGTTTGGAGACAGATTGGTAGAATATAATTTCAGTAATTCCAATTGCACATTTGACAACGGTTCATTCATATTTCGCTTTTTCTAAAATTACGATTTTTATATTGGATTTATGTTCCTTTAGAAATTGATAATACGGCCTTCTTTCATACTCTCCAGCGCCGCTTCAATAATTCTTGTATTCTTAATTCCATCCGCAGCCGGCACAGGATTGGCCCCTTGCCCGGTTAATGCTTTATATACGTCATCATAATAACCCATATAGTTTCCCGGAGAAGATGTTGTTTCTTTTCGTACCACTTCTCCATTTATTTCGGTGTGCAATAGTCCATCGGGTGTCGAAGGGGCAGGACACCAACTTTTTAACGAAGGTTTTGTTCCGGCCAGCAATTGCTGTTCCTGCATATCTGAACGTTGTTGCAGAAAAGTTCCCTTCATTCCATGCAATACATAAGCATAGGTGGATTCTCTTGCAATGACGGTGGCTTTTAACCGTACCCTTAACCTGTCGTAATAAAAAAGCATTTCAAAATAATCCGGCACTGCCACATCATCTCTCATCTTAATTATATCTGCAAATAAGGCATTGGGAAATCCGAATAACTGAATGGCCTGGTCAACAAGATGTGGCGACAAATCAAAAAGATTACCAGCTCCGGGCATATTGCCTTCTTTATGTTGCTTGCCACCGAAAGAAGGGCGGTAGCGGTCGTACCGGATTTCTGCTTCTCGTACTTCTCCCAACAATCCTTGCTGCAACACTTCTTTCACTGCCCGGTAATCGCCATCGTACCGGCGATTTTGATATACACTAAGAAAGAGATTATTTTTTTCGGCCAAAGCAGTTAACTCTTCAGCTTCCTTCACAGTAATAGCAAAAGGTTTTTCTATCACCATATTCTTACCGGATTGCAATACCAATTTTGCCTGCTCAAAATGTAAATGAGTTGGAGTATTCACAACTATTAATTGCAAATTTTTATCAGCACATAATTCTTCTACTGAGCGATACAACTTTGCATCAGGATACCTTTCTTTAGAATCATGGTTGTGTCTTTCCACAATCGCTGTCAGTTCATACCCTGGATGTGCATGAAGAAACGGTGCATGAAATAATTTTCCGCTCATGCCGTATGAGCAGATACCAACTGAAACCCCCATATAAATTATTTTAATGTAAGATTCTTTATTCCCCTAAAGGGGAGAATTGAAAATTTTCCTTTATGCTAAACCCCAAATTTAACAGCCTTATATTTGCTATCAGCACTTATTACTTTATCGAATCATCACTACATTTATAGAAACATTGGCCTAAGTCCCCTTTAGGGACAGGGTTCCTACCCTCTCTCCTGTGCCCGCAACCATCGCTCCGGTATTTCATTGCTGCTTGCCAGTAGATAATCTTTATAACTACAGGCAATAAATTTTTTATCGGGCAACTGCATCCACCATCTTCCTGTTTTTTTGCTTTGCAAAAAAATTGTTTCTACTTCTGCAAAGGCCATGTGGTATTCGTTGAATGAATCTCTTTCATCCAATGCTGATTCTCTTCTGCCACGGCTGCGGCCATCCAGCACATACCAAAGCATGTGGCTTATCTGTTTGGCGGTCAGTTCATTTTTGTCATGTTGCACATCATAACCATAGATGCCGATACTGTTTACATTGGGGCTCATCCCTGCATAACGCATCAGCACACAGGCTTCTTCACCATTCAGTCCATTGGGAGAAAGGGTACTGGCGGGTGCATAAGCACTGGCAATAGCCGTAATGTCGAAGCTGAATAAATTACTGTTGCGGATAACAGGCTCCATTTCATCAATGTTCTCTTTTACACTGCCGACACGATAACAATCGAAACGGAGCTTGTCCATTGTTTCCAGCATCCGGGGATGTACATAATAACTTTGAAATGCGATATGATTGTAGTGACGAATAAAATTGGGTTCACCGGTCAGCATTTCCATCAGAAAGTTTTCATGCCGGAAAGGTGATTCAAGGTTCAGATCAATCAAAGCATCCACACAGCTTGCTTCAATTGTTTTTTTGTTTTCTGCATATGCATTGTATTGCGATAACGTTAAATCATGAGAGCCACCGAGAATGATAACTGTTTTGCCATCGTTTAGCAGTTCCTGCACCACTGTTTTCAACGCAGCATACGAATCAGTAAATAAAGAACCTACTTTAATATT
>JBKJIX010000169.1:0-10880 GCA_046598205.1 Chitinophagaceae bacterium
TGCTGTTTCTGTAACTGTCTAAGCTCAGCAATGCTTTCTTTTATTATAATGTTTAGTAGTGGACGCATACCCAAAACTACTAAATAAAAGTGTATATTTAATGTCTAAATGGTATAATATACTTCGCTACAACCTGAACGATGAAGCGATGAAAAAAAGAATTGAACAAGCATTGGATAAATGTGTGTCAAGAATTCAGCAGGGACAGGATAAAGACGGTAGCTGGAAAGATGGTGGCTGGGCACCAGTATTGCAATCTGCATTGGCCAATAATGCACTGGAAAGTGATGATGATGTGGGTAGGGCAGTGGATAAAGAAGTAATGGAACGCAGCCGTAAGTACCAAAACAGCAACTTTGATGTAAACACTAATTCAGTTGTAACTGGTAAAGCAGCCGGTGTAATGCTTTATGGATTATCAAGTACTACAAGAGCAAGTGCCAAGGAATCTAAAAGGGCACAAGACCTGGTAGACAAAGCAAAAAGCGAAGGGAAAATAAAAGATAATAAGGTAACAGAAGATAACCTGAATGCAGCAGGTGTAGAGACTATTGATGCAAAAGAACTGGTGACGGCTTATTCTATTAATAAATCATCGCAGCAACAGGCGCAGCGGGAAGATGTTTTGACAGGATTTGGTAACAATGGCGGCGAAGAATTTATGAGCTTCCTGATGACAGGAGAAAGCCTGATTATGCAGGGTGGCGATGATTGGAAGAAATGGTATGATGGCACGACCGGGAAACTGGTAAATATTCAGAATAACGATGGTAGCTGGAACGGACATCACTGTATTACCAGCCCTGTCTTTTGTACCGCTACCTGTTTATTGATACTTTCTATTCATAACGATATGCAATTCTCGATGCAGCAGCATCAGAAGAAAAATGGCTAATCATTTAACAGCCGGTTAGTGATACGGGGCTGGTTTCTACCGGCCCTTCTTTTTTTAAAATTTCAGATAAGTAAAAATGATTTTTATGAGCAAAAAACTCCAGCTCACCATCGCCGAACCTTGTCATGAGAACTGGGATGGTATGACACCTGTTGAAAAAGGTAAATTCTGCGGCTCTTGCCAGAAACAAGTAGTGGATTTCAGCGACATGAGTGACCGGCAGGTAGCTGAGTTTTTTAAAAAACCAATCCTGAGTTTATCGAAGGGCGGTTCAGTCTGTGGGCGGTTTATGAACGATCAGCTTGACCGGGAAATAACGATACCACGGAAAAGGATTCCCTGGGTAAAATATTTTTTCCAGATTGCCTTACCTGCTTTTCTGATGTCAATGAAAGTATCTGCGCAAAAAACACAAGGGAAAATAAAAGTGGTAACCACAGATACCGTACAAAGGCCCCCAAACCCTGACTATAGAACAATGGGAATGATAGCCCTGCCTATTGATAAAAAACCTGTTTCTGTTGATACAGTTGTAGTTCCTGTAAAACAACCCGTGCAGACAGTGAAGGGTGAGATAGAAGTGAATACACAAACAAAACAGCCTGTTTGTTCAAATGAAATAATAGTTGGAGATGTGAATATAAATTTCCAACCTTTAAAAATCGATAAAAACGAAATAACGGGTAGGGTAGTGGATGAAAATGGAGAGCCGGTTGCATTTGCAAGTATTGAAACAAGTAAACCAGGTCAAGGGGTAATAGCAGATGAAAACGGATTCTTTACTATTAAAAAGGGCTGGGTAAAGAATGATAAGGAGTTATTAGTTTCTTCCTCAGGATTTGAAAGCAAGAGAATAATTGCGGGAAATGAAAAGAATAATGCCGGAGAATTATATATACAGTTAAAGGCAAATGTGGTATTGTCGGAGGTTGTGGTGATTGCCTATGAGCCCATACGATGCAGAATAATCATGGGTACAGTGGCTTATGTAAAAGGTGAAACAATCTCCGTTGTAAATAAAAAGGATAGTATAACAAACAGCGAAATAAAATTGCCTTTAGAAGAAAACAGTATACTCGTTTATCCAAATCCTGTTCAATCTGGAACAGCCCTTAATTTAAGTGTAAAGAAACTGGACGAAGGATATTATCAGTTTCAAATTTCAAATCAATCCGGTCAAATGGTTCAGCAAAAGGAATTATGGGTTGATGCGGTAGCAAGATTATTGAATGTAGAAATGCCTTTAGTAGCAGCGGGTAGTTATTTTATGGTATTGACGAATAAAAAAACTGGAAAGAAGTTTACGGAGAAGATTATAGTGCAGTAGACTATTTCTCTCTCCGTAAGGGAGAGGGTTGGGGTGAGGTTATTTAAACCCCGGATGAAACTGTTCCAGTGTCTTCCGCAAAAACTCCCTATCAAGATGAGTATAGATTTCAGTAGTGGTAATACTGGCATGACCTAGCATTTCTTGCACAGCTCTCAGATCAGCACCACCCTCCACTAAATGTGTGGCAAACGAATGCCGGAAGGTATGCGGCGAGACAGTTTTTTTAATACCTGCTTTTAATGCCAGGTCTTTGATGATGTAAAAGATCATTACCCTTGATAGTTTACTTCCCCGGTTGTTGAGAAAAAGAACATCTTCGCTGCCTTTTTTTATATCAAGATGTACCCGTATCTCTTTTTTGTAAATGTTGATATACTTAATGGCACTGCTGCCAACCGGTACTAATCTTTCTTTATCGCCTTTACCGATAACTCTTATAAAGCCTACATCAAGATACAATTGTGATATTTTCAGGTTCACCACTTCGCTTACCCGCAGCCCACAACTGTACATTGTTTCCAAAATAGCTTTGTTGCGGCCTCCTTCTGCTTTACTCAGGTCTATCTGCTGAATCATATTTTCTATTTCATCAAAACTTAATGTATCAGGTAAAGACCTTTTTAGCTTCGGTGCTTCCAGCAGAGTGGTGGGGTCTGTTTTTGAAATATGTTCGAGTAAGCAGTATTTATAAAATGCCCGCAAGCCGGAAATAATCCTTGATTGCGAGGAAGACATCATCCCTAACTCAGTTATCCATTTAATGAACTGCTGTAGATCTTTCAGCTTAAGTTCATCAGGGTTCTTAAGTGTTTTCTTTTCTAATAAATGCAGCGTCAGCAGTTCAATGTCCCGCAGATAGGCCTGCACAGAATTATCCGACAAAGATTTTTCCAACTGTAAGTATGCTTTGAATCCTTTCTTATAAGGTTCCCACATTATTCAAGAGTAATTTTTTTCTCCAGATCTTTCCAGGCTTCACCAATTTTCACTTTCACCCAAATTCTTGAATTGGTTACGTTTACAGAATCAATGTGTTCATGTATAGCATCGTAGTCAATGTCTAATTTTTCACCAAAAGTCATCATGGCTTTTTTGCCGGTGGATATTTCTTCTACATAAATATTCCCCCTGTCAGTATAAGCCAGCAGGTTATCTGCAATAGAAAATTTAGGATCAATACTATTAATACCGCTTGTTTTCATCACAAAGCTTTGTGTTTTATCATACGGTAGTTTTATCTGGAATCCCCGGCCTGTGGCGCAGTCATTAAATAGTATGTAAGCAAATTCGTTGTCTTTAAAAATGCAACGGGCAAAATCCTTATTCAGTTTGGCATCCGGGTAATCGAACTTTGTTTTGCGGGAAGCTATACCCGTATAGCCCCAGACAAGGGTATCTCCTTTGCAATTATTGGATGTGATATAAACAAAAGGTTTTGAAGCATGATCACCTGCAAACTTCAGGGTGTCTTTCAGACAAGCTGTATCACAAAAAAGTTTTGGCCCATCAGCAGAAGAAGACTTACAGCCACCTATTGAAAAAGTAAGAATCAAAGCAATGGCAGGAACTATAAGTAGTTTCATTTTTTGTAGTTTGATGTTGTAACAAAAATAACCATTGCAAACATCGGTACGAAAATTCTTTTATAGTGAGCTACAAAACGGGTGAAGTAGTATCTTCGGTGCATGCCAGTAATACAACCCATCAACCTCCGTTCGTTCAAACAAAAAGTCCGTCATAAAAAGAACAGTATGCGTCGCTTCCTCTCGAAGCTGGACCGGGAATCACCCAAGGGGCTGCATAAAAAAATCGTTGCCGTAGAAAAAGAAGTGTGGGCAGAAACTGATTGCCTGTCCTGTGCCAATTGCTGTAAAACGATGACACCAACTTTTAATAAGCAGGATTTAAAAAGAATATCGGCACATTTTAATATGACGGTTGAGGCATTTCAAACAAAATGGCTGAAAAGAGAAAGAGGTGGTGAAAGAGACTGGCTCAATAAAGTAGAGCCCTGTCAATTCTTAAATTTGAAGGATAATAAATGCAGCATATATGAAGTTCGCCCCGCCGACTGCGCCGGGTTTCCCCATTTATCAAAAAAATTCAAAGACTTTGTTCACATACACAAGCAGAATGTAGAGTATTGCCCGGCAACGTATAAGTTGGTAGAGAAGATGATGGAAAGAGCAGATAATAGATGATAACGGATAGATGATAGTTCTTTACAATTTGAATAAGTTCAGAGCTCAGCAATCATCTACAAAAATACATCTTCGATAAAAAAATACTCCGCCTCTCCATTTCTTTGCAACGTAATAGAAAGTATGTCATAAGAAATCCATTGATGGCCGGGATGCAGGAATAAATATTCATCGGCTGCTTTTTGAAGATTCTTGAATTTCTTCTTTGTTACGCTGTCTTCGGGGTGGCCGCCAAAAGGAGATGCTTTCCTGGCTTTTACTTCCACAAAGTGCAAAAATTTTCCTTTGGTAGCAATGATGTCAATTTCATGATAGGAATGCCGCCAGTTGCGGTGCAAAAGCTCAAACCCTTTTTCTTTTAGCCACCGGGCCGCCATTTCTTCTCCTTCCTTTCCTAGTTCGTTATGCGAGGCCATTTATTATCTTTACTTCAAATTAATGAAGAAATAGTTTATGCCGGGCATTTATCGATTAAAAGGCGTTGTTAAGCATTATGATTGGGGTGGCATTTCCTTTATTCCATCCTTATTGAAAATGCAGAATAAACCATCAAAGCCTTTTGCAGAATACTGGATGGGTACACATCCGTTAGGTCAATCTTTGGTAGATACGGGTGGTAGTGTGCCAACGGAGTTGACCCTTATTGCGGGCAACCTTCCTTATTTATTCAAAGCTCAGGATGTAAAAGAAATGTTGTCTATCCAGGTACATCCCAATAAAGAGGCGGCAGAAAAGGAGTTTGCCAGAGAGAATGCAGAAGGCATTCCAGCAGATGCTCCGTATCGCAATTATAAAGATGATAATCATAAACCGGAGATGCTGGTGGCATTGGGTGATTTTTGGTTGCTGCATGGATTTAAACCAACAGAACAATTGTCGTACACCTTGCTGAATGTGGTAGAGTTACGGGAACTATTACCCATTTTCAATGAAACGGGATATGCCGGTTTGTATAAGCATGTAATGGAAATGCCACAGCAGGAAGTGAACAGGATTTTGCAACCATTGATTGATAACATGGCTACAATATATGAAGCAGAAGAGCCTGATAAATCGGATGAAGACTATTGGGCAGCCAAAGCTGCTGCTACTTTTACAAAAGATAATAATATAGACAGGGGAATTTTTTCTATCTATTTGTGCAACGTCGTTCAACTGAAAAAGGGAGAGGGACTTTTCCAGGGAGCCGGTGTGCCGCATGCCTATCTCGAAGGAAAATGTGTAGAGATAATGGCTAATTCAGATAATGTACTCCGTGGCGGCCTTACCACCAAGCATGTGGATGTAAAAGAATTACTGAAGCATGTAAAATGCGAAGCCACCTATCCTGCCATCATTACCGCTGAAGTAGGAGGACCAGAAGAACGGTTGTATAAAACACCGGCACCTGATCCGATGGCTATCGGATTCCAGCTAAGTGTTTTTGAACTGGAAGCGGGGGAAACCATTTCTTTCGATCCTGTTAGTGTTGAAATCCTGTTATTGACAGAAGGTGTGGCTGAACTTGACGATGATAATATTGTTATCAAGCTGGAATATGGAAATCCTTCGGCAGTGGTTTTCCCTGGACAAACGGTTTACCTGGCTGCGGCCAAAAAAGCTACTGTTTTCAGGGCTTGTGCGCCTGTCCACAATGGTTGATAATTAGACCGGGCAATTGCTTCAATTAAGTTATTTTTGCTCCGTATCCAAAGAACTAATCAATTAAAAAATTATGAAGAGCAACGGACGGTTAATTGTTTTTACATTAGTGCTGGTGGCACTTGCTACAGCTTGTAAATTCTTCTTTGGGCCCGACCTTGACTGGTCTGGTTTTTCTCCTGTTATTGCGATTGCTTTATTCGCAGGATTTATCATTAAGCAAAAGGATATGTCTTTCCTGCTGCCATTGCTGGCTTTATTTATCAGCGATGCAGTAATTCAATTTTTATACACACAAGATATGTTTCCTTATGCCGGCTTTTACAGCGGACAGTGGAAAAATTATTTGATATTGATGGTGGCTACCTTAATTGGCTGGGTATTGAAAGGCAGAAATTATACAAGCCTTCTTGCGGGAACAATCGCCGCACCAACAGTATTCTTCCTCGTATCCAACTTTATGGTATGGCAGGCTACAACAGAAGCGGTATATGCAAAAAGTTTCAGTGGTTTAATGACTTGCTATGAAGCTGGGCTTCCGTTTTACAGAAATTCTTTAATAGCTACATTGATATTCCTGCCGGTGATTCTTTTAGTTTATAATTATCTTACGAAGAAGAAAGCGGTACTTACATTGGCTTAATCCATTCTCTATTTGTTTTGAAACCCATCGGTGTATTGCTGATGGGTTTTGTTTTTTAACCACAGATGGCACAGATTAATACACAGATAACCACTGTGTAATCCGTGAAAAAGAATCCGTGTAATCTGTGGTTAACTGGCTGTTCCCTCATACCCCTCATCATGCAGCAAAGTATGATGGCTTCCATCCGCAGCTTCAGTTGCCAGTTCATCACAACGGTTATTAAATGGATTATCCGCATGCCCTTTCACCCATTTGAATTTGATTGTATGTTTCTTCGATAACTCATAAAACTCCCACCACAGATCAGGATTCTTCTTACCACCTTTAAAGTTGGTTTTTATCCAGTTTTTCAGCCAACCTTCTTCCCATGCTTTTACTACATACTGACTGTCAGAATAAATAGTTACGTCCATCTTTTCTTTTTTCAATGCTTTTAATCCGGCAATCACCGCCATCAACTCCATTCTATTATTGGTAGTATGATGATAACCTTGTGATAATTCTTTCCGGTGATGGCCACTCATAAGAATAGTTCCATAGCCACCGGGGCCTGGATTGCCTCTTGCAGAGCCGTCTGTGTAGATTGTAACTGTTGTATTCATTTTTACCACTAATTGCTGCGCAATTTATTTTTTTTGCCACAGATTACACAGATTAACACGGATTGATTGCTTCGCAATCTGATTGTCTTCACAGCCTGCCGTGTCCAATAAGGAGAAACCACACAAAAGCACAATACAATTATTACTTGTGTAAACTATTTTGCCGCAGGCAAAATAATCTGTGTTAATCTGTGTAATCTGTGGCTAAACCATTGCCGAAGGCAATCCTTTCGTGGCCCAAATTACACCTGGAAAACACCAGTCTTCATGCTTTCTATTACCGGATTATTATTCGCCGCACTTATCCCTTCACTAATCACTTCCCTTGTCTTTACCGGATCAATAATTGCATCTACCCACAACCGGCCTGCTGCATAATACGGTGATGTTTGTTTGTCGTAACGGTTTTTAATATCGCTTAATAATTTATTCTCGGCTTCAGGAGTAATCACTTCTCCTTTTGCTTTTAAAGAAGCCACTTCTATTTGTAATAAAACTTTTGCTGCTGCATCACCACCCATTACTGCAATCTTTGCCGTAGGCCATGCATAAATAAACCGTGGGTCGTAAGCTTTGCCACACATAGCATAATTACCGGCACCATAACTGTTACCAACAATGATAGTAATTTTTGGGACCACCGAATTTGCTACTGCATTCACCATCTTAGCACCGTCTTTGATGATACCGCTATGTTCACTGCGGCTGCCTACCATAAAGCCGGTAACATCTTGTAAAAAAACTAACGGTATTTTCTTCTGATTACAATTAAGAATAAACCTTGCTGCTTTATCTGCACTGTCATTATATATAACACCACCCATCTGCATTTCACCTTTCTTGCTTTTTACAATCTTGCGTTGATTAGCTACAATACCCACTGCCCAGCCATCAATGCGGCCATAACCACAGATAATTGTTTTGCCATAGTCCGGTTTAAATTGCTCAAAGGAAGAAGCCTCTTCCAATTCAGTAATGGCTATCCCATCTTGTTCCTTGCCTGCCTGTCCGCTAGGCAGGTGGCTTGTCCCTTGTCCCTTGTCTACAATTCTTTCAATCACATCCACCATGTCATACGGCTTGCCATCATGCGGAAACAGGCCGTAGAGTTCTTCTGCATTCTTAGCAGGAGCTTTCGATGCTATTCTGTCAAAGCCAGCTTTGGGTGTAGAGCCCAGCATGCCCATCATCTTTTTTATATGGTCCATGCATTCCTGTTCTGTCTTGAATTTATAATCCGCAATACCGCTTATCTCTGTATGGGTAACTGCACCGCCGAGGGTTTCATTATCTATGTCTTCGCCAATGGCGGCTTTTACTAAATAAGAACCGGCCAGAAAGATAGAACCATTGCCTTCCACCATCAATGTTTCATCACTCATAATGGGCAGGTAAGCACCTCCTGCTACACAGGCACCCATTACCGCCGCTATTTGTGTAATACCCATACCGCTCATGCGGGCATTGTTGCGGAAGATGCGGCCAAAATGTTCTTTGTCGGGAAATATTTCATCCTGCATCGGCAGAAATACACCGGCACTGTCAACGAGGTAAATAATGGGCAGATGATTTTCCATCGCCATCTCCTGCATCCGCAAATTCTTTTTGCCGGTAATAGGAAACCACGCACCGGCCTTCACCGTTTGGTCGTTTGCAACGATTATACATTGCCTGCCACTTACATAGCCTACACCGGCTACAGTGCCACCGGCAGGGCAACCACCTTGTTCTTCATACATTTCAAAACCGGCGAAGGCACCCATTTCAATAAATGGTTTGTCTTTATCTATCAGGAAATCTATCCGTTCTCTTGGAGTGAGTTTATTTTTTTCGTGTTGTTTATCAATGGCTTTTTTACCGCCGCCTTCATATATTTTTTCCAGCCTGCGGCGCATATCGCTGAGACTTTGTTTTAATACATCTTCGTTCTTATTGAATTCGAGGTTCATGGATTGTTCGTTAGATGACAAAGATAAGGAGGGTGAGTGGTGAATAGTGAGAGGGGAGTGTGATAGCTTTACTTCAATATTCTTATTTCTGGTTTGAAGAAAATAGTTGTAGAACTTTACAATCAGACTTTTTAAAATCAATAACTTTAAACTACAAAAAATTTAATGAAAAAGGAATTGATTATAGAACTGTTTGAAAAATTTGAACAGGCATGTTACCACTATAAAGGTATTGAGTGCTGGAGTGCAAGAGAGCTACAGGAAATACTCGGCTACACTGAATGGCGTAATTTTCTGAAAGTTATTGACAAAGCAAAAGATGCCTGTGTAAATGCCGGTGAAGAGTTGAAGTATCATTTTGTTGACACCAACAAAATGATAGATTTAGCAAAAGGTGCTCAACGGGAAATAGAAGATATTGCCTTAACAAGATATGCCTGTTATCTTATTGCGCAAAATGGAGATGCCTCAAAACAGGCCATCGCTTTTGCACAAACTTATTTTGCTGTGCAAACCCGCAAACAGGAAATTATAGAAAAGCGGTTGCTGGATATTGCAAGGGTAGCTGCCAGGGAAAAATTATCAAAATCAGAAAAGAAATTATCCGGTATTATTTATGAACGGGGTGTTGATGATAAAGGCTTTGCTATTATCCGGTCAAAAGGCGATCAGGCTTTGTTTGGTGGCTTTAGCACCAATGATATGAAACGCAATTAGGTGTACCTGCCAGCCGTCCCTTAGCAGATTTTTTACCCACACTTACTATAAAGGCAAAAGATTTTGCAACAGAGCTAACAAGCCATAATGTAGTAGAGAAAAATTTGAAAGGCAGTACAACCATCAGTAAAGAAAATATTGATAATAACCGTGCCGTACGAAAAATGCTGAAAGAACGGGGTGTGCAACCAGAGCAATTGCCTGCTGCGGAAGATGTAAAAAAAGTGCAGCGTAAATTGGAAAGTGAGGCAAAGAAAATAACTCCAAAAAAACCAGGAGGGGCAAGAAATTTAAAGAAAGGAAGGTAGAAAAACAATTAACGGGATAAATATATCTTTTCCAACCTGCTGCGCATATCGCTGAGACTTTGTTTTAATACATCTTCGTTCTTATTGAATTCAAAGTTCATAGTCCAAGTGATTCAAAGGTAAGATAAGGCTTAGGCTCTGAGCCTGACGAAGAGCAAACCTCCCTAAGAGTTTCCAATCATATCCACACATTCTTCTTCCACCAATTGTTTAGAAGCTTTATACCTGATGATCTTGGTTCCCACTTGCAGAATTAAAAAACTGCCTACTGCACAGCAAGCCATCACTGCCGCCATTGGCAGTGTGGTGCCATTACTGAAATAACTTACCAATACAGAACTAAATGCACCCGTAGCCATTTGCACAGCACCCATCAGTGCCGAAGCACTGCCAGCATTTTTTGCAAACGGTGCCATGGAAAGGGCAGATGCATTAGGAAATATAAAACCCTGGCAACTCAGGTACAACAGCAATAAAGATATAGTACCAAACAAACTGATGTCGCCAAGCAGCGACCATACAAACAAACCAATACCTGCGAGGCACTGGATAAATAATGCAACAGGAATAATTTGCTCACTGTTATACTTC
>JBKJIX010000166.1:0-15277 GCA_046598205.1 Chitinophagaceae bacterium
GTTGGGTATACAGAGAAACAAGCGAAGGAAGCTGGCTATGAAGTAAAAGTTGGTAAGTTTCCATTAAGTGCCAGTGGTAAAGCCTCTGCTGCCGGGCACACGGAAGGGTTTGTAAAAATGATGTTTGATGCCAAATACGGAGAGGGGCTTGGCATACATATGATTGGCTATAACGTTACCGAAATAATTATTGAAACTGTACTGGGACGTAAATTAGAAACTACTTATCATGAAGTGCTGAACAGCATTCACCCCCACCCTACCATTAGTGAGAGTGTGAAAGATGCGATTGAGGTAGCTTATGGGGAGGCGATACATTTATAGAACTACAGAACTAAGATTAATAAGATTGGAAGGGATTATGAGGAGACTTGTAATTCCTTTTCAATTTTACTGACTACGTTCGAGTATTGCAGCCGATTGCTCCAACGCCGAGCCCCACTTGCAGCAATACTTTGGTTAGCGGTTCGTTGTTCTTTTTTCGTCACTAACGTATTCCAAAATGTCACCTGGTTGGCAGTCTAATGCTTTACAAATTGAGTCTAAAGTACTAAAACGAATTGCTTTCGCCTTTCCTGTCTTTAAGATGGAAAGATTAGATAATGTCAAATCAACTCTTTCAGAAAGTTCATTCAGAGAAATTTTTCGCTTTGCCATCATCACGTCTAAGTTTACAATGATTGGCATAGCTAAACAGTTAAATCGTTTTCGTTTTGAATATCTACTCCTTTTTTGAAAATAGTCGCAATAATATAAATTACAGCCCCCATCAAAATGAATGCTTGACTGTCTGTCCAAAATTGGTTTAAGTTGTCGGTGACAAAACCGTGATGTGTTAAATTTTTAGCTAACTGTCTGGCAATGTAGCTTAACAGTCCAATTGAAAGGGTGTAATAACTAATTTGTGAAATTTGTCTCGAAACATAAGTGTTGAAAGGTTTTGACAAATCCATTTTGTGCATTAGTCTGATAACTATGTAAAATAGACAAGCTTTTAAAATTGAAATGGATAGAATAAAGCTATAGATACCGAAAAAAGCCAATTTACTTTCTTCATACATTTCATTTAAGTCCAACTTTTGATAAAGATTTTGGACAAATTCAGGCTTATACAGACTGAAAAAGAAATTTACTAATAAGCCTCCGGCTTCAATGCACAGGCCGACGAAGATGAGCCAAGCCAAAATATGTAAGCCTATAAATATGAAGTTGTTTGTTTTTGACATAATTCTTAAGAGTTTAAATTATGTCGCAAATATAATATATTTTTATTGATAAACAATAAAAATATATTATTATTCAAAAATTAACAGTTGTCTAACTGTTAGTTATAGTTGTGGTGCTGTTACAATGACCGCTAACAAATGAATATGCAACACTAATTTTATCATCATGGATAAATTAAAAAGCCCCGGATCACTCCAGGGCCTTGCTTGCCGTTAGTATAAGTTTGGTTGCGACAGTATAAACAGTTATAATTTAATAAACCTCTGCTTCATAGACTCCCCGTCATCCTTTTTCGCTGCAATGAAATATATGCCTGCTTGCAGCCTGCTGATGTCAATTCGTTGATTTTTTGACGTAATCATCACATTCATAACATTTTGACCTTGCAGATTAGTCACAAAAATAGTTTTGCCAATCCACCTGATATCGTAGGCAAAATCAATGCTTACCTCATTTGAAGCCGGATTTGGGTATAATTGGGGGTGCAGCCATTTAGGATCTTCCTCTGGTAAAGGGGTTTCAAATGTCTGTGGAGGATTTAGCCCTTTGGATACTACTATTGAACTTCTTACGGCGCCAGTAGCAAATAAAGCCCTCATTCTTTCTTTCTGGCCGTATGTAAATATATTGATGCAGTTATCGTTGGTATAGTCCATGTAGTTCATATACATGTCACCATAAGGACTGTTGCCACAGGTAATGCGGATAGTAGTGGGACAACCCACCGTATAAGAAGCTTGCTTAGGTGTATCACTTACCCCGTCATCCCCGCAATTTGCATCTCCCCACAGGTGTTTCAGGTTTAGCCAATGGCCTACTTCATGCACCGCTGTTTTTCCCATATCGTAACCAGAAGTTCCACCTGAAGCTCCAAAAACAGAATACGAGATTACAACGCCATCTTTTTTGTCCTCTCCACCCGGAGTAGTAGAATAACCCGCAAACCTGTCCAGGTTGCAAACCCATATATTCAAGTAACTTTTAGGATCCCAGGCATCATCACCCATTTCAGCGGAAAACTTCATCAGGTCATCTGCTTTCCATTTAGTAATCGGAGTGTATTTACGAATTATCCCAGTGGTTGATCTTTTGCCTGGGTCAGATGTTGCCAATTGAAATTCTATTTCACAATCAGCCGCAAACTGCCGGAAATAAGCCGGTGTATTAGCCGTATCTGCATTACGCCGACGAAAATATTTATTAAGGGCATCAATCTGGCCACGAACCTGTACATCACTTATTTTTTCTGATGGAGTATGATAGAGTACATGCACTATCACAGGTATTTTAATAATTGAAGCTTCAGACCTTTGTGTAGCACCTTTGTTTTCTGTTTTTTGACTGGTAAATTTTTCGATGGCTGCAATCCTGCCAATTATTGACGGATTACGCATCATTTCTTCCTGCTGATAAGCAGTAGAAGCACATTTTTGTTGCGCAGATAGCTGGCTTGTAAATGCAAATACAGTAAAAAGGGCAATAGTCAATTTCGCCTTCATAGTTTCCAGGTGTTTGTACGTTAGCATGGTCAATAATTATTGCCATGAGCTGCTCATCAGGGATTGGAAAAAAAGAAAGGAAATTGGGGGATTTAAAAAGAATCTCTCAGGGATTAGATTTCAACGGGTAGAATTACTACGGATTATTGTGTTAATTCTTACGTAAATATAAATCATTTAAATTATTATGCAAGCATTTGGGCAGGAAGTTTTACATCGTATTTTTCCTATATCATGTATTTACCCTTTAAATCTTTAACAGCCATAAAAGTTTCGACTTCTTATTTTTGTGTCTCCGGAGGAGTCCCTCGGACAAATCAATTCTCTTTCATGAAGAAGTTATTATTTATAGCTGCCCTCACTGGGTTTATAGCCTGTAAGAATAAAGACAATAACGAAACGGATAAACCAGACCCTAATGCGCCAAAGCTGATGAGCTATTCCATTGTGGCTACATATCCGCATGATACATCTTCTTACACACAGGGTCTTCTTATATATAAAGGAGATATGTATGAAGGCACGGGCAACTATGGCTATTCCAAACTAAAAAAGGTGGATTTAAAAACGGGTAAATCACAAAACGAAATAGTTTTAGATAAAAAATATTTTGGTGAGGGTGTTACTATTTTAAATGATACCGTTTACCAGCTTACCTGGAAAGAAAAAACGGTGTTTGTGTACACACTGAAAGATTTTAAAAAGATAAAAGAACTTACTGTTGATATTGAGGGCTGGGGATTGACAAATGATGGTAAAAATATTATTGTAAGTACTGGTGGCAGCGATTTACATTATTATGAACCTTCTACATTTAAATTATTAAAAACACAAACAGTCATAGAGTCTGGCAGCCCTTCATTTAACCTGAATGAACTGGAATACATTGACGGCTTTGTGTATGCTAACCAGTATCAGTTCCCTTATATTTTCAAAATAGATCCGGCTACAGGCCAGATTGTAGCAAAAGCTGACCTTACCGCCATGTGGGACAGGATTAAAGCTATAGACCATGATGCAGATGTACCTAATGGAATAGCTTATGACGCTGCTACTAAGAAAATGTATATCACCGGTAAGTGGTGGCCGGAATTGTATGAGGTTCAGTTTAGCCAGTAATTACTTGCTGACAATATAAATAATCGAACTGCACCGCTTCACATTACCCATCGCTTTAAAATTTGAACGAAGGCCGTTGAAGAAAGAAGCAATAAGATTTATCTTTCCATTCTTGTATTTACTACTCAGCATAGAAACATAAAAACTATCATACCACATGGGTTTATACTGCAAAACCTTTAACCCATGTAGCTCCATCAGCACCTGCATTGACTGAGGAGAAAAATGATACAGGTGCCGGGGCACATCATAAGCTGCCCAGTGTTCCTCATATATAGCCGCATCTTTCGATGTATAATTAGGAACAGCTATAAACAGTTTCCCGTTTTCTTTCAGCAATAATTTCAGTTGTGTAACGTATCCCTGCAGGTCATGCACATGCTCCAGCACATGCCACATAGTAATAGCATCGTAAGAGGATGCCGGTAATTGATAGAACTGATTAATGTCTGCCAGTTCAATATTGTATAATTGCTTACCAACTGTTCTCGCATCAGCATCTGGCTCCAGGCCTGTAACCTGCCAGCCAGCCAGCTTCATTTCATTGACAAAAGAGCCTGTGCCGCTACCAACATCCAATAAACTTCCTTTTTTGATACCGGTGGCTTTCTCTATTAATTTTATTTTTTGCTTTAGTGTTCTTTTTCGCACAGATTGATACAAACGGTTTACTAAACCTTTCGAAGTATTCGTATGTGAAATATAATTTTCCGATTTGTAATAAGGAGAAATAGACGCTGCATCCGGCACATCCTGTGTAAACCTCAACAAACAGGCATTACATTTAGCAATTGCAAAAGTTTCACCACTGACAGTGTAGTCTTTTGACGATAAAGCAGTCTTTATATCAGCCGAACCACAAACAGGGCAATGGGTATAATGAATATGTTGATTCATGAGGAAACTGCCACCAATTAAACGGGACAGGCAAAGTAAACTGAAATTGATTAAATACGTTACGGAAGAATTTGGTAACCAGTTGCTGCTTCCTGCGGAACCAATTGCCGGCTGTTTGCGGCAGAAGAAATATCAACCCCATGCTCAGAGAAATACCAACTCAGGAACATGAGGGAAAGCAAGGCAACTGCCAAGGCATAAATCCACCATTGTGATTTTTTTTCTTCTTTCTGGCTCAGCATCTCCGTCATTTCCACAGAAGTTTTCTCATCCTCCCCCACTCTTACCATGTGTTCTGCTTTTTCCCTTATTACTTTTTCAGCGGCTACGGATTTTTCAAAAACTAACTCAGTCGCAACAGGGGTAAGTTTTACATCACCTCCCAGACCCTTATTCAATGTGCCGATACCGTTCCAGTTGATCACATGACCCTCACCAATTTGCTTTTTCAAATCAAAAGCAAAATCATTAAAACGAAAGATGGCTTCCCGGTCTGAAATACCCAGCGCAGTACCCAGCCATTTGAAAAAATGCTGACCCGGTAAATGACTACCCGGGTCTAATGCAACCGCATAAGAAGGCGGATTGATTTTCTTATTGAAAAAATCAATTGCTGCTGATTTTCTCTCCAATAAAAAAGTGCCGATACCCGGCACAGGTAATTGTTTATGCTGAAGGAGATATTGATACAGTTGGGTGTACATCATCAGTTCTTTTGGTCGAACGAAAATACGATTCCCCCGACAAAGTTGAATCCATATACCGGGTATTGGTTCCAGCGTTGATATTCGTTATTGAAAATGTTATTAAACTGTGTCCACAGATTGATATTCTTAGTGATTTTGAATTCCAGCCCTGCACTTAAATCTGATGAACTGGCTAATTTAGCTGAACTGCCATCTTTCTTTCTATACTGTGAGCCGCTCCATGCAAACCAGTCTGTTTTCAGCCATAGGTCTTTTATTATCTGAATACGCATAGCCGTTTTAAATTCCAACGGCGACAGGCCCCATGCTTTTGCATTATCTATTAAGCCTGAATACTGGTTGAAGGTAACTCCGGCAATAACAGAAATTTTTTCATGAACAGCATAACCGAGTTCAGCCCCAAAATTTACCACTTTCATTTGTCTTTCATTCACCACCCGGAATGATTTGCCCCCAAGCCCTGTTATTGTATCATTGACAAACAATGGCTGGTTATTTATTTTATTAAATCCAACTTTAGCGGCATAACTAAAATGATCCCCAACAGAACCTTTGAAGCCAGCAAACCTTTCTTCTATCCAAGTATTTTTAAATGTGGATGGCAACCATAACCAGGGATTTTGTGAGGCTAAATACTGGTAAGTTGTTTTCCTGATATAACCCGTCCAGCCGAGCTGGAAAGTAAACCGCTTGTCTTGTGTATTAATATCAGCCAGCACATTCGGAAACATTTTAAAAGTCTTGTTATCCCACGATGGCCTGATACCTATTTGTGCATTGATCTTTGATGTTTTATATAACACAGAAGGCGAAATATAATACATCGTATTGTTGAAAGCAGTTTTGTTATTGGGTGAAAGGCGGGTAAGATCGAAAGTGATACCGAGGTTAACAGCAAATTCCTTACCCAGTGTTTTTTGTAACGGGAGGTTTAATACCGTATTACTTTCAGAATTTTTCAGGTTATCGCTGAACACATCAATCTTTACTTCGGGCCAGTAGGTCAACCCAAATTCTGTTTTTTTCATATTATGTACAGCAACTCTTGCCGCTATGGTCTGAAAATTTTGCCTGATTGAATCCACAGCAAATACAAGTGTTTGCGGCTGATAACCGTATTTGTAAGTCCGGTTCTGTTTCAAGCCTATACTGGCATCCCACTCCAGGTTATTACCCGATTGAAAGAAACCTGACAGCTTAATATCGGTATTTGCAAATTTTTGAAATTCTCTTTTCCCATCTGATCCTACATGCTTTGCATAAATATTCAATCCCGCAGTTTTACCATCACCAAAGGAAATACCAGCTTGCACAAATGGTGTTCGCAAACTACCAAAACCAACTTTTACATAACTGCTGTTATCAAATTTGCCGCCCGAGTCAATATCCATAGCCAGTGGCTTTAATGCACCGGGCTGATAAGCAAACAATAGATTCTGATTGGGAATATCATAATTCAATTTTACCTTCGTAGAATCAGGCAAAGGTGGGGAAGCATTGAAGTTAATCTTAGCCGCTTCCCGAAGCACAGGTTTAAAGCTGGAGACAATATCAATACCGCCTTTCTTAGTAGTATCTTTTTGCGCAAATGAGATTCCATAAGAGAAAACACCAACTGACAGCAACAATGATTTATATATGGATTGTCTGATCATTTCAAATTTCGTTTATCAATTATTAACCTTGCTTGATTTTCCTTCTTCTATAGTTACCTGGCTCAGTTTCGCCTGTGCTTCACTTTTCAATTCTGCATTAATAGTATTATCAACAATGCTCTGGAAAGTTGCTTTAGCATTAAAATAATCTTTCTGTGCAAAATAAATATCGCCCAGTAAGATGTAGGCTTTAGTTACCCAATAATCATAAGAGCCGGATTTATTAACTGTTTCAAAAGCTGCTTTCTCTGCTTCTGCAAGTTTATTTACTTTAAACCAGCAATTGGCAATTTCATATCGGGCTTCTGCTGCCATTGCGGCTTTATTTATTTGTACTACCGTTTTGAAATTAGCTATCGCCAGATCATATTGTCCACCCACCTGGTAAGATTTACCAATGGCCATATTTGCCAGTGTCTTATCATCGGCACTGCTGCCTTTTGCTTCTGTCAGTTCTTTTGCATTCTCAATCGCTTCTGTCCATTTCTGTTGCTGATACTGGCAACGGAGTAACCCTCTCATTGCTTCCAGTTTATTTTCCTGGCTGGCGGTAATTTGTTTTAGCTGTATATAATATGTTTCTGCTCTTGCATAATTTTTTAATTCAAAGAAATTAATTCTTGCGGCTGTCAACACAGCTCTTTCTGCATATTGATTGGGTGCATTCGCTGCTACTACATCGTATCCGGCAAGGGCATTATTCCAATCTTTTCTTGCATTGTATATTTCTGCCTTGTTGAAATTTGCCTCCAGTGCATACACCCCATCAGGAAATTTTTGCAGGTAATTATTAAACCCAGCTAATGCTTCGTTCATTTTTTGGTCATCATATTGCTTTTCAGCAGCAGCGTAAGTAAGCGAATCTTCTGTGCTTACACTCAGCGGACGGCCCGCATCCCGCATAAACACCGCATACTCATCCGGCTTGCCATCTTCTATGTAAATTGTTTTTACATTATCCAACGCATCTTCCGCCTCTGGTGAATTAGGATATTTATCAATCAATATTTTAAATTGCTTTAAAGCTTCCGCATTATTATCAAGATTGTAATACGCCGTTCCCATTTTAAGGTATGCTTGCGGAACCAGGCTGGCATTGCCGCTTGTTTTGGCTACTGCACTTAAATAAGGAATCGCTTCGCTGAATTTTTCATTACTCATATACGTATTGGCAATCTCCATATTGGCATCTGTCGTTAGTGATGAAGTGGGGAATTTCCTTATCATCGTATTCATCAGGGTAATCTTATCCTTAGGATTTTTTACCCCGGCCAGCATCGCATTTTGAAAAGTAGCATAGTCCTCCGCAGGCCAGGAGAATTTGATCACATTATCATACATCGTTTTTGCTTTTGCATAATCTTTCATCATGTAGTAGCAATCGGCAGTACGGATATAGGCATCCTGGGTAAACGAATTTGAACTCAGGGATGGGTTTCTTCCCAGCGGCTCAAAATAATTTACGGCGACAGGGTAATTTTCTTTTCGTAAATATGAATACCCAAGATTATAACGGACATTATTAGTATTAGCTTCGCCGCTTGTAGGTGAACCGCCGTTTACATATTCATGGTAATATTTAATAGCATCATCTAATTTATTACCCCGATAAGACAATTCTCCTTTCCAAAAGTTAAGTAATGGAAGTACTGAAGCATTATTAGGATTTTTTATTGCTTTATCCAGCAACGCATCTGCCTCGGCCAAACGGCCATCGTTAATCAATTCTGTAGCACGGCCGTATAAAATTCTTGGGTAAAGTCTTTTTGCATTCTCCGATGGCTTGTCCAATCCTTCCAACAAAGCCTGTGCATCTTTATAATTATTAGTATTAGCCAGTACATCAATCATTAGCTCTTTTGCTTCTTTATTATAGGTCGAATTAGGATAGTCAGCAATAAAGGCACTGAGGCTATTCAAAGCTTCATCCTGGTATCCTAATTCATACGAAAGTTTTGCATACTGGTATTTAGAAATTTCCTTTTGCTCTGTATTATTACTGTTGGATGAGCAAAACAGGAAGGCATTCCTTGCATTTGATTTCTGGCCTGTTCTCAGGTAAGCATCGCCCAGCAGGTACATAGCATGCTGACTTAAGGAATCATCCTTACCACTTAATTGTTTAAATCCGTCAATTGCTTTTGCCAGTTTATTGCCCTGATAATAGCAATAAGAAAGTTCATATAAATCTTCCCGCCTTACTTTTTTAGACCGGCTTACATAATCTTCCAAAAAAGGTAATGCTTTTGCATATTCCTTTTGTTCAAAATAAGCATGACCGATCAGTTGTTTTAACTCCAGATCGTAATACTGGGAGCTGCTGCCGGTTTGTAATTTATTTTGGATATAGGTAATGGCTTCATCTTTTTTTCCCTGTATGTAATATATCTGAGCAATATAATAAGGAACGACTGTGCCATAGCTTTTCTCATTCTCGACAATCTTAAAAGCCTGCAGCGCATCACCATACTGTGCATCACGGAACGCAAGAAAACCATAATAGTAATTTGCATCTATGTAATTCGGATCGTCCTTTATAGTCCTGATGCTGTTGAACAATGGTTTTGCCTCAGCAAAACGCTGCAATGCAAAATAAGAATAGCCCTGATGAAATTTCATATCAGCAATTTCACGGTTGCTGAGGTTTTCTATACTGGCTTGTTCATATAACTGAGTGGCTTCCGTAAACTGTTGTTGCCTGAAATAATATTCTCCCAAATGAAAACTCATCATTTGAGTTCTGGCTGTATTTTTTTGCAATTCAATATATTCTTTTGCTTCATCTTCTGCCCTCCCCTCACCTTGTTTTAATGCACAAACAGTGGTGTAATAATTTATTTCTTGTACGGTGATGGCTGTATTGGCTTTATCTGTTTCCCGGACAGCCTGCTTCAACTCCTTAAACAAAGGATAGGCCAGGCTGTACTGCTCTTTTTGAAAATACTCTTTAGCTTCTTTGAAAGTGGACTCCGGATCTGAATAAAAACGGGTCTGTTGAGAAAAAGCGGAGATGCTAAATAAAATGGCTATAGTGAGAAAACTTTGATTCTTCATTAATTTGTCCTTTATACCGTTGGCCCCGTCCCGATAGCTATCGGGATTATCGGGATAAATTCCTTAACGTTGCGAATATTCAAATTATTTCAGGTCAATCCAAACATCATTCCAAACAAGTGTGGATAAGTACATAAGCAAGCAGTGTTTTAACATTTCATTCATTGTTTACCTATTAATTTCCATCAATTTTCTTTCTGTATTATTGCTCTTCAAAAATAAATTTTGGTGAAAAAACTTTTCAATATAAGGTATTCTGATAAATCTGTTTCCTTTGCTCTTCTCTTGCTGCGCCTTTCTCTTGGCGGTCTGATGATTCCGCATGGCTTTAAGAAATTAATGGCTTTTGCAGCCAAGTCATCCGGCTTTAACGACCCTCTTCATATTGGCGGACCAGCCTCGATGAGTTTAACAATTTTTGCCGAATTATTTTGTGCTGTATTAATTGTGTTGGGGTTAATGACAAGGCTTGCCTGCATTCCTTTAATAATTGCTATGTCTGTTGCCTTGTTCTATTCTCATCATGGGCAGATATTCGGCGATGGTGAACATGCTGCATTGTATCTCGCTGGTTATATTGCCCTTTTATTTACCGGACCGGGTAAATTGAGTGTGGACAGGTTGATAGGAAAATAATGCCCCCATCCCCTAAAGGGGAGTATGATACTGATAATTAATAAAACTGATAAATTCGTAAAGTCATTTGTTTCAAAGAACTTAAAATGTTTACAACCAGCACACAAATACGAGTCCGCTATGCCGAAACCGATCAGATGGGTGTAGTCTATCACAGCAACTTCTTTCCTTATTTTGAATCGGCAAGAGCTGAATCCATCCGTGAGTTAGGATTTACTTACGCCGACATGGAAAAGATGGGAGTGATAATGCTGGTGATAGATGTGCATTGCCGCTACCTTCGTCCGGCTAAGTATGATGACCTGTTGACAGTAAAAACAATACTAAAAGAGTTGCCCGTTCATCATAAAATAGAATTTCATCATGAAGTATATAACGAAAAAGATAAGTTACTTGTCGTTGGAAAAATCATCTTATACTTTATGGAAGCCAATGGTATGAAACGAACCATCATGCCTGCACAACTACTGGAAAAACTACAATCCTATTTTGGTTAATTTTACCCGATGGAGAATTTTGATGAGTCATTGCCTGATAGCTTCCCTGACAACAGCCAGTTGAACAAAGAAGAAGAAATTATTGTATTCCCTCCATCGGCCACCGAAGGCTTGCCGAAGGTGTTGCCTAAATTTGAAAAGCAGGAACAAGCAACCAATATCTGGCTACGTTCTTTTTTAAGCCTGGCAGCTTATTTAGTTTTAGGATATTATATTTTTCCCAGCTATAAAATCCTGTTGCTGATTACCGCTGTTATTATGATTCATGAACTGGGGCATTTCTTTGCTATGAAATTTTTCCGGTACAAAGACCTCGGTATTTTTTTTATCCCATTACTTGGCGCCTATGTGTCCGGGAGTAAACGGGAAGTATCGCAAAAAGAATCGGCCATTATTCTGTTAGCCGGGCCTTTGCCCGGTATTGTTATTGGCATTGCTTTTTTCTTTTTGTCCAAGCATAACCCCGAACTCTCTTTGGCCGGTTTGTCGTTTTATGCTATTGCCATTTCATTTATATTATTAAACCTGGTCAATCTTTTGCCTGTTTATCCATTGGATGGCGGCCAATTGCTAAACAGGGTTTTCTTAGACGAGGAAAGTTGGGTAAGTAAAATTTTTGTTTTTCTTTCAATCGGCTTTTTGATCTGGTTTGCGTTATATGGCACCAGCCGTCCTTTTTATGCGTTACTCCTCTTTCCATTAATGATGATACTGCGGATGTTTGGCGATTCTAAATTAAAATCATTAGAGAAAAAAATTCAGCTAAGCGACATTGACATGGACAAATCCTATGAAGATTTACCTGACGAAGATTATTGGAAAATCAGGAACATCATAATAGCAGAGCATCCTGCATTTAAAGATGTAGCTCCATCTCCACCTTATGAATATGATGCGAAAGAGGAAAAGATAATGACCACCGTTCAAAGCCTTTTGCACCGGCACCTGATACAGGATCTTTCACTTGCGGGCAAGGTATTTATCATTATTTGTTGGGTGGGTGCTTTTGCTGCACCCTGGTTTTTAGAAATGTACCAGTCTATTTTAAGCCGGTTTGGGTATTGACAAAATCAAACCCGGTGATAATCGCCTTTCCAATTTTTAATAGCCTGTTTAATTTGCTTTTGCGACAATTTTTCTTCGACTGCTTTTTTTGCCAATGCAAGAAACTCTTCATCACTGGCAAAACGGAGAGCAATGATTTGTCCCATTTGTAATTGCTTATCGAGTGGTTTACCCGTAAGGATGAAATGGCGGAAATTTTCTTCTGCACGGATAGCCCTGTCCTGCGCTTTTAATGCAAAAGCCCTAGCATACCAAAACAAGATTAGTAATACAAAAAACACAACAACGAGCAAAGCTGCGGAGTAATGAGTATGTGCATCTGCATGAAAAAGGTTTACAATACTGCCGCCAAAGCCTAATAATATTAAAGTACCCGCTACATAATGGTAAATCGGGACAAGCCTTGTGTGATTTTTTAAATTCTGTTCAGTCATAGCACTTAGTTTGTGGTTTGTTTTTATTAGTTGCAACACTGAAAGTAGGGTATTTCACTCATTATTTCAGTTCATCAAGTACTTTATACATTTTATTGACAACTCCTGATGTTTTACCGGTGTAGTTATTAACTAGGAAAGAAAAAATGTACTCCTTACCATCTTTTGCTTTATGATAACCGCAGAACCCTTTAACATCGCTGATGGTGCCGCTTTTCATTTTCATGCCGTTATAGTCAGGCAATGCGTTGTAGAAAGACTGAAACCAATCTTTTGTCCTTGCATATTTCAATATCACTACCTGTGCATGTGTAGTAACACGGTTCAATGGTGAAAGGCCAGAACCGTCATACATATTCAATTCATCTTCATCCAGCCCTTTTTGTTTCCAGAATTTTTTCACTATGGATACTCCACTGTCTGTTGAACCAAAGCCTTGTTTCTCGTAAGCAAATGTTTTTATCAATGCTTCACCATATAGGTTGATAGATTTTTTTAAGAACCAGTAGATGATGGAATCGAGAGTGGGAGAAACAATATAATTAGAGGGCTTTGCATCATATTTTAAAGTTCTTTTATTGACTTTATACTCCAAACTACTTGTAAATTTTTCACTAACTATAATTTTTGAATTATCGAATTCCTTCGTAAGCTCTTCGATAAATTTTAAAGATGGAATTGGCATCGCACCAGATATTGAAAACTCTTTTTGTCCCAATGGAATTGTTCCCCGTACAAAGCCATTTACGGTATAAGGAGCAACATAAATGTATCCATTATCTCCACTACCCTTTGAACCAGTTTTTAATTCATTTATTATTGAATAGAATACATCTGCTGGCTCAGTTCTGATAATTTCCACATCATCGCCTTGTTTAGCCCCTGGCTTCAAAAAAAGGTCATATTGGTTTTCATTCCAGTTTAACCCACCTGCGCCTGCGCCATAATAGATTCCTATGTCTTGCCATATCCAGCCATCTGGTATGGTATTAGATTCAAATGAATTTTCATCAACTACTACATTTCCATCAATATACTTTATTTTTTTTATTGATAGAATCTCTGAAACTGCAAAAAGTATTTTTTTTCTTCCTGTTGTTGAATAGCGGTTTGAGCCAAACGTAGGATCACCGACCCCTCTAATTAATAAATCCCCCTTAAGAGTATCCTTAATTATTTTTCCATCGAAATAAAAAGGTGTCCGATACTTATAATCCTTTCCTAACAACTCGAAAGCAGTAGCCGCCGTAATAATCTTTTGCGTGGAAGCTGGTGCCAACCCAATTTGTGAGTTTTTATCAAACACCACCTGCCCGGTCTTTGCATCAATTACATATAGAGAGCTGATAGCATGCTTCAACTGACTGTCGCTTTCAAATTGCTGAAAGGCATTTTGCAGTTTTTGAGAAACAGTTTGTGCAGGTAAAGTGCAGGGCAGAATGCAAAGGGTGAAAGGTAATAGCCACTTCATAGAATTACTTTTAATCAAAACTAAAAAGAATTAAATTTGAAATATGGAAAATGAAGTTAAAGAACCGGCACCTAAGTATAATTTTGTTTCGCAGGAAGATTACCTGGTAATGGAAAGGGCTTCGGATACAAAGCATGAGTATTATAAGGGGGAAGTTTTTGCCATGTCGGGAGCATCCTGGGAGCATAATGTGATAGTTAAAAACATCAATACACTTATCCTTCCTTATTTAAAAGGGAAACCCTGTGACATGTTTGGAAGCGATTTGCGGATTCACATACCTGAAAACACTCTCTATACCTATCCTGATTTTTCTATTATTTGCGGCAAGCCGGAAACTAATGATAAAGAAAAAGATACAATTATTAAACCGTCAGTAATAATTGAAGTGCTTTCCAAATCAACTAAGGACTACGACAGAGGCTCCAAGTTCATGCTCTACCGAAGCATAAATACACTGAATGAATATATTACCATAGATTCTTTATCCATTAGTATAGAAATATATACCCGTAATCCTGATAATACCTGGCTACTATCCGAATTTAAACATCTCACTGAAAATTTTGTTATCTCTACTATTGGCCTTACACTTCAGTTGAAAGATGTTTATGAAGATGTAAGCATTGAAGATTAATCAAAAAGAAAATCATTTGAAACAAATCAACGCTTCCATCATCACCATCGGCGATGAATTATTGATAGGCCAGACTATTGACACCAACAGTGCCTTTATTGCCCAGGAACTGAATAAAATTGGTGTATGGGTACGCCGCCGGGTAGCAGTGGGAGATGTGTATGATGATATCTGGGATGCATTGGATGAAGAAGGTGAGCAATCCGATATTGTTATCATTACCGGTGGCCTTGGCCCAACGGCGGATGATATTACCAAACCTCTGCTTTGTAAATATTTCGGTGGCAAGTTAGTGGTAAATGAAAAAGTGCTGGAACATGTAAAGTATTTATTTGAAATAGTCTTTCGCCGTCCCGGGCCAATGCTGGAACGAAACCTG